>NZ_CAJSYK010000004.1:0-150510 GCF_910574135.1 Anaerostipes faecis | reverse complement strand
TTTTGTAACTGTTATATATAAAGTAAGGGCGAAAAGCCTGTTTTTCAAGACTTTCGCCCTTCATTATCATAGAAGAATCTTATTTACAGACTTTTTTTCATAGTCTCGACAAATCTGATCTGTTCAGATTCACAAAAAGCTCCTGTACCCCCTCACTCATTAAGGGACCCAGGAGCTTTTATTACTCTGCCTTCTTTATTTTTTCTTTTTCCCTAACCCTGCTGCAAATCCGGTCAATGCCGTCCCGAACACCAGAATGAGACACAGAATCTGTCTCTCGTCTCCTGTTCTGCTGACACGCCCCCTTCTCGCTCTTTTCTTATACTCCCATTCCGGCACAGTCTCCTCTGTTTCCGGCTGGCAGTCTCCTCCGTCAGGGCCAAAGGATTCTCTGTGATCTCCTGTCAATGTCACTTTTACTGTGGCTTTCTTTCCGTCTGACAGAGAAAACGTAAAACCAAAAACCCCTGTTTTGCCATTTTTCTTTGCCCGGTTGATCACTGCCAGCTGTGTTTCATCGACTAGTATCCTCATATTATCCAGATTTTTGTCTTTTCCATGGGAATAAGTCAATTTAAACTTCCCGACTTTCCCCTGTTTTTTATGTTCATTGATCTTTTTAAACTGTTCCTGATCCACAAAGAAATCATCTAAAGAAATATTGTTGCCGTCTTTATCCTATCCTTTTTTATTCGCCAAGGGGACGATCGTCTCATCAGCGCCCAAGATCACTTCTGTGATTTTTTCTTTATCCGTGGATCTGTTTAAGCTCCTCACCCCAATTTTCCACATATTTTGGCAAATTGCTCGTTTCGGTACTGGTTTTGGTTTCCGATTCTTCTGTTGTCGGTTCTGTATTCTCTGTATTTCTTATGTTCGCTTCAGACTTTCTATCTTCTGTCTGTTTTGCTGCTGCTCCTTTGCCTCATTATCTGACATTTTTTCTTATCAGGTATTGGTACCTGGAAAAAGAGTTAGACCAAAAATAAATATTTTTTAAGCAGTTTGCTGAATACAAATGATTCCTTCATACATTTGTTCGCATCCTGTCCATAGGACGAACTTTCATATGCAACAAAAAAGGAAGGAGTGCCTGCATGGCACATCCTTCTCCCAGTTATCTTTTCTCTTGTTACCAAAATCAGTCTTCAATATAGGCTCTGAGAGATTTCGTTTCTTTTTTCATTCTCAACTTTCTCAAAGCTTTTCCTTCGATCTGCCGTATGCGCTCTCTTGTCACATGATATTCTCTCCCTACTTCCTCCAGGGTCCAGATCCTGTTTTCTACAAACCCGAAACGCAGCCTTAAAATCGTCTGTTCACGTTCGGTAAGTTCCGACAATATCTCATTTATCTGTTCAGAGAGAATTCCCTGCTCCGCCGTCTGATATTGTTCCGGCATGCTCTCATCCGCCACAAAATTTATGAGCATCGCGTCTTCCTCTTCTCCGACCGGAGAATCTAAAGATACAGTGTCACTGTACAATCTCATGATCTCATCCATTTGATCTCTGCCGATCCCCATCGATTCTGCCAGTTCATCTGCATTTGGCTCCCGTCCGTTTTTTTCGAGAAATTTTCTGGCCGCATTGTTCACTTTCCCCATCTTTTCTTTCATATGGACCGGTATCCGGATAGTCCTGGCCTGGTCCGCGATAGCCCTCGTGACAGACTGACGGATCCACCACATGGCATATGTGCTGAACTTGTACCCTCTCCGGTAATCAAACTTGTCCACTGCTTTCATAAGTCCTATATTGCCTTCCTGGATCAGATCCAGAAGGGCCATGTTGCTGCCGGCGGCATATCTTTTTGCAACACTGACGACCAGACGCAGGTTGGAATTGATCATTTTATCTTTTGCTGACTGGCTTCCCGCTTCAATTTCCTTTGCCAGTCTTTCTTCCTGGTCTCTGGAAAGCAGCGGAATCCTGCCTATCCTGTGCAGATAAGCCTTCACTGAATCCTCCATCACAGGATTTTCAGCTTCTGCCGCGTCTGTCTGCTGCCGGTCTGCCTGGCTTGCTGCTGTAAAATCTGAAAATTCTATACTCTGGTCTCTCAGACGGCCGATAACATAATCAAATTCCTGCTCACTTAAACTCTTATCAAAGATCTGATCGACCTCATCCAGCTGAATGACATTATGGTTCTGACCGGCCATTTTTATAAGTTCTTGTATCCGTTTCTCTATTTGCACTGCAGTGTGGCTCCTTTCTCTGAAAAATAGCAAAGTGGACAATCCCACTTCATCTCCTAAGCTCCACTCTTTGAGGGGCTTTTTTATTCCACAGAACGAACTTTTCTATGATATAAAAGAAGACCGGAGCTAATTCCGGTCTCAGCATTTTGCTTTATATACTTATTTTACCACATTTTTAAAATTTTAATAAGTTTTCAGAAAAATATTTTTAAATTTTATTAATATCTGACATTTATTCACCAATACAATTTGTACATTTTGCACAAAAATTTTTATTCATCCAACGCATCCCGAAGGCCTTTCGTAAACTCATATACCTTTTTGGGGCTGTCTTCCCCATACTCGCTGATGATCTTTACAATAGCACTGCCCACGATGACGCCGTCACAGTACCGGCTCATCTTTTTGGCCTGTTGGGGGCCTGAAATCCCAAACCCTACGGCACAGGGAATTTCTGTATTTTTCTTGATCACGTCAAAAAACGCGTCAAAATCTGTGGTAAACTCATTTCTTGTCCCCGTCACACCGATGGATGAGACACAGTACAAAAATCCCTCTGCGTCTTTTGCGATGGATTCGATTCGGTCGTGAGAAGCAGGCGTCACCAAGCTGATATTGTCAACGCCATGTGCCGTGGCTGTCCCCTGTATCTCATCCTTTTCCTCAAACGGCATATCCGGCACGATGACACCGTCGATCCCGCATTCATTGCAGAGATCAAAAAAACGTTCCGTCCCAAAACGGTAGATCGTATTTAGGTACATCATCATCACAAACGGAGTATCAGTTTCATTTCTGAGTTCCTTGACCATTTTAAAAATTCCGGCCAGTGTAGTCCCTCCTTCCAGGGAATGCTGGCTGGCTTCCTGGATTACGATCCCTTCTGCAATGGGATCAGAAAACGGAATCCCGATTTCTATGATATCCGCCCCGGCATTTACCATGCTCATGATGTTTTTCTTTGTAGTCTCATATCCAAAATCACCGGACACAATATAGGTGATCAGCGCTTTCTGTCCATTTGTCTTTCTCTTCTCAAATGCTTCTTTAATTCTCATCTAACTTCACCCCTCTATATCTTGCTGCCTGAAATACATCCTTGTCTCCCCGCCCGGACAGACAGATCACGACACTTTCATCCTTTTTCATATTCGGAACTATTTCCATTGCCGCAGCTACCGCATGGGCTGATTCAATGGCAGGGATAATCCCTTCCATCCTTGTCAGATACTCAAATGCGCACACCGCCTGTTCATCCGTGATGCTCAGATATTCTGCCCTGCCGATGTCATGAAGGTGGGCGTGCTCCGGTCCGATTCCCGGATAGTCAAGCCCTGCGGAAATAGAATAAACCTCATCAATCTGTCCTTCCTCATTTTGAAGAAAAAGGCTCTTCATTCCGTGAAAAATACCCTTGCTCCCCCTGGCGATCGTGGCGGCATGCTGGATTGTATGAACTCCTCTTCCCGCTGCTTCGGCTCCGACAAGGCGCACTTTCTTATCTTTTACAAAATCATAGAAAGCTCCCATGGCATTGCTCCCGCCTCCCACACATGCGATGACACAGTCCGGCAATTTTCCTTCTTTCTCCTGTATCTGGCGTTTTGTCTCTTCCCCGATGATCTTCTGAAAATCCCTGACCATGGTCGGATAAGGATGGGGCCCCATAACAGAACCGATGCAGTAAAAAGTCGTTTCAATATTCGTAGCCCAGTCTCTCATAGCCTCATTGATCGCGTCTTTTAAGGTCCGTGTCCCGCTCTGCACAGCCACTACCTTTGCTCCGAGCAGTTCCATCCGGTAAGCATTGAGACTCTGGCGTTCCACATCCTCCGCTCCCATGTAGACGACACATTCCATATCAAACAGCGCCGCCACTGTGGCTGTTGCCACCCCATGCTGTCCTGCTCCGGTCTCGGCAATGATACGCTTCTTACCCATCCTCTTCGCAAGCAAAATCTGTCCGAGCACATTATTAATCTTATGGGCTCCGGTATGGTTTAAATCTTCCCTTTTCAGGAATACCTTCGCACCGCCCAGATCCCTGGTCATACGCTTTGCCTCATACAGCATAGACGGCCTGTTTGCATAGTTCTTATAATATTCATGCAGCTCTTCCAAAAAGTCTGGATCATTTTTATATTTTTCATATGCCTCATTCAGTTCATTAACTGCGTTCATTACGATTTCAGGCACATACTGGCCTCCGAAATCTCCGAATCTTCCGATTTTATTCATGCTTTCCTCCTCTTGCACAACTGTATCACCTTCCGCATTTTTTCTCTGTCCTTGACTCCGCCGGTCTCAATCCCGCTGGAAATATCAATTCCATACGGTTCTGTGTTTCTCAAGATCACAGGCAAATTATCAACCGTCAGGCCTCCCGCTATAAAATACGGTTTCCTGATCTCTGCCTGATCAAGCACAGCAAAATCCATGACCTTCCCCGTGCCTCCATAAGACTCTTCTGAAAAACTGTCCAGTAAAAGCTTATCCGCCGGGAGTTCCTGCGCTGCTTGAATATCTTTTGCCGTTCTCACCCGGACAGCTTTCCATATTTCTTTTCCGGTTTTATGTCTCACTTCTCTGATATACTCGTCGTCTTCATCTCCGTGCAGCTGAATGATGTCGAGTCCTGCCTCTTCTGATATGGAAATCAGTGACCGGAGCGGTTCATTTACAAAAACGCCGACTTTTTTAACAAGCGGGTCCAGCTGTTCCCCCAATTTTTTTGCCTCTCCGCCGCTGACTTTCCTTCTGCTTTCAGCAAAAACAAACCCTATATAGTCCGGAAGACACTCATTTGCGTAAATTATTTCATCCGGTCTGCGAAGCCCGCACATTTTAATTCTCATAGACTCCCTCTCAGTTCATTGATTGTATTTTTAATATCTCCCGAGCGCATCAGGGTCTCTCCGATCAGCACTGCATCGGCCCCGTACTCTTTCACTTCCTTTATATCGTTTCCGTTTTTCATGCCGCTCTCGGAGACGAGAACTGCATCATACGGTACCAGTTTTGCCAATCGTTTCGTAGTATTCAAGTCCACATGAAACGTTTTCAAATCCCGATTATTGATGCCGATGATATCACATTTACAGCGGACAACTTTTTGAAGTTCCTCCTCATTGTGAACTTCTGTAAGGCAGAACAGTCCCAGAGATGCCGCCAGCCGGGAAAGTTTTATAAGTTCTTCTTCTGAAAGGATCGCGGCGATCAGCAGGACTGCATCGGCTCCCAGCACTTTTGCCTCATAAATCTGGTATTCGTCAAATATAAAGTCTTTTCTCAGGATCGGCAGATTTACGCTGGCTCTGATGTCCGCCAGATATTTGTCTGCTCCTTTGAAGAAATGTTCCTCTGTCAGACAGGAAATGGCGTCTGCTCCGGCTTCCTCATAGGCCTTCGCCTGCTCTGTGGGACGGAAATCTTCTGAGATGATCCCTCTGGACGGGGATGCTTTCTTTACTTCAGATATAATGGAAATGCCGTCAGCCTTCAGGGCGGCTTTGAAATCCAAAGAGACCCTCCTGGAATTTAAAGCCATCTCCTTCATATCTTCCAGTGGGAAATTTTCTTTTTCTCTCTCAAGCTGTTCTCTTCTCTTCTCTACAATATCATCTAAAATCATTGGTTTTCTCCTAATAGCGATTGGTAAATTCAATGAATTGGTTCAGTTTTTCTATGGCCCTGCCGGAATCAATGGACTGCCTTGCCATCTCGATTCCTTCCTTCATATCTTTTGCGGCCCCTATGGTATAAAGGGCGCTTCCCGCATTGAGAAGTACGATGTCCCTTTTTGCCCCCTGTTCTTTTCCAGTCAGGATTTCTCTGGTAATCACCGCATTTTCATCGGATGTTCCTCCTTTGATGGAGTCCTTTTCTGCCATAGAGATTCCGAATTCTTCCGGACTGATCTTATAAGAAATCAGCTTACCATCCCGGATCTCACAGATACTGGTCGTATCGGATATGGAGATCTCATCCAGGCAATCATCCCCGTACACGATCATTGCCTGCTTCACACCCAGATTCTGCATAACTTCTGCCATAGGCCTCAGAAGATCTTCCTCGTAAACACCGAGTACAATATAATTTGTCATCGCCGGATTTGCCAGAGGCCCTAAAATGTTAAATACAGATCTCACACCAAGCTGGGCTCTCACAGGTCCGGCATATTTCATGGAGCCATGGTGAGTCTGTGCAAACAGGAAGGCGACTCCCACTTCCTCCAGGCATCTCTGATTCTGTTCCGGGGAAAGTCCGATCCTGGCACCCAAGGCTTCCAGCACATCGGCCGCTCCGCTTTTAGATGAGACACTGCGGTTTCCATGTTTTGCAACCTTCTGTCCCGCCCCTGCGATCACAAAAGCGGATGTTGTGGAGATATTAAAACTGCTGGCCAAGTCACCGCCGGTTCCTACAATGTCAATAGCCTCTGTCTCATCGGGAACAACGGCCGCTTTTGCGCGCATGACTTTTGCAAATCCGGTAATTTCATCCACCGTCTCATGATTCATGCGCAGCCCTGTGACAAAACTTGCAATCTGAGCCTGGGTCGCACCTCCTGACATGATGCAGTCCATAGCCTCGTATGCCTCATCAGCCGTCAGATGTCTTCCCTCGACGATTTTTTCTAAATATGGTTTCATTGCAGTTTTCTGTGCAGGTTCTATTTCTTTCACCTTATTTTCTGCCTTTGTCTCTATGCCTGCCATCTTTAAGAAATTTTCAAAGATTATTTTTCCTGACTCCGTCAAAATGGATTCCGGATGAAATTGTATGCCGTACACGTCATAGTCTCTGTGTTTTACAGCCATGATCTGGCCCTCATCGTCTTCGGCCGCAACAGTGAGCACTTCCGGTATTCCCTCCCTCTCAATGATCAGAGAATGGTATCTGGCTGCCGGAATTGTTTCCGGAAGTCCCTGAAACAGAGGAAAGCTGCTGTCAATCTGAATCTTACTCTGTTTTCCGTGCATCAGAGATTTGGCATGAACTGTTTTTGCCCCAAATACTTCGCCGATGGCCTGGTGTCCAAGGCAAATTCCAAGCACCGGAACTTTCCCTGCAAAATACCGGACTGCCTCTTTTGATATGCCCGCAGTCTCCGGATATCCCGGTCCCGGAGAGATGATCAGTGCTTCGATCTCTTTTTGTGCGAGTTCTTCCACCGTAGCCTCATCATTTCTGACGACCTCAATATTTTCATACAGCTCGCCGATCCCCTGGCAGATGTTATAAGTAAATGAATCGTAATTGTCTATTAATAAAATCATAATTCTGCCGCCTCCTTAATCGCATTGATGACTGCCAGCGCTTTGTTTTTGGTCTCTTCGTATTCTTTTTCCGGTTCTGAATCGGCCACAATCCCGGCTCCTGCCTGAACATAGCCTTTTCCATCTTTAAAAAGCACTGTGCGGATCGCAATACACGTATCGATGTTTCCGTCAAATGCCAGATATCCCACGGTTCCTCCGTACAGCCCGCGTTTTTTATTTTCCAGTTCATCTATAATCTCCATGGCTCTGACTTTCGGTGCACCGGACAATGTGCCTGCAGGAAGTATGCTCATAAGAGCATCCAGTGCAGTTTTGTCTTCTCTCAGTTCTCCCTGTACGTCGCTGACTAAATGGGTAACCTTTGAATATTTTTCTACTGACATAAAGTTATCCACACGAACTGTTCCAAATCGGCTGACTCTTCCCACATCGTTCCGCCCAAGATCTACAAGCATCGTGTGCTCCGCCTGTTCTTTCGGATCATGCATGAGCTGTCTGACCAGAATATCATCCTCTTTTTTCGTAGTCCCTCTTGGCACAGTACCCGCGATCGGTTTTGTAGTCACGATTCCATTGGTAACACTTACGAGCATCTCCGGGGAGGCACCTGCGATCTGATAATCTACAAAGTCAAAAAAGTATAAATACGGCGATGGATTTGTTGTTCTTAAACATCGGTAAACATCAAACGGATCTGCCTCGCTTTCCACTTCAAATCTCTGTGACAGCACCACCTGGAAAATATCACCGTTTCTTATGTATTCTTTTGCTTTTTCCACCTTGGATTGGTACTCTTCCTTTGTAAGATTAGAAATAATCTTAGTCTCTTTTTTATCTGTGCGATCTTTTCTGGTCATCCGGAAATTGTCGATCTGTTCAATCATTTGCCTTGCTCTAGGCTCAAGGCTCTTATATTTTGTCTCCAGATCATCATCCCCGTGGACATTCTGAATGACGATCACCCGGTTCGTGAGATGGTCAAATGCCATAATCTCATCATACATACACAAATGACATTCCGGCATGTTCAGGTCATCCTCCGGCACATTGACCAGTTTCTTTTCCACAAACCGAATCGTGTCATAGCCGAAATATCCAATAAATCCTCCGGTAAGCTTTGGCTTATCAATAAGCACCGGAGATTGGTATGCATTGACCATCTCGATTAAATATGAAATATGATTTTCCACTGTCTGCTTTTTACCGTCTATTTCTATCTCAGTGCCGTTTATCTTTACTTCCTTTTTTGGATTCACACCGATAAATGAATACCTCCCCCACTGATCTCTGTTTTCCACACTTTCCAGTATAAAAGATGGGGTACCGGTCTTTCTAAGTGCCATAAATACCTGAATCGGTGTCACATGATCGGCCAGCACCTCATAAAACACCGGTACCGTCGGATAAATCGTCAATAAATTTTTCACCTGTTCTAATGTTGGACTTAACATATAATCCTCCTATCTTTTCACATCGTGCGTTTTTATTAAATAGGGAAGGTCGTAGAACTTTCCTATGAAATAAAAAAGGCCTATCATCCCTCATACAAGGGACGATAGACCGTGGTGCCACCCAAATTTAAGAGTCCTTCCGAAATTACAGACTCTCCTCTTAGAGTACTCCGCCTAAGCTTTTATACTCCGTTCCCGTAACGCGGGATCACGTCGACAGTTACTGACAATATGCGTTCTCTGCGCTCCTCACAAACCCATTCGCATGACTCGTATCTGCTGTCTTCCACCAACCGGCAGCTCTCTGTAAAACCGCTTGACATGCTACTTACTTTTGCTCAAAGGATTTCTCAATTTTTTATTATTATATTCCAGGGCACCAAATAATGTCAAGAACTTTTTCTTTTTTCATGTGCATCAGTATAAGGATGGAAATCATTCTCACTTCGATGATTGGAAGGATTAGAATTTTATTTAGATTCGGTTGAAATGAGATTCGTACATCTGATGCCGCGTAATTTAGTAGTAGTTTATAGTTGAGAAGAGATGAATGATATATTCGTACAAGATATGGTGAGAATGATTCCTCATCCTTAATTTACATTATAATACATTTCTCTTTGTTTTTCAACCATAATTTTACTATTATTACATTTCCATCTTAAACAGATCATTTGTTTTCTAATTTGTTCTGAATGATCCTCTGCTATTTTTTAAAGTGCCCACTGCTCTCCACTGTTTCGATTCGTCCTTCTGTGGCGCCCAGTTGCTGGGGAATCAGATTCAGTTTTATATCAAACAATCCCGCAAGCTGCTGAAAATCTTCATTCGATAACACCACAAGCTCCTCCTTCCGTTATTCTAAATTTTTCTTTTGCAGTTATTTGGTAACTATATTTTAAAGTAATCTATGAGTTTATTACCACTATCTCCGTCACGCTTTAAAATGTGCTCCTCCAATAGTGATAAAAAACTATCGTTGGATAATTCCATTGTTTGATGAGTACTGATCTGTTTGAAAATGTTATGCTATTGATTATACCATTCTGTCAAAATAAAATCAGCAATTTTTTCCATTTCAATATTAAAAGAAGATCCTGACAGCCAGACAGTCAGGATCTTCTTTTTCATTGTTGAATAACTCCTTATGTTCGAGGAAAACCTACTGGATAAATATCGGTTAAACAGAAGGAGACAATTAACGATAGTATTTTATACCCTTCGGGTGGACGCGCTTCACGCGATAAGGTATGATAATTTCTCAGCGATTGCTTTGATAAAATCTCCGCTGTTTGCTACTTTGACGTTCTTAAGCGTAGTGATCAATGCAAGGTCTTTTGTCATAGTTCCCTCTTCTATCGTATCAATCGTCGCCTTTTCAAGCCTGTCTGCGAATTTAACCAGCTCTTCATTGGAATCTAATTCGCCTCGCTTTCTTAAGGCTCCCGTCCATGCAAAAATGGTTGCAACAGAATTCGTGGATGTCTCTTCCCCTTTCAGGTGCTTGTAGTAATGGCGCTGTACTGTTCCGTGCGCCGCTTCATACTCATAATATCCATCCGGCGATACTAAAACAGAGGTCATCATGGCAAGAGATCCGAATGCGGAAGATACCATATCACTCATCACATCCCCGTCATAATTTTTACAAGCCCAGATGTAGCCTCCCTCTGACTTCATGACACGGGCAACTGCATCGTCGATCAATGTATAGAAATACTCAATACCTGCTGCTTCAAATTTTTCTTTATATTCTGCATCATAAATTTCCTGGAAAATGTCCTTGAATGTATGGTCATATTTCTTTGAGATTGTATCCTTCGTGGCAAACCAGAGATCCTGTTTTGTATCCAATGCGTATGTAAAGCAACTCTTGGCAAAACTCCTGATCGAACTCTCTGTGTTATGCATGCCCTGAAGAATTCCTGCCCCGTCAAAATCATGAATGAGCTCTTTTATCTGAGCTCCGTCTTCTGCCGTGTATACCAATTCTGCTTTTCCCGCTCCCGGTACTTTGATCTCCACGCCTTTGTAGACATCACCGTAAGCATGCCTTGCAATGGTAATCGGCTTTTTCCATGTGCGGACTGTCGGTTCAATTCCTTTGACTGTGATCGGAGTTCTGAAAACTGTTCCGTCCAAAATAGCACGGATTGTACCGTTCGGACTTTTCCACATCTCTTTTAAGTCATACTCATCCATTCTTGCGGCATTCGGAGTGATCGTAGCACATTTAACAGCAACACCATATTTTTTGGTGGCTTCTGCCGCATCAAAGGTCACCTGGTCATCAGTGGCATTTCTGTGCTCCAGACCAAGGTCATAATATTCAGTCTTCAGGTTGATAAAAGGGGACAAAAGATCGTCTTTGATCATTTTCCAAAGAATTCTTGTCATTTCGTCCCCATCCATCTCAACCAATGGTGTCGTCATCTCTATCTTGCTCATACTGCTTCTCCTTTTCTTGCATTCTCCATAAATTGTTACTATTATAGCGAAAAAAGAAAACCATGTCAAAGAGATTGATAGATTCAGACCTGGTGTTCAGTATGCAGTAGCTGGTGTGCCCTGTGAGACAGTGGTTTTTCAAAAAACTCTTCATAGAGGTTTTGTATGTCCGGATTGTCATGTGAGAAACGGATATCTGTATTCCGGTCCAGGAAGTAGAGGCTTGATCCCCTCTCTTCTGCCAGTTCCTGTCCGTCATGGATCGGCTGGCCTCCGCCTCCGGCACAGCCTCCCGGACAGGCCATAACCTCTACGAACTCATACTTCACTTCTTTTCTGCGTATGGCTTCCATCAGCTTCCCTGTGTTACCAAGACCGCTTACTACGGCGACATGGATGACATTTCCCGCCACATCAAACTCGGCTTCTGTCCATCCCTGTCGTTTGACTCCCCGGATCTCATGAAAAGCATCCGCATCCGGATTTTCTCCGGTCACAAGAAAATAAGCCGATCTCAAAGCCGCTTCCATAACACCGCCGGTTGCCCCAAAAATAACGCCCGCACCTGTGCCCACTTCAAACGGAGAATCAAATTCCCCTTCCTCTAAAAATTGAGGATTTAAATGTTCTGCGCGGAGCATTCTGTCCAGTTCTCTTGTGGTCAGTACACAATCAATATCATGGCCTGCATATTCTTCATAGAATAAGTCCATCTCCCTTTCCGCTTTCTTAGCCAGACACGGCATAATGGACAGCGTAAAGATTCGTTCCGGATCTACTCCAAGTTTCTTTGCAAAATAAGTCTTCATGACCGCACCGAACATCTGCTGCGGAGACTTGGCTGTGGAAAGCCTTCCAATCATGTCCGGGTACTGAGTCTTTATAAATCTTACCCAGCCGGGACAGCATGAAGTAAACATGGGATACTCTTCTAAATCTCCATCCTGCAGACGTTTGACAAACTCGCTCCCCTCTTCCATGATCGTAAGATCGGCAGAGAATGTCGTATCGAACACATAGTCTATTCCCATTCTCCGAAATGCCGTCACAATCTTCTCAACCGGAGCTTCCTCTCTGGAAAGGCCAAGCTGCTCCGCCCAGGCAGCCCTGACTGCCGGTGCAATCTGAGCAACCACGATCTTGTTTTCATCTTCCAGGGCGCTGAACAGCATAGAAGTGTCGTCCCGCTCCCTCAGCGCCCCGACCGGGCAATGTGTGATGCACTGTCCGCAGAGAGAACAGTCCGCCACCCGGATATCCCGGTTTCTGGAGACGTCCACCGTCGTCCTTGCTCCGGTGCCGGATACATCCCATACATTCAGCCCCTGTACCTTATCACAAATTTGAATGCAGCGCATACATTTGATACACTTATTCGCATCCCTGATCAAAGGAAATGTTTTATCCCATTCTCTATGTACGAATTCTTTTTTAAATGGATTGTCCAGTATATTAAAATCATTTGCGATCTTCTGAAGGCTGCAGTTCATGCTCCTGCTGCAGGTGATGCACTGTCCGTCATGCTGTGACAGAAGCATCGAAACCGTTTTTCTGCGGTTTAACCGCACCTTGGGACTGTTCGTATAGATGACCATGCCCTCTTCCACTACATTATTGCAGGATGTGATCAGTTTATCTTTGCCTTCCATCTCTACAACGCAGACGCGGCATGCACTGATTTCATTAATGCCTTTTAAATAACAGAGCTTTGGGATCTCGATATGAATGGAAGCTGCCGCCTCCATAATTGTCGTGCCCTCAGGCACCGTTACTTTCATTTGATCAATCGTCAGTGTTACCATTTCGTATCCCTCCCTCCTTTAAATACGCCGAATCCAAAGTGATCACAGCGCAGGCACCGCCCGGACTCCTGATAAGCCTCAGCTTCTGACATACAGTTTTCTACTCCTTCAAAATCATTTACACGTTCTCCGGCTTCTCTCTCCGTCATATTGACCCGGCCGCACGGAGGACGGTCGTCAAGACGTGGCTCCGGAATTTCCACATCACAGGTGATTTCATGATGAAAACCAAGATATTCATCAATATTTGCAGCAATGACTTTTCCTGCAGCGATGGCAGAAATAACCGTGGACGGTCCCGTTGCACAGTCTCCCCCTGCAAACACTCCCGGAATATCGTCAAATCCGCCGTATTTTTCTGTCTTGATCTTGCCTCTCTGAACAGGTACTCCGTTCTCCTCAAAATGCTCATACAAAATATCCTGTCCGATGGCCACTACAAGCGTCTCACATGGGATAAAGATATCTTCCTCACCGGTGGGCCTCACACTGGCTCTGCCATTTTGTATCCTGCTGATCATCTGGGGCGTGACCCAGATTCCTTTTACATATCCGTCTTCTGATACCTCAATCTTTGACGGAGCCATCAGGGTCTTCACCTCAACCCCTTCTGCCACGGCTCCCTGAATCTCTTCCTCCAAAGCCGTCATATCGGCAACTCTCCGCCGATAGACAATGCTTACTTTCCTGGCACCGAGACGGACTGCTGTCCGCACCGCATCCATGGAGACATTGCCTCCGCCGATCACTGCCACTTCCTGTCCCTCCAGGCACTCACACCGTCCATGGCCTACATCTCTTAAAAACTGGACTGCGGAAATGACACCTTTTGCGTCTTCTCCTTCGAGTCCAAGCTTTTTATCGGTGCTGGCGCCGATGGATATCAGGACAGCATCGTGCTGTTCCCTCAATTCACTTACAGAACAATTCTTTCCAATGACAGTGCCATATTGCACCTTGACACCAGTGGCAAGGATAGCCTCAATATCTTCATCCAGACGTTCCTTTGGAAGCCGGTAATTTGGAATGCCGTATCTTAACATGCCGCCCAGCTTCGGCAGCATCTCATAAATTGTAACATCGTGTCCCATCAGTCTCAGATAATAAGCAGCGCTCAGTCCTCCCGGTCCGCCGCCCACAATGGCAACCCTTTTTCCGGTCTCTTCACTGCACGGCGGCGGAGGAACTTTGCCGGCAAAATCTGCGGCTGCCCGTTTTAATCCCCGGATGTTCACTGAATCATCGATCATGTTTCTGCGGCACTTAGCTTCGCACGGATGCTCGCATATAAAGCCGCAGGTTGTCGGCAGGGGATTGTCTTTGCGTATCAGGCGGACGGCATCCGCATACCTTTCTTCCCTGACCAAAGCAATATAACCCGGGATATCGACTCTCGCCGGACATAAAGACACACAGGGCACCGGAAGTTTTAATGACATCAGGCACCGGTTGTACATGATATGTTCCAGATAGTCGTCTCTGAAGCCGATCACTCCTTTATATACCATATTTGCAGCCTCATATCCGATCGCACAGTCTGCTGAGTCCATGATTGAGCGCGCCGTATCCCGGATCAGTCCCAATATCTCTATGGTTGCCTTTCCATCCAGCACATCATTGATCAGATTTTTCAACTGGCCAAGACCAATCCTGCAGGGCACACATTTACCGCATGTCTGCGCATGACATAACTCAAGAAATGCCCTTGACATATCGACCGGGCAGATCCCCGGCGGACTGGATTCGATCCTTCTCTCCAAATCTTTATAAAGACCCTCCATTACAATCTGTGCACGGTCCGGCGTTACAATTTCTAAACGACTCATCTCATCACCCTTTCTTTATAAATATTGTATCTAATTATATACAATTTCCATTTGTCATACAATAGTTTTCGTCTAAAAACACCGTTAATTAAATAACGAAAAACTGCATAAATTCAGGCTTTTTGAACATCTTATTCACAGTGTTTCCATGCTGCACACTGCTGAACCCTCATGCTTACGTGCAAAATATTTCATATCCCAGCAAAAAACTTATACATATTTTTAACAATCTGTTTTTACACATTGCTCTTTTTCCTTTATAATAAAATACAATAGTTAGAAAATGGAGGTGCCTCATGTTTAGACATATCAACCCCGAGACTTGGGAGAGAAGAGAACATTTTGAATATTTTACCCAAACAATAAAATGCGGTTACAGCCTGACCGCTGAATTAGATGTAACAGAATTTTTAAAACTGACCAGGAGCAAAGGCCTCAGATTTTATCCGAGCTTTGTCTACTGTGTCTCAACCGTTATCAACCGCATGAAAGAATTCCGAATGGGTATTTCCGAAGACGGACAGCCCGGATATTGGGATATCGTCCATCCTTCCTATACTGTTTTTCACGATGATGACCACACCTTTTCAGACCTGTGGACGAACTACACCGAAAACTTTTCCTCTTTCTACCGGCAGATGACAGAGGATCTGTCTGCATACGGAAATAACAAAGGGATCAAAGCCAGGCCCGGACAGCCCCCTAATTTTTTCTGTATTTCCTGTGTACCCTGGCTGTCTTTTACCGGATACAGCACCATGACTGCCGAGGGCAGCCCAAATCTCTTTCCGATTATAACTTATGGAAAATACCAGATGAAAAACAGCAGCTATCAAATGCCGTTTACGGTCACAATTTCCCATGCCGCTGCCGACGGCTATCATACCAGTCTTCTCATCAATGAAATCCAGGCACTGATTTCAAAAGATTTTACGCTTTAATACAATGAGCATTTCCTTGTATCAATCCATGAAAAAAGGAAACGGTCCAAAAAGGGACACTTCACATAAGGAAGTGTCCCTTCCGGCATTTATAAGTATTTGTAATGATGGTTGGGTATGATGAATTTGTAGTAAAATAAATATATTACGGAGGAAACTACAATGAAATCATTGTTTGAACAATTCGGTGGTACATACCATAATGAAAGTGATTATTTAACAGAATAGAAGTTGATTTTTATATTAAGTATCTTGTCTAATGTATGAATTGTGTCAATAAGAAAGTTTGCAAACATTAACTTTTTCTGCCGTTTTGAGAGAAAGAATATGTTTAGGAATTCTGTGGGTTAATGTCACGAAAATGGCTCACTTCACTTTTATTGGGGAAATATCATTATTTTTGAATAAGCACATTGTCAATTCCAAGGTTGCTCTTAGCTAATATCTTAGCTAAATTGCTCTGGAAACAGTTGGCATTATAATTATTTAATTTTACAATAATTAACTTGCTCAAATTCTCAGCCTCGAAAGTTTGGTATAATTTCTTTAGATGGTCAGTTCGTGTTTCATATCCCAAATATACAGCCAAATCATCAACTGCCGAATAGAAAGCATTCTCGTCAATTATAGCCTGCTCAATTTTACTTAGCATTCGCTTAATGTTGGATACTATTTTACGAGTTTCATTTCCTTCAACAGGTATTTCAGAAATAACATCGTAGGCTGAATATTTTTCTATAATTAGATACTTAGCAATGGCAGAGTATAACCAAGCCGTATCTGTAGTGATTTCTGCAATGGGCGTTTGAGGTATATAAGTGTACTCCACTCCATTAGCGGATAACTCATCCGCACCTATTCTTGCATTATCATTACTAAATCGAAGTAATGCAGATTTTTTGTTGGGGTCGAGTAAAGAACTCCTTCGTTTTTGATTTTATTAATGGCATCCTGAAAAGTTTTAACTTTTGCCTCCCGTGAATAATCTGTACTCATATCTATATCATAGTCAGAGCCATACACATCCTTCATAAATGGCTTTATGATTTCTTCTATCACGAAGCTATTATTTGTTCCTATAAAGTGCTGAGTAATATCTACAGACAATCTATCTTTAATCTCTTGTGCTGCTTTAATGGTAAAAGTAATAGCCGCAACAACCTTGTGAGTACGATTATCATTTAAACATGCAAAATTATAATGGTTATATATTGTTCTGCAATCTGTATCAGAAAGTTTTTCGATTAACTTTACCATATGGTAATGCTTTGAATCTTGCAAATAATCAACAGGTGAAGTTTCTCCCAATAAGGTCAATAACCTATCATGCATTACTTCATCTAAATCGTTTTCCAAATCTACTTTTGATAAGAAAATACTATACTCACTGCGTATCTTATCAAGAGTTTTTATATTTGCGTTATATAGTGCTCGCTTTGCGGCTATAGAATTTTCTTGGATTTGCTCAGTAGGTAGCAATTCTTTTCCAATATACTTGTTACAGCGTGAAAAACCTAACACACTGTATGTGCCTTTTCCTTTTACAGCTCTCAAATCATTATCTGTTCTAATTGCATTAAATATTTCAAGTTCATCTAATATAGATATATACATTTGAAAACCGATGCCATCGACAGGTAAGATATAAGTCCCATCTGCTTCATAAAACGGGTGAACAATAGCAAGCACCTTGCTGAATAACATATATTCAGATGGTCCTTCAACTAAAAGCACCTTGTTTGCAAAAATTGCTTCAGACAAGCAGCGATTTAACATTTTTCTTGCTTTTTCATAATTTTCTGGCACTTTATAAAAAGTGCTGATACCGTTAATTTTTCTGTCACTATATATGCGTACTAAATTCACATTATCCATCTCATAAAGCACGAATGGCGAATGCGTTGTAACAAACACATACCGCAGTGCATATAAGAAATTAGTTTTGCCAACATCATTCAACCCAAAGAAAATATTCTTATTAGATAAAGTCAATTCAATATCTTCGAAGTTTCTAAAATTTTTTTATTTTTATACTTTCAAATTTCATAATGACCTCCATCCACTATTTACTGTCCATTCCTTTTGCCATTCATCTTCATTAAAAATCGCCTCAAACACAGGTTCAAGGAAATCTCGAAGTTCATCAATCACAACAGTAAACTCAAGCGTATCATCTTTAATATTCTTCAAAAAATATTTCCACCGTTTCTGCATATCCTCATCTTCGGCAAGTGAAAGAATCCGTTTGAAGCTATCCTTATCATAGGGTGTTCCACGGCACTGTAAGGTTTCAAAAATTGCCGTCTGCAATCTTGCTCCATCGAAGTCAAAAGTCCTTGCAAGATAATAGATATCGTAAAAGTCTTTCATTCTGCCCGTCAGTTCAAACCGTTGCAGGATTGCATCAAACTTTTCGGCAATGGTACTTTCAAGAGAATAGGTTTTAATAACGGGAGCTTCAAAGTCAGGAAGCTGTGTGTTGATTGCTCGTTCCTCGGCACAAGGCACAATGACATCACCCACACCGATATCCACATTAAAAGGTACACGAACATTTTTTATCTGCGCAATAATCTGTGCACTGATACCGTGATATTTTCTCTGCGGTGAAATTTCCTCAAAACCTTTTGCGGTCATAGAAATATAATCATTACCCGTTGGCGTGTTGATTACCTTGTTAATCAGTTCCTTTACATCTTCAATCGAATTGGATGCTGCCCGAAGAAGAAAGTCCACATCAATCGTAGCTCGGCTCTCAAAATTGGTAAGCGTGTAAATAAACAGACCGCCCTTGAGAATAAGATTATCTTCATATCCCGATTTTGAAAGTTTACGCAGAAATTCTTCCTGCACAAAAAGTTGCAAGCACTGTTGATAACTGATGCCGGAAGCCTTTGCTTTATTTCTAAGTTTCGCAAGAACAGAAGCCGCTATATCTGCCATTACAACCACACTCCAATCAATTCTTTAACTCTCTTTTGCACCCGTAGCACTTTTGCATACTCCATAAGGTTGGGTATGTTTTTTTTCGGGTCTTTTACATAACCTTGTATTGCCTTATTAAAAATTTCCTTATCCATCTTGTTCATATTCCGCAGCACATCACAAATGGTACGGTCTCGGTCATAAATACGAATATCAATAAAATCAATTTTCCCCGTTGTTTCACCAAGCGTAACCAATGCAGGCTCAACACGATATGCCTTGATAAATGGATAATCGATTTTAGTACGCAATTTTGAAACATTTTTATCAATTGCAAAATTCCACTCAGCAGGATTTCGGTCACTGTATCTGTAGTAGAAAAGAGCTGTTTCCATACAAAGGACTGCATCGGGAAACAGACGATTGATAATTACAATTTCGCTTTCTCCAGAGTCTTCAATCCAATGATAGTAGCCCCGTCTTACCCTTTCAATCAGCCCTTCATCTAAAAGCAATTTTATATCTGCGTAATATAGCTTTGAAGCTGTCAGTTCAGCGGTAGTCATAATATAATTGTGCTGGCTAAACAGCTTTCTCAAAATTTCAATGTCATTTTTCTGAAGCATTCTTCCACCTCTACTTAACTGACCCAATTTTTCATCATCGATAGGGTACTTTACTATATTATATCCACTTTTTTGCCCAAAGTCAACAATAGCAAACTGAACACTTTTGATTTCTTGGAGTGGGTAGTTAAATAGAAGATACTGAGTATACTTGACCATATAAAGCAAATTAAATGTATACAATGGTTGCCAAGCTGTTAAAGATAGCTACGATAGATTGTGTCTTACCAAGCACTGAATTTGGTTATCCAAATTCGCTTGTTAGGGGTAAAATCCCCTAAGACCCCATAATTCTTTGAAATGCTCACAGAGCAGATGAAACAGGCACAGGGTATCACAGAGCAGTTAAAGGCAGAATGAATAACATACGGGCGTGTGCAAGTGAGATTGTGGAGAGGAAAATCATCTTCGCATAAGCAAACAATGCGGCAGAGGGTAAAAGCTCTGTCGCTCTTTTCTTTCGGGGAGTTAAAAATATTTCACTTTTCCTATTGACATTCATAAACACAAGTGATATATTTATAACATCGCAAGTGCGAAATATATAACATAGGAGAAACACAATATGAATAAAAAAGTATCCTTAAAAGAAATTGTCGGAACTAAAATTGTCTATGCTATCATCCTCACATCCTACTATTGGATGTGGGCAAGAACTGATTGGAAAGGCTGGTATGAAACAGCACAATATGTACTTGGTGTCTTTCTCTTCTCCTTCTTTGTTGTACAAATGATTCGAATTTCCAAGTATAAAAAAGAAGGCATCGACGAAATGGCGGAACATAACTTGAAACGATGTGACTCAATTTGTTTAAAACTTTTTGTCGGTGTAATGGCTGTAGTCGCTTTTGGTGCTGCCATTCTCGGTCATACGAATGCCGTCAGTACAGGATTTATTGGATGGACGATTGTTTTGTCGATTTTGATTTTATCTATTATTCGAACAGTGATGTTTGTAGTTATGGATAGTAAGGGGGTATAATATGGCTCTCATTACCAAAATCAAAGAATATCGGGAGCAGGCAGGATATAAGCAAAGTGAACTTGCCGAACTTGTTGGTGCGAGAAGAGAAACCATTGTTCACCTTGAAAACGGCAAGTATAATCCTTCCTTAAAGTTAGCTATGGATATAGCGAAAATATTCCATGTGACTGTAGAAGAATTGTTTGAATTTGTAGATGACAAAAAGTAAAAAGGGTGTTTTGCAAAATGGCAGCAAATAGAACTATACCAAAGGAATGGATACGCTGTCCTATCTGTTGGAGCAAAACAAGGGTACAGATACAGGAAAATACAAAACTGAAAAAATTTTCCCTGCCACGCTACGAAATGCAAGCAGGAAAGTTTGATTGAAGCAATAAAATTACATATAGCAATTATCAGAGAACCAGATACAAAGGCGATGGACTGATAATATTATTTGAACTACACCAGAACGGAGGATTTTATGGCAATGTGGAATCCGTGGCGTGGCTGCCACAAACACAGCGAGGGCTGTAAATACTGTTATATCCATAAAGGCGATTACAAGCGGAGGATTGACACAAACAATATTGTAAAGACAGATAACTTTTACGCCCCTATTGCTAAAAACAAATCGGGAGCATACAAGATAAAATCGGGACAGATGGTGTATCTCTGCTTTTCTACTGATTTTCTGATTGAGGACGCTGACGGTTGGCGTGGAGAGTGTTGGAATATGATACGAGAGCGTTCCGACCTGCATTTTATCTTTCTGACAAAACGGATTGAGCGTTTTATGGATTGTGTTCCAAGCGATTGGAATGACGGATACGAAAATGTTACCGTTGGGTGTACGGTTGAAAATCAAGATAGGGCTGATTACAGACTTTCGCCCTTCATTATCATAGAAGAATCTTATTTACAGACTTTTTTTCATAGTCTCATACCGTAATTTGTAAGAGCCGCCCTCGTCCCCTCCACTTCTTTATGTGAAGGGGACGAACCGTTTCCTTTTGCATTCCACTATTAACTAATATGCAACAACTACACCGCCGTCACATGCATACAGGCTGCTGACTCCCTTAGTGTCGACTATGACGATCTCTTTGACTTCCAGCTTGTCTTCGAGCAGTTTCTTAAGATACACTGCTCTTTCATAGCAGTTGCAGTGTGCAATGGCCAAAATCCGATCCGTCAGGTCCTGTCCTTCTTTCACAATGCATTCCACCATTTTGGCCAATGCCTTCTTTGGTCCCCTGGCCTGTGCCAGCTTCTGTATAATACCTTCTTTGGTCCCTTCCATAACCGGCTTTATATTCAGAGCTGTGGCAAGGACTGCATTCACCTTTGACAGCCTTCCGTTTCTCTGAAGCACATCCAATGTCTCCAGAACAAAAAAAGTTCTCTGCCCTTTGATGTAATCCTCTACCTTTTCTACCACCTGTTCAAAAGGCATGCCTTCGGAAGCATATTCATAAATCTTTCTTGCTATGAGAAGTTGCGTACTGGATGCTCCTCTGGAATTAAATACATGAATATTTTTTTCTCCGCGCTCCTCCTCATACAATTTTTTCCCAAGTTCGGCACTGTTATAGGATCCGCTCAGCTCTGCAGATAAAGTCACCGCATAAATATCATCTGCCTTTTTATATGCCTCCATATAAGCTTCCGGCGCCGGACAGGCTGACTTGCAGGCTCCTTTGCTGTTTGCCACTTTTTCCAGAAAAGAATGCTGGTCAAACGTATCGTCATCGATGATCTCTTCATCTCCGATCAGCAATGTCAGAGGTATCCATGTATAGCATCCTTTCTCAAAATCTTTTTTTGTCAAATCCGTGCAGCTGTCACAGACAATATTAAAACTCATATGGCGTCTCCTTTTAAAACTTTCCGATATAGTATTCATTACTACATATCATATCATATATTTCTATAAATGAAAACCCTTTAATCTTCGCCCAGATAATAGGCACAGATGCAGCCCGCAGCCAGTGCAGCTAATCCCGTCAGCCCTGAGAACAAATTAAAATGATCAAAATTTGCCTCATAAAGAATTGCAATTGGGGAACCAAGAATCAGTCCGCCGATTCCCGCAAAAGTAATGACTTCAAAATGTTCAAACAAATATTCTATGATCTTGGCGATGATCACCACTCCTGCTATGATCCCGACAGCCATAGGTGTCAGAAGCAGGATACCGTGAGTGAGGCCGGACAGATTCAGAGTCGCCAGATTGATCATAAACTGTGTGATCTCACGGAGAATCGGCTGATAAAATCCCAGAATCAAAAGTACCATCGAACCGCTGACTCCCGGTACGACCATCGTAGCCGCCGCAATAATCCCGATCAAAAACATTTTCCCCATCATCAGGGGATCGGCAGTCAGGATCACTTCCGATGCCGTGCTGCTCCCTAAAAGAGGTAGGAGTACAACCAGTGCAAACATAAAAAGAAATGCAATCCCATGAGAAAGACCTTTTTTCTCTCCTTCCATTCTCTTAAAAATGGCAGGCAGTCCTCCGATGATCAGACCGATAAACAGGAAGTTTATCTGAATCGGATAATACTCAAACAGCCATTTAATGACAAAGGAAAGTCCTATAAGTCCGATCACCGCTCCAATGCCTACAGGGACCAGTATTTTAAGGCTCTGTTTAAACTCTTTGCGTATATGTGTGAGTGCATAGATGATCTTATCGTAAACTCCCATAGAAACCGCCAGGGTCCCTCCGCTTACCCCGGGAATGATATTGGCAACCCCGATCAGTATCCCCCGACAAATCTCTTTTAATAATTTCATAGGCTCGCTCCTCCTATCTGCCTTTCAAAAATATTGTTATCTCTTCATCCCAGGCTGTCTCCAGGGTTTTATCCGGAACAAATGTGTTTCTTGACACTCCTGTCGTGCACTTTAAATGTTCTCTGTCGAAATAAATATTTAAAAATAATCCTCCGATCTCCTGCGGCCTATCAGATATATTATATTTCAAAAGAAAGGCTTCCATTCGTTTCGGTGCCAGCATAAGCACAAACTGAAAAGACAGAGGGGTCTTTTTCCCCTTTATAAGGGCAAATATTCTCTGCTTCTCCATTTTCCAGGGTATATACGGATACTCTTTCAGTATTTCCCATTCGTCTGTATCATAAAAATCTTTCATCATTTTTCCGTCAAATTCATACACGGTCCCCATGGACAGCCGGCCTTCGCACAGCATAAACTGGTCACACACGTCCCCCGTCAGAAAGCCGGCCATAAAAGATTTTATGTGTTCTATCTCAATTGAAATCATATGAACCCTCTTTTCTGTTACGTTAAAAACGGACGGCTGCCTGCCGCCCGTTTTCATTGTAACTTGTATGCTTTGAGAATTCAACCGTTTCCGCTTAGTTATTCTGTGTACTGCCTGAAGAGCC
Source organism: Anaerostipes faecis (assembly GCF_910574135.1). Taxonomy (NCBI): domain Bacteria; kingdom Bacillati; phylum Bacillota; class Clostridia; order Lachnospirales; family Lachnospiraceae; genus Anaerostipes; species Anaerostipes faecis. Next base: position 126,626 of record NZ_CAJSYK010000004.1, on the reverse strand, counting down.
GTCATCCGTCTTTTTTTCCAATTTGACACTGATCGTTTTCTTCTCGTAAGTCCCCATTTGATTCTGTCGTTTTACAACAACTTTTACCGTATCTCCGGCCTTTTTGCTCTCAATTTTGCTTTTCAGTCCCTCCATTGTAGAAACCGTGCCCCCGCCAAAGCTGATGATCACATCTCCGGCACTGATACCCGCCTTCTGAGCCGGTGAATTCCGGACAACCTGACGCACCAGCGCTCCCTGAGGCATATCCATCTGCGCTGCCATATCGCTGGATATGGTCTGGCCTGATATTCCAAGGTATGCCTGCTCGGATTTATCTACGGTTTTCTGCTTGATCAGCTGATCAATGATCGGTTTCGCCGTATTGATCGGAATTGCATATCCCATTCCTTCTACATCTTCGGAAGAATATTTTACCGTATTGATCCCGATCAGTTCCCCTTTACTGTTGAGAAGAGCGCCTCCGCTGTTTCCGGGATTGATCGCTGCATCTGTCTGAAGAAGCGTCATGGTTTTATCCGTCAGCTGCACTTCTCTGTTCAGTGCACTGATATACCCGCCGGTCACTGACTGTCCGTATCCGAGTGCATTTCCTATGGCGATTGCCTGCTCTCCCACTTTCAGGTCATCAGAATTTCCGAGTGTGATGATCTTGATCTTTTTTAATGTAGCAGCTTTAATGTCCTTTACTTTTACCGCGACAACTGCCAGGTCCGCGTCATTGTCCGATCCCTTGATCGTACCGGATGCGCTGGTACCGTCTGTGAATCCGACGGATAAAGACTGTGCATCAGCGATGACGTGGTTATTTGTGACAACCAGCAGATACCCGTCTTTCTTACCGACGATAATGCCGGAACCTGCTCCTTCGCTCTCATTCTGCTGCTGTCCGAAAAGGTAACCTGAACTGGTCTCATACTTGCTTGTGATAGAAACGATGGACGGCATGACATTGGATGCCACAGTGGATAAATCTTCTTTTCCTGATGTTGTTCCCTTTGTTGAGGTTTTTGTTGTATTGGTCGTTGCCAGCTGTGTTCCTCCATTGCCGATGCCCATTGCAGAAAACCCATACTGGACTCCCTGCATGGTTACTCCTGCAATCAGTCCGAAAGCCACTGCGGCAGCCGCAAGTTTTGCAATCCTCCTGACTGTTTTGTTTGCGTTTCCTCTATTTTGATTTTGATCCGGCTGTGTATATTCTGTATTATTAAAATTCATATCTTCGTACATAACCTGTATCTCCTTTCGTATTTAACTTGCTTAAATAGTACAAAATAAATGTGTAAAAAATGTGTTCTAAATGTTATAAAACTAAGAAAAACATAAGAAATAATTCCATTGTGCCTTTGCCCTTTTTCACTTATAATAAGTACAGTGTAATATTATCGTAAAGAGGAGAAAACAAATGATTAAGCAAAACCAAGCCTATTTAAACCGTCTGCATATTTTTATTGATGCGGTCTGTATTTATTTATCGGCTTTTCTGTCACATAAGATCCGCTTCGAATGGGGAAAGGATTCATGGGTCTCTAAGCTATTTTTCTTTGTCGGAAAATATGAACTGGGATTTTCATACTACCAGAAGACGGTTTTTATTACAATCATTATCCTTCTTTTATTATATGCCTTTTTCGGCCTATATACCCCCAAAAGGTATCAGCGCGGAAGCCGTGAGATCCTAAACCTATTTAAGGCAAATCTTATCGGCCTGGGCATCGGGTCTGTTGCCATTGTCCTGACAAAACTGCAGAACTTCCCCCGCAGCCTCCTGCTTTTATTTTTCTCTATTAATTTTGTCATCGGAGTTCTTTCCCGCTTCACAATCAGAAAGGTGCTGAACAGAACACGGGAAAGCGGACGAAATTTAAAACACGTAGTCCTGGTCGGCTTCAGTACCTCTGCCGCCGCCTACATTGACCGCATCAAAGCCAATCCCCACTGGGGACTTTATATCCATGGTATTTTTGATGATACCATCAGCGACAATTTTGAATACAGAGGGATCAAAAAAATCGGCCTTTTAAACGAATTGGAAGACTACCTAAGCCAGACTACTCTGGACGAAGTGGCGATTACCCTGAATCTGGATGAATACGAAAAGCTGGAAAAACTGGTGGCCATCTGTGAAAAGTCCGGTGTCCATACAAAATTTGTACCTGACTATTATAACTTTATTTCCACAAACCCATACACCGAGGATCTGGACGGTCTTCCCGTCATCAATATCCGCAATGTGCCGCTGACAAACGTCGTAAACCGTATTGCCAAGCGGATCATTGACATCATCGGATCTGCCTGTGCCCTGGTCATTTTGGCTATTCCGATGCTGATCATCGCACTGCTGGTAAAACGCAGCTCACCGGGACCGGTCTTTTTTGCGCAGGAAAGAGTCGGGCTTGGCAACAAACCGTTTAAGATGTACAAATTCCGTTCCATGGGTGTTCAGGATCCAAAAAAAGAAGCCACTCAGTGGACAAGACCAAACGACCCGCGGGTGACCCCGTTCGGCAGGTTCATCCGTCACACCAGTCTGGACGAGCTTCCTCAGTTTTATAATGTTCTGCGGGGAGATATGAGCCTTGTGGGGCCCCGTCCGGAGCGTCCGCTGTTTGTAGAAAAGTTTAAGGAAGAGATCCCCCGCTATATGATCAAGCATCAGGTCCGCCCGGGCATCACAGGCTGGGCCCAGGTCAACGGTTTCCGCGGTGACACATCCATCCGCGGCAGGATCGAGCACGATCTCTATTATATTGAAAACTGGACCTTATCATTGGATTTTAAAATCCTGTTTCTGACCGTTTTCAAAGGATTTATCAACAAAAACGCATACTAGGAGGTTTTTTATGGGCGTAAAAGCAGAAAAACGACGGCATTCCCACATCCGCTGGATCTTTATCCTACTTTTCCTGATCGTTGTTCTGATCGGCGTGATCTTGGGAGTTTCCTACACGAAACTGGGCAAGATCAATTCCACACCAATGAATCAGAGCAAACTGGTCACGGTCCATGAGGATGCCAATATGAAAGATTACACCAATATTGCCCTGTTCGGCATTGATTCCCAGACCGGCAGTATGTCGGACCGCGGCAACCGCTCTGATTCCATTATCGTTGTCAGCATCAACAATCAGACAAAAGAGATCAAGATGCTGTCCATCTACCGGGACACTTATGTGAGCGTCAACGGCCACTACACAAAGATTAATGCAGCATATTCCATGGGAGGTCCAGAACTTGCCGTCAGCACCATCAACCGGAATCTGGATTTGAACATAACCCAGTATGCGACCGTAAACTTCAAAATTCTTGCGGACATCGTAGATTCCATCGGCGGCATAGAAGTAAAGGTTGATTCCTCTATTTTAAAAAATCTGAACAGCTATATCGGTGATATGAACCGTTTAAACGGAGGCGATTCCCCCAAGATAAAGACCGGCGGAGTACAGACACTGGATGGGAACCAGGCCGTCGCATATTCGAGAATCCGCTATACGGCAGGAGGCGACCTTGCCCGTGCCGGACGGCAGCGTGAAGTTCTTCAAAAGATCTTTGCCAAAGGCAAAAAAAATCCATTTGGCCTGATGGGCGCCATGGATAAGATTCTTCCCCAGATCAAAACCAATATGGATCAGAAAGAACTGTTCTCTATGCTCTTGTCTATCTTTCGTTATGACATTAAGGGTCAAAAAGGATTCCCGTTTGATCAGAGGGAATACAAGTATCTCGGAGTATGGTATGGCTTTCCAACAACTCTGAAAGAAAATGCTGTCCAGGTACATCAATACCTGTTTGACACTGAAAACTATCAGGTCAGCGATGAACTGGGACGGATCAACCAAAAGATTATAAATGTAATCGGATATTAAAAAGAAGGTATTCCAAAGTCAAAACGACTTGCGGAATACCTTTTTCTATATCATTCTATACATCAATACCATCTGCTCATCGGCAGTTCATTATTTATCCCGTTGGTAAATAAAAGCTGATGCAGATCAATGATGCCATTCTGAAAGGTTGACGCACAGGCACAAAGATACAGATCCCACATCCTGGAAAATGTCTCTCCGAACCGTTCTTCGATCTCTCTTCTGTGCTCATTAAAATTCTTATCCCAGCACAGCAGCGTTTTATTGTAATGTCTCCTCAGACTCTCTGCGTCCAGTAAATAAAAACGATACTTGGCGCTCAGGCTGGTGATCTCCCGCAGACTCGGTATCACGCCTCCCGGGAAAATATATTTCTTCATCCATGGATCTCCCGGATGTTCTTCCAGCGCACTGATAAAATGCAGGAGAAACACCCCTCCTGGCTTCATCGCCCTTTTGATACACTGGAAAAACAGTTCATAATGATCTCGTCCCACATGTTCCAGCATACCCACGCTGACAACCCGGTCAAATTTTTTCCCATATCCCGCAAGATCACGATAATCCATCAGTTCAGCATGCAGGTAATCCTCAAGTCCTTCTTCCCTGATCCTCTTTTCGAATCCCTGCTGTTGTTCTCTGCTCAGTGTGATCCCTGTGCCCCGGATTTTATATTTCTTTGCGGCCTCTGTGAGAAGATATCCCCAGCCGCATCCAATGTCCAAAAGCTCCATACCTTCTTTCAGATAAAGCTTTTCCAGTATTCTCTGTGTCTTCTTTTTCTGTGCATCAAAAAGCGTGTCCTGCTCATTCTCAAAATACCCGCAGGAATAATTTAAAGTCTCATCCAGCCAGAGACTGTAAAAGTCGTTTCCCAGATCATAATGCGATGCGACGTCTTCTTTCTGCTTTCTTCTCCCCAGAGACGGAAACATCAGTTTCCTTAATACTCTGGTATCCACAGAAAAGTTCCCCATCTGTCCGAGAAAATAGTACAGGGCCTGATACAGATCCCCGTCGATCTCTAAATCACCCCGCATATATGCCTCTCCCAGCGCCAGAGACGTACTTGTGATCATCTCCTTCAGATCCGGCTCTTTTTTAAAAATAATGGAAAACCTGGGATTTCCATGCCCGATTGTATACTCTTCTTCTCTGATTTTAACAAGAAACGGAGTCTCATCAAATCTGTCCAAAAAATGGAGAATTGCTTTTTCTTCCAGCTTCATATGCTCTGTCACACCCTTTCTAACGTCATATCTTGAGTATTGACAGATTTACAGCTTTTAAACGGTGGATGTCAAATCGGGAATATCAATCGTTCCTACGTATCTTCCGACTCTCTTATATTCCAGAGAATTGGTGATCAATTCATCATCTATGGTGCCGTTTAATGATCTCAGAAACTGGACGCCGTGTCTCTTAAAATAGCGTCCTATGCATAAATATCCGGCCCGAAGAAACATCCATATCTCTCCATGCTTCGGCAGACGTCCATCCAGATATTGAAAACCCAGAACTGAATTTCTGCAAAACTTTGGTTCCAGATTGCTTGTGCGCACCCATACAAAAAATGTACATTCCCTTGTAAGCGGATTCTGTTCCACCCATACATCATGTACTTTCTGGCTCCCATAGTCGGCCAGCCCATCCTCCACACTGGTAAATTCAAAACATTTCATAGCTTTTTTACCTGACGATGTCAGAGACACCATTTTGTCATATTCCAGATTGATCACATATTTGATATATTCTTTTTGATGCGCCGGCAGTCTCTTGAACTTCTGAATATAATCCTCGTAACTGTATGGCACCATTGGCTCTCTGTTGGAAAACTCATCCAGAGAACAATTTAAGGAGGCCGCCACTTCTTCCATCGTATTATACCTGGGATTTGGTGTAATACCGCATACAATTTTTGATAAAGTTCCTATCGGAATCCTGCTGGTTTTTGACAGTTCTTCCACAGTAAAATTTTTTGACTGCATAATTTCCTTTAGTTTTTTATAATTCATCCGCTTAACCTTCCAAATATGGAATAAATCCATTGCTCCATAAGTTGACAATATTCCTCATTATTCTCTATAATGAACATGATTACATAATCTAAGGAACCAACATTATCTTTATAAGGGGAGTATATCATGCAAAACGAAAATCTTCAATTGGTACTGTCAGATGATACAATTTTACAAATTTCGGTCATCCATTCAAAGGATAGGGCACCTATACCTGACACCACATCTCACGTGATTCACATTAACCAGCTGTTAAATCAGACAGTTTCCGGAACTCAGCATCTGGACCTTTCCGGAAAGATCAGCAAACTTTTAAAACAGCTGGGCATCACCCCGAATCTGAAAGGCTACCTCTACCTGAGACAGGCAATTGAAAAAGGAGTGCGGGATCCTTCGGTTTTTGACGGCATTACAAAACGTCTGTATCCGTATATTGCAGAGCAGAATCATACCACGTCCACCAGTGTAGAGAGGACGATCCGCCATGCCATCGACACTGTTTGGAACAAGGGAAACAAAGAATTATTCTGGAGCATAACTCAGACATTCACGCTGGAACGTCCTACAAACAGTCAGTTTATTATTCAGCTGGCTGAATATTTCTCAGAATATTAAATTATTTTATCAGCTTTCTTTTATTTAGAATGACCGTTCATAAAATCGTCCTTTACCCGGGTATTACTTCCGGATAAAGGACGGCATTTCTTAAATATTTCTCTTCTATTCATCCATACTCCAGCTTTCATGGAATCTCTGCTCATAGTCTTCGGCCAGTATCTGACGGAAATCCGGATGTGCGATCTGGATTCGCTTTTTGGTCCGGTTTCTCAGGGGTTTCCATGTCTTCCATTCTCAAATCATCTGGTGCATAATAGACAGCCGCTCTCATATGTTTCTCCTCCTTTTTTACTGCATGATTCCTCTTACGTTATCTCAAGAACACCATGCCCCTTTCTTTACCCTCAACCAGACTATTTCCCATCAGGTAAGAAAGATCAAAAACAAAGTCTTTTCTGATAAATAAAAGAAAAAGCTGATCCTCCGTTTCATCTACGGAGAATCAGCTTTTCACTGTCTCTTTTTCTGCATATGGAATTTTTCGTCTGCATATCACCTACAAAAGCTGCATCTTTTCCAGAAGCGCTCTGCCCACTTCCCTCTGTCCTCTTTTACAATAAAAAAGGTCCCTGACTTTTTTTCTGTCTTCCTTAAAATCATCAATTCCTGAGACTATCTGACTCATGCCGTTCATTAATTCATCAAAGGTCCCGGCCTTGATCCCCGGTGTCACTTCATCATAAGGAAAATACATCTCCCTGTCCTTTTCAATATAGCTGTCATAATCAAAATCATAGAAAATGACCGGGCGGTCCAGCAGCAGATAGTCGATATATGTGCTGGAGTAATCGGTGATCAGTATATCCGTTTCTATCAGCAGCTCCTGAATATCCAGCGAATCCTTTGTCATGTCTACAATATTGGAATAATCCGAAAGATCTACATCCTCATGGATATGATAAAAATGTCTGCGGATGATAAACAGTATCTGATGATCCCGGCAGAATTCATCCAGGCCTTTTAAGTCAAAATGCTCCTTCAAAGGAAACGGAGTCTTCCCTTCCTGCCGGTGTGTTGGCGCGTAAAGGACTACGTTCTGTCCCTCAAGCCGCTTCCTCAGTTTTTCATTCACCGGGAAAAGCTCCTCATCATCGTAGAAGAAATCATTCCTGGGCTGTCCATAAGTAAGGATCTGCTCCGCGGGACGACGGAATGCACTCTTATAAATCTCGGAAAAGGTCCGGCTCGTGGCTACCACATACTCTCTTCCCAGAGGAAACTGCTGAATTTTACGCCGGATCCTCTGTCCCCTGCTGTCCCAGTCTTTTTCCTTGGTATCATCATATCCAACCTTCTTGAGCGGAACTCCATGCCAGACATTCAAAAATACGGCTCTGCCGAGAAATGCATGATTCAGATCACTGATCCCATTGCACATCACCGCATATTTCGCCCTGAGCTGACAGAGAATCCCCTTCCGGTCAGAAAACAGATAGGCCTCATAGCCAAGCGCCCTCACTTCCCTGACAACCTGGGGATTTTTCGTAATCCAGACCGGGCGGATTCCTTCCATCTGGTTTGCTTCTATGAAAAGATATTTAGGATTATCGGCAAACTGCTGTCCGAGCCAGGCACCGAACACCCATACCTTTCTGCTCCTGGGCCAAAGACACGACAAGTACATTACAATATATTTCAGTATAAGCTTCATACCACTTTTCATCTCATCTTAACCCCACAGCCACTGCATCAGCTTACGGATTTTCCCTTCTTTCAGAACCTGATGATTCCGGTAGAAGTAAAGTCTGCGCATCTTTCCTCTATAATATAGATTCCCATAAGTTTTCAAAAGATTATATTCATCCAGTCCTTCGATTTCTTCCCCATAGGTTTCTACAAATCCCTGGATCTGCTCCATAGATTTAATCATCTGTTTCCGGTAGGACTCTTTGCCCTCTTTGAGTCTCTGCATTAAAAACACAGGATTCTTTGAATTCTTCGCTCCCACGGAATTATTTCCATGCTGCCTGTAATACATCGTAGGTTCATTGACAAAGGCAATCCTCCCGAAAATCTTGGCGACAAGAGCCGCCCAGTAATCGTGCATCAGAATTTTCCCCATAGGAAGCGGCTGCAGAAAATACTTCTGAAGTGCCCGGTTAATCATTGCTGTGCATCCGGTTACAGAATTTTGTACGATCAGCTGGTTTAATGCAATCCTTTTGGGCAGGTTTGCATATTGGAAGAAGGATTCTGCGATCATCTCCAGATTTTCGTCTACCACTGAAAGATCCGTGTGTACAAGGATCGGCGTATCCTTCCCATACCGTTCCTCCATGGCTTCCATCTTCTTCATCGTCTCATAAATCTTATCCCGTTTCCACACATCATCCTGGTCACAGAACATAAAATACGGTCCATGCGAATTTCTCAGAAGATTAATAAAATTATTCTTGGCACTTCCGGTGGCAGGCTCATTTTTTATGATCTTCACCTGGTCCGGATAGCGCTTTTTAAACTCTCTCAAGATGTTCAGAGTCCCGTCACAGGATCCGTCGTCTCCTGTGATAAGCCTCCAATTACCATATGTCTGGGAAGCAATGGATTCTAATTGAGCCTTCAAATAATCCTCTCCATTATATGTTGCTAATAGAATTGTAACCATAGCCCTACCCTCCTACTCCTTCAGGAAAAATAAAGAATCGTCTCTCTTATCCTTTGCAAACAGATGATAGTACTGGACCATCCAGTACTCTTTTAAATCCTCCGGCAGGTCATCCAGCGTGTCAATTGTGTGCAGCTGCCTGTTGGCATCCATATACACATGGGATGTGACGACCGGATACTTTTTGTGCAGTTTTAGCAAGTACTTTTCATATGGTGTCTCATCCAGGTTCAAAGTATTCACAAGGAAGGCTCCCAGATAATTAGGGCTGATATCATTGACTGTCTGTTCTTTAATGTCGTAGTTAGCCCAAATGACAAACGGTACCTTTTGTTTTCTCTGTGCACTGCCATTGTTTACTTTATTATAGAATTCAACATCCAGGCTTGGCTGGTGGTCTCCGAACATGACGATCACTGTGGGTTCTTTTACCTTTTCAAAATAACGGACCAAGTATTCAAAGGCAGAGTCTGATTCTTTCACAAGACTGAGATAACGGTCTGCAATCTCATCGCCTTTTCCGTCGGTGATATGAATCTTTTGGTTAAAATTCGTATATCCTTTGTCATATCCCCCGTGATTCTGCACAGTCACATTAAACATATAATAAGGAGTACTGTCCTTTTCTTTTGCCTTCTCATACTCTTCAATCACTTTTTTGTAGTTTTCTTTATCGGAGATAAATCTTCTCAGCATCTCCGGTTCCTTAAAGTCCACATCGGAAAGGAAATCGCTGAATCCTAGCAGCGGATACACAACCTCCCGGTTATAGCCGCTGGCCAGATATGGATGAAGAGCTTTCATTCCCTGGTATCCCTGTTCCTTCAAAGTGGTGGTAAGGCTTCCCAGCTCATCCTTTACCTGATACTGGTATGCTACAGATCCCCCCGGAAGAAACGCCATGGAACTGCCCGTCAGAAACTCAAACTCAGAGTTGGCTGTCTGACCTCCAAAGCTTGACATGTACATGTTTCCTTTGATTGTATTTTTCTTCAGGCTGTGATAGAACGGCATATAATCCTGATTGGTCTTAAAATCTCCGAGAACCGACAGATCAGAGAAGGACTCATTCATGACTGCAATGACATTCGGAGTCTGTTTTGTCGTCTTTTTCCCGGATACATTGATATTCCGGTTCTCCTCCTCAGCCTTTTTCACATAAGGCTTCATGATCTGCTCCACTTTTTCCTCCGAGTAGCCTTCCGGTTTTTCTGCCACTAAGAACTTAAGGCTGGCTGTAAAAATCGCCGCATAGCCGTTTCTCTTACAGCTGACAGATGGGTTAAACAGCTTGATCTTGATCCCCCATTCCCTCAGACGCTGGGTATTGCTGAACACACTGATATTCACCAGCAGCATTCCCGCAAATACCGCTGCCGGTATCAATCTCTGTTTCTTTTTCAGCCCTTTTCCTGCATTCAGCCGGAATAAAACGATCAGAAATCCAAGGATCAGGACTCCATTCCACAGAATCGCCGTGTTGATGCTGTACTCATAACCTGCTGCCACATTGGCAGCTGTCCGGATCGAAGTAAAATCAATTGGCATGAGATCAATTCCCCGGAAAGAAACTACAAAGTAATTAGCCAGCCCCAGCAAAGACACTGTAATGATCGTCAGAAAAGAAGCAATCTTTGTCCGGTTCGTGATCAAAAAGAAAAATGCCAGCAAAAGAATATAGACCAGCAGATTGACGCTGCTCTTAAAAACACCAAGATTCCGTATACTGGTCTGATTAAACCGTTCCAGCAGAACAAACGCCAGCACCGGCGTAACAGCAAACATAGCCCTGCTCAGGTAAAGATTCCATTTTTCATTGAGCTTATTTGGGATCCACAGAAGAACCTCCAACATTAAGATTGCTCCCAGGAGCATACAAAACTTGATGGTATTAAACCCATAATAATGCATAGTGAGATCCGGTCTCCTGGCTGTGATGTTCTGTTCTTTTGGCATATCAACGGCTTTTAAGCTGAGATTATAGCTCTCACCCTTTTTAAGCTTTTTATTCACATCGTAGACCGTTCCCTGAATCCCTCTGGCATAGATCCCTTTTCTCATCTCAGAGGCTGGAAAATCTTTCTTCCACACACTTTTCCCGGATGAATCTTTGATCTCAGCCTGGACATGTCCCTGAGCCGTGTCCCCTTTCGGGTTCAGATAGGTCATCTCAAAATACTTCAGTTCTCTCTGTGCTGCCGTAAACTCTAGCTTCTTCTCCCAGCCGTCACAAACTACTTCCGTCTCCGGCGAGTCAATCTTGTACGCCTTAAATATATCTCCCTGAAAAATCTTGTACTGGAATGCCGCAAAAATAAAGTATAGTATAATGACAGCCAATCCGATCCATTGGAAGATATGCTTCTTCTTCTCGTTTTTTCTCGTTAACATGCTGTTAAACCTTTCATATAGATAAAAAAGAAGAGTTTCCTCTTCTTTTTTATTGTCCTGTAATCTTTTTCACGATCTTATCTGCCGCTTTTCCATCATCCCTGCAGTTAAATTTCTCGTGATAAGCATCGTATTTGTCTTTCCACTGTACTGGATCATAAGTGAGGATGTCTTCGATCAGCTGGTCCGTATCCCTTGAAATAGGCCCCGGTACTTCATTGACAAAATCAAAATAGAATCCTCTTAAATTATCTTTATAATCCTCCAGATCATAGGCAAAGAAAAACATCGGACGTCTTAAAATACTGTAATCAAACATTACAGAAGAATAGTCCGTGATAAGAAGGTCAGACACCAGATAAAGCCATGCAATATCCTTTGTCTCATCAAACGTGTAGACAAATCCCTTGTATGGGCTCCAGTCAATGGACTCTGAGACGAGATAATGGTATTTTACGATAAATACATACTCATCTCCCAGTGCTTCTCTGGCCTTATCAAAATCCAGCTTTGATGCAAACTTATATTTTCCTTTAGAGTGGAACTCATTGTCTCTCCATGTAGGAGCATATAAGATAATCTTCTTATCCAGAGGAAGACCCAGCTTCTGCCTCATTTTCTGAATGGCTTCCGTATTGTCATCGTTGATCAAAATATCATTTCTTGGATATCCGATTTCCAGGATAGGTTTATCTTCAAAAGCAAAACAACTTTTAAATATCTCCGTGGAAAACGGATTCTGTGAGATGAGATAATCCCATAGAGACGTGGCCCTGCGGAACTTATTATGGTAGCCTTCGATATTCTGGCTTCCGCCCATATCCATCTTATCCATGTCCAGAGCAAGTTTTTTAAGAGGTGTTCCATGCCATGTCTGAATATACATACAGGAATCTTTTTTCCTCATGTACATAGGCTGCCTGCTGTCAAATACCCAGACTCCGGCCCTCATCAGATACCAGAAATATGGAATATAATTATTTCTTATTTTTTTGCAGCGGCCCGGGATCTCGATTGTGGTATCAAACAATAACCAGACCAGAGTATACTCTTTATCCAGCCCCTGACGCACCATCTCTTCATATATATATCTTGGATTTCCAGAATAATTTCTTCCGTTGCTGCTTTGGAATAGAATGATTTTTTTGCTTGTTGGTATAATATATGTTAATCTTTTGTATATCTCAATTATTAATTGTTTGATTTTTTGTTTCATAGTTGTCCACTCTCTTATAATTTCTGACTAATTTCTTTTAAATAAGCAGCAACTTGATCATACAGTTCTGGTCTTTCCAAGGCAAGATCAATAGTCGCTTTTATAAAACCAAACTTGTCACCCACATCATAACGGATACCCTCAAAGTCATATGCATAAACTGCCTGTGTATCTATCAGCCGGCAGATAGCATCTGTCAGCTGAATCTCCCCGCCTGCACCGACTCCCTGGCTTTCCAGCAGTTCAAAGATCTCCGGAGTCAAAACATACCGTCCAAGCACAGCCATACGGCTCGGAGCATCTTTCTGCTTTGGTTTCTCCACCATGTTATCAAGCTTTACAGCTCGTCCGTCTGCAGGTACATTTTTATTTGGGGCCACGATCCCGTATTTGCTTACTTGGTCCTCTGCTACTGTCTGGACACCTACAACAGATGCATGGTGTTTGTTATAAGCCTCTATCAACTGTCCAAGGGCCGGTTTGCCCCCTTTATTGATTACAACATCATCCCCAAGCAGAACAGCAAAAGGATCATTTCCAATAAATGATTTAGCACATAATACTGCATGCCCGAGCCCCTTAGGCTCTTTTTGCCTTACATAATAAATATTTGCGAGATTGGATATATCATTAATCATCTTGACTTGGTCCATTTTCCCTGATTCAGCCAAACGTTCTTCTAATTCGTATGCTTTGTCGAAGTGATTTTCCATACAGTGTTTATTAGAATTTGTAATAATCAAAATCTCCTCAATTCCACTGGATACCGCTTCTTCGACAATATACTGTACAGTAGGAACATCTACTATCGGAAGCATTTCCTTAGGAATCGCCTTTGTTGCCGGCAAAAACCTAGTACCTAATCCCGCTGCTGGAATGACAGCCTTTCTCACTTTCTGTGTATTCATAGAGCCCTCCTGTTTATTACAATTCACTTGATTCTTGTTTCTGCTCTCCCATTAATCCCAGATCTTGCTTTATTTTTGTGGTAGAAATACCTTCTGTTCTTGGAAGATATACCACATCACAATACTCTTTTAAAAAGTCAAATTTGCCTTCCCAATCATTTCCCATAACAAAAGTATCGACATGATATTCCTGAACATCGGAGACTTTTTGTTCCCAATTATTTTCCGGGATTACTAAATCTACATACCTGATAGCTTCCAGAAGCTTTTTTCTCTCTTCATAACTGAAATAACATTTCTTCTGCTTTTCGTTCCAGTTAAATTCATCCGTAGAAAGAACAACAATCAAATAATCTCCTAATTCTTTTGCTCTTCTTAATAAATTAATATGTCCTGCATGAAGCAAGTCATAAGTACCATAGGTAATTACCTTTTTCATTAAGTAAAACCTCCTCTATTTTGGCTCTAATTCGTTTTCTCTTCGTAAATCTTGCTGACTTCCTCTACTGTGCCACTCGCAATAATCTGTCCAGCTTCCAACAGTATGGCCTTATTGCACAATCTCTTTACCTGTTCTAACGAATGTGATACAAACAATACAGTAACTCCTTTGTCAAACATGTTCATGATCTTCTTTTCGCTCTTTTTTCTAAACTTGGCATCTCCTACAGACAATACTTCATCTAAAATCAAGATATCCGGCTCCACCAGTGTTGCTACAGAAAAACCAAGTCTGGTTTTCATTCCTGATGAATAATTTTTTACTGGGACATCAATAAACTTTTCCAGCTCTGAAAACTGTACAATTTCTTCATATTTTTCATCTAAAAATTTTTTAGAGAAACCTAGTACCGCACCATACAAATAGATATTTTCTCTTCCTGTATACTGTTGATCAAATCCTGCACCAAGTTCTAATAGGGGTGCAATTTTTCCTTTTGTGGTCACTGTACCTTCCGTCGCTTTCAGTACTCCGGCGATAACTTTCAGTAAAGTACTTTTACCTGCTCCATTGAGCCCCAAAATGCCCAGGCGATCCCCCTTGTTTAATGTAAAGTTTATATTTTTCAAGGCCCAAAATTCATTATATTGAAGTTCTCTTTTTAACAATTTAATTACATAATCTTTTAAATCATCAACTTTTTCCTGACTTAAATTAAATTTCATTCCGACATTTTCAACTTTAAGGACCTCTTTTTTTTGCTTAGCCATAGTATCCTCCTAAATGTGTAAAATAAATTCATCCTGCTTCTTGTAGAAGAAATAAAGACCTATGATTACAGAAAAAACAGCAAACACAGTCGATGCAAGGAGGAAGTGCGTATTCATTGGGCGACCATAGACAGCTTGACGGAAATTATGAATTAATAAGTATAGAGGATTACATTTCAGTACAAATTGATATATTCCTGGTTTATTTAATAATTTCTCTGCAGGATAAAAAATTGCTGACGCATACATAATTAACATTAATGCAACAGACCATAAGTATTCTAAATCCCTAAAAAACACTGCCATAGTAGATAAAATCATACCCACCCCGAATGCAGTTACCAAAATCAAAACCAGAGGTACAACAGCCTGCACAAGATATATTGTTGGATATACCTTAAGAACAACAGCAACTGCCACAAGAACAATCAAAGACAGCAGAAAAATAATATAATTAAAAAGTACACTGGACAAAGGGTATATATATTTTGGTACATAAACCTTTTTAATCATTCCTGCATTGTTACGTATCGACTTCATTGCCCCGCTCGTCGCAGAAGAAAAGAAAGTATACAACAGTCGTCCCGTCAGGATATATACAGGGAAGGTTGGATCTGGATTTCCAAACATTGAACCGAAAACGATTGTCAGCACAATCATTGTAAGAAGCGGCTCAAGAAGTGTCCAAAGAATCCCTAAATACGAACGCCTATATTTTAATTTTATACCTTTTTTTACAAGCTCCACTAAAAGAAATCTATATTTCTTAAAATTCTCAATATATGTCTTCACTTTCTTTTCTCCCTGACCCAAATCATTTTTTCCATACCATAATAGTCTTTCCAAAAGCTTTCTGGATATCTAATTCAAATGCCTTTGTCATATCTTTGATCGTATTTACTTCAACGACAGCTCCGACAATATTGCTGAGATAATCCACAATTTCAGGATTCTTTTCGAAAAGTTCAACTGTCTTAACAAAATCTTTTCTGCCACTTCGGCTGCTGCCAAACATACGCAGACCTTTTTCCAGTATCATTCGAGTCTCCACCGGTATCGGATACTCTGATACCCCTAAAATAGAAATAGTGCCTTCTGGATTTATAAAATCTATAATCTGTTGAATCGCCTTCTGAGAGCCGTCCCCTCCTACACATTCAATAGCATGATCAATGGACAGATCATCTGGGATTTCCCGAACAAGATAGGTCTCGTCAACGAATGAAAAGTCATCTAATTTGTCCTGATTTACACCAAAAACATATAGTTTTGTATCAGGGAACATCGCCTTAAATAATAATGCTGTAATGAATCCTAGATTTCCATCTCCCCAAATACCAACACTTTCACGCCTTTGATGAGCAATAGAATCAAATCTGCTCAATGCATGTACACTAACAGAAATAATCTCAGTAAACGCTGCAACTGTTTTATCTATATTTTCTGGCAGCCGTACAATGCGGTCTCTATCAAGAGCGACATTATCCTGCATGAATCCATCAAAGCCGCTGCCTCTGAATTTGCTGCTGCGTAAATAATTTTCAGATACAATATCATCACTTTCCGTTGGGGTATTCGGTACCATAACCACTGCATCTCCAGGCTGAAACTCGCCTTTCGGGTCATAGACCACCTCTCCGATCCCCTCATGAATTAATGCCATCGGTAATTTTTTAGCTAAAACTTCGGGTGCTCTTTTCCCTTGATAATATCTTTGGTCCGCATTACATATAGATAAATGGGTAGGTCTCACAACTACCTGTTCCCCAAATAAATCGATTTCATTAAACTCTACTTCAAAATGACGGGGTGCCGTCAAACGATAAACCGTATTTAGCATATTAGAGATCTCCTTTAATCATTGTCTCCATCACCTGTAAATCAAAAGGATAAGTTATTTTTGTATTAAATACCTCACCTTCCACAAGATATACTGGTTCTCCCTTTAATACACATATCCTACATGCATCAGGAAGAGTTTGTCTCTCTTCTTCCGATAAGGAATTATATAATTTTCTGATCTTTGCTGCCTGAAATGACTGAGGTGTCTGTCCCTGGCACATTCTTCTTCTATCCGGAATATCAGCAATCATATGGCCTTCTTCAGTTCTTTGTACAATTGTATCCGCTGCTGAAACAACTGTATCACATGCTCCATATTCCCGTGCTGCCTGTATATTTTCTTCCAGTATTCTATGTGTAACAAAAGGTCTCACTGCGTCATGCGTCACTATGATCGTGTCATCAGTGACACCATATTTTTTTTCAATATAGGTTACTGAAGCCATGATTGTTTCATTTCTTGTCTCTCCACCCTCAATAACTATAATTTTCTTATCATTATTCAAATATTTTTTTACTAAATTCTTTGTATGCCCTATCCATGATGGAGGACATAAAATGATCACTTCATCAAAATTCTTATTTACAAAAAACTTTTCCACCGTATGAATAATAACCGGTTTTCCTCCAAGATTTAAATATTGTTTGGGCTTTTCAACATTTCCCATCCTGCTGCCGATTCCACCTGCTAATATGACTCCGAATACCATAATACACCTCACATTTTATAATTGAAATTCTATCTAATCTATTCTACCGTAAATCTGCATTTAATTCAACTACTCTTGATGATTCCTACCTTTTCAACAATTTTCTCAAACTGACCGCATATTTTACGGGTTTACTTTCCAGAAGTTCTTTTCTGTACTGAGATTCCTTTTTTTCTCGATTACATTCCCTTTTTAAATCCCGAAAATCCACTCTTAATTGCTTTTCTCTTATTTCTCTTTCTCGATAATACTTGTCTACCCTGTGAATATTGTCTTCATAGCTGTGCCCATTTAATGTGTCAACTGGTGGGGGTAGTTTTACATTGTTTATCCTTTTATCCAAAGGTGCTTCTTTTGGATTCTGCCCATTTTTAAAAATATGTTCAATACCATTTTCCTCGAGAAACTTTAAATATGCGTGAAAGTTCTTGTCATGATCTTTTAATACGGACTTAAAATCAATCTTCTCTATTAATTCAAAAACATCCTGCCCTGGTCTTAGATCTTTTGCGTGGATATGAGGCAGGTGATGAAACTCAGTTAATTCTTTCATTCTGGAGTCATGAGGAATCAGCAAAGCCGGGGTCCCTGCAACAATTGACGCAATATTACCATGGAGCCTGCCGCCAATACTTAAGTCTACTTTTTCAAGAAAATCAAACCAAGTTTTCGCATTTAAAAAACACCTCACTCTGTTTTCCCTATAGACTTCATCCAACATACTATCTGGATAATCCTTTGCATGTTTCTGCTTATGGATGTAAGGCTCTCCTGCAAAAGTCATTTTCAATTCTTGAAGCCTTTGAGGCAAAAAATAATAGTCCGGTATTTGCCTCATCACATTACGCAAAAACTGATTGACATTGTTTGGTGCTACAACAGAAGCGTTGATCGAAATCCTTGAATCTGTTGACAATCTCGGCTGTCTGACTGTCAGATCCGCCCCATTGGTATACATGGAAGGGCACCCTATAACTGTAAAGTCTATTTCTTCTCTAAACCCAAGCTTTTTTAGATATGCTGCGGTAACTTCTCCCCGTATACCAATCTTGGCAGAATGGTCAAGAACTGCTTTAACAAATTCCTTTACCTCTTCATCAAACGGAAATTCTCTTGTTATATCAGCATCCATAGGTGCCCTCAATCCGACTCCAACAATGACTACAGGTATTCTAAGCTTACGGATAAGATGTGTTAAATCTTTAAGAGTATCGACCATATCTAATCGAAAAGCATCTGCAAACGGCATAACATAAGCATCATAGGTTTCGTTGATAAAATCAGCATGAACACTTTTTCTAAGTCTGTAGCGATTTGGAATTAATTCCTGATGATCTGTGGTCAATGCCCGATAAAAACCATTTAGATAGATTAGATTTCCTGTATTATCTCCTATTGCATTGTCTAAAATCACTTGTGCTGCATCAAAGTTTTCATATGGAGCCATTCCTGCTCTTGTTAAAATCTGTTTCATTTTCTCCCTCTATTGTTGTCATTTTTCTATTGCAAAATAGAGCCATACTCCATACATAAAGTATTGGCCCTAAATCGTTATCCATTCATAGTATCTAAGATCAACTCAGCTACTCTCTCAGATGATTTTCCATCCAGATCGTCAAAGAATCTAGTCTTAAAATTTTGAATCTTCTCTTCCTCAAAGTCCTTTTCTTCCATTGCAGTGAGCATCGCTTTCTCACTGTCTACAATTTTTCCTGGAACAAACAATTCATACTCATAGTAAAAACCTCTGGTAGAAATATATTGATGTAGATCAAAAGCATAAAAAAGCATCGGTATATCTAATAATGCCGCCTCAAATATAACAGAGGAGTAATCTGTTACCAATAAATCAGTAACAAACAGCAGGTCATTAATTTCTGCCTCCTCAGACAGATCGATAATATACTCTTTATACTCCTCTGGAATTTCATTCCGGTCTTGAACAAATGGATGATGTTTGATGATGATTGCATATTCTCCATTTAACGCTTCATACACCTTTTTCAAATCAAAACGGAAGACCGGATAATATCCGCTGACTTTTCCCTGTCCTCTGAAAGTAGGTGCAAACATAAGAATTTTCTTTTCTTTCAGCTTAGGATAGTGTTTATAAAATTCTTCCTGCATTCTCTTCTTATATTCTACGTCAAAGAATATATCCGTTCGTGGAATTCCAGTAGCCTTTGCCTTTTCAATAGATAGTCCAAATCCTTCTGCATAGAAATCAGCAATCTCCTGAGAGCTGACAATAGTATAATCATAGTTTCTATGACTTTTTTCCCTCTGCTTTTTCTTGCTTTTTATAAAATTGGCTCTGCTAAACCCAAATGTCTTAAATGCACCGCAAGCGTGCCACAATTGAAAAATTGAGGTCCCTTTTCTCTTAGGTATTTTGTAAAGCATAAAATAGAAATCATCGACTAAAATAATCCTAGATGTTGCCAAATATTCAGCCAGCTTAAATGATGTGGAAAGTTTCATTTCTTTTCCTTCAACAGAAGAATCTAATAGATATACAAAATCTAAACCTTGTCTTTGTCTTAGAACCTCATATACATATCCCAAATTTCCTGACAATTCATCCCTTCGGTTTGACAGAAACAAAATACGGTTTTTCTTTATTCTTCTTAGACACATAGCTTTATAATAGAATTTAAATAGATTCAGCTTAGCTCTTTTGACACCAAACTCCATACGAGAAAAATTACCATATCTCCATCGGATATGATTAAAAAATCGTTTTCCTCGATTCACTTTATTCTTAGGCGCCGATGCAGCACATTGAAACTGTTCTAGAACTGCCTCAGCAAAGAACACGGGTGTGAGCAAGACTGTTACAATCATCAAAATAAAATCCCAAATACCTCGTACACAGCTCGTGACAAATTCCATTATCTCATTGAGAATCTTAGTAGGCGCAAATTGGCTGTTTGTAATTTGTATTTCTCGTTTATTTTTTGATAGTACGGCTTTGTATTTATCATCTCCAGTTATCCTCATTCCATCTTCCAATTCAAAAGGAATATTTTTAATTCTTTCATCTCCATAGATAAACTCTAAATATACAGAGAAACTTTTTATTTCTTCTTCCCCATAGTAAATATAATTCAAATCATAGTTATGTTCTGCAAATAATACAAAAGTTTTTAAATCCTTTTTTGGATAATAGGATAAAATTCTCATTGGAATTCGGCGTATTTCCTTCCCATTATCAAAGAAAACTGCTATTTTGGGTTCTCGAACAATAGGCGAATACTCCCCTTCAATCTCAACCTGAATTTTCAACCCATCATTTTGTATATTAAGTTCCATTATTGTTAATTTATAACTATCCAACTTCAACCTCTTCTCGTGCTAATTTAAATATGATTTTATTAATTCCGCAACTCGTTCAGTAGCAAACCCATCACAGTTTCCCATTGTTTTTTTCCGAAACTTCTCAATTCCCGGAATCTCTTTCTTAGAAAGAGATTGATGAATACTATGAGGAAGTTCATTCGGATCTGTGATAAATTCTCCATATAAATCTTCTGGAAATCTGATATAAAAATCTCTTTCATAGTCATCATAATCCGGGCAATAAAAGATTACTGGTTTATTATATAAAGAATACTCAAATATGACGGAGGAATAATCTGTGATCATCAGCTCTGACACATTCATTAATGTGTACGTCGATATGTCATTTACATTCTTTATTTTAGAATATTTTTTGCCTCCGAGCAAATCATACTTCATAATGGGATGTTTTTTTATCAATAACACCTCATCATCATGTAAAGAATCATTTAAATCCTTCCAGTTAATTCTTGTATCATACTTAATTTGCTTATTCTTTTTCTCTCTGAATGTAGGACAAAAGATTATGATCCTTTTTCCCTTAAACTCAGGATATTTGTTAAAGAAATTGTCTCTGTCTTCCTGCTGTTTCCTTTTGTCTAATAAAATATCCGTCCTTGGAACCCCCAAAGCTTTTACTTTCTCCATACTAATTCCAAAAGCACCGGCGTAATATTTTCTTGTGTCCTCTGAGCTGACAATAACAGAAGAATACTGTGAGTGAGTAAATTTTTCCGTCCGCCGGTCGCTGGCCGGATAATCTAAACTAAATTTTTTGAAAGCGCCGCATGCGTGCCAAATTTGTACGACTTTCTGCTTTGGGCGAAGTTTTACTTCTCTTAAATATTTACAGTAATCATCTGTTACTATGACCTTACTCGTAAGCATGTTCCAGTAAATTCCTAATTTCTCTTTTTTGGTGTGTGGAAGACGACTTGCAAAGATGACTCTCTTAACGTCAGGTAAAGCCCGATAAACAGTCTCACTATTTTCTAAAAGAGCTCCGTCATTACGTATGCTGAAGAAAAATACTCTTCTAAATGTTGGAAGCACCGCTTTTAACAAACTGAAAAATTTACTTTTTCTAATCTGCTTTTTTTTAAGCAATTCTTCTTTGTGTCTTCGTTGATAAAGCTTCGTTCTTTTAAATTCAGTTCTGTATTTGTACTGATAAGTATAACGAATAGGAGCCAGGATAAAGATATGTCTTAAGAAATCCTTGTCACTTAAATTCGTAATAATTGGGTGGTCAATCAGCTTCTTAAAACGGAAATTACGATAAAGGTGCCTGGTGTCTTTCCATGGCTGGTCTGTAAATACAAAATTCCTATTTTTTAAAGCACTTAACCGTATAAGTTTATTTGAAAGAACATTATCCAGATGATTATAACTTGTCTTAGCCTTTGCTACCTGCCTGTAGCACAAGACATTCACAACTTCCTGTACATTAATATTCTGGATATTCCCATTGGCTAGCTGCTTCATTTTCATAACAGACATATCGATTTTATGCCCACTTAGTTCCTTATACATTCGTATCAGACTTTTGTTACCGAACAAACTTAATTGGTCGATAAACAAGACTGCCATTCCTTTTGCCACTTTCAAAGCCTGGTTTTTGGTTTCTACTGCACTTTTTGTATTTAAAGACTTTAAATTTAGTTTACTTTTATAGAATTCTTGTAATGAATCATACCTATTTTTCTGAACCAAAACTTCAAAAGCTGGAAAAAACTGATTATAAATAGAATCAACAACTAACTTTAGTTCATCTTCTTTTACATTATCTGTAATAACAATCGAGATTAAAGGTTTCTTTATCAGGTCCTTCGTTGAAAGAACAGTTTTGTTAATCCTCAGTTCCGGATTCTCTTTTTTCAATTCCTCCCACCGTTGAGGAATAATATAATTTCTATATTGCTTTACTTTTTCTAAAATTTCGTCAGTTACGTTATCATTCTCTTTCCATATCTGACGATAGAATTGATCTAGTATACTTTTCACAAGTTTTTCATATAAAGCTGAAATATAGCTAAGTTCTGTGTATCTTAATTGGAGCCCTTCCCTTGATTCCTTGTTGACAATATCTCCCCAATCTTTTTCTATTGATTTTTTTGCCATTTCAATAACATTCTCATATGCATAGATGAAGTCGTTAAATAATTCCCGGTTAACCATTTGTGTAACAGACTGACCTTCCCAGAAAAATCTCTTCCTATATTTGTTTGTTATTTCTGGACATCCTGCTATTCGATTGCTATGATAAACACACTTCATTGTAAAGATAGCATCTTCAGAATATTTAACTTTCTCAAACCTAACTTTATTTTCCTCAATTAACTCTCTCAAAAATAATTTGTTTCCAAGCATCATTGACCATATCAAATCTTCATCATACTTGCTTACAATCTTCTTTTTGGACAAAAGATCTGTATGCTTATATATTCTTTTTTTAGCAAGGCTGAATTCCTGCATCTTTCCTACAACAATCTGTGCCTTCTGTTCTTTTGCAATCCTGTACATGACTTCCAGTGACTTTTTAGGCATCAAATCATCACTATCCAAAAATGCAATGTATTCCCCTTGAGCCTTATCCAATGCATAATTCCTTGCCTTAGAAACGCCCTCATTTTTTTTAGAATAAGAAATGAATCTTGAATCTGCCCTAGAATACTTTTTCATTATCTCTAAAGAAGCATCTGTTGAGCCGTCATTAACCATCAAGACTTCATAGTCATCGAAAGTTTGATTTTGTATAGACTGTAATGAATCTTCTAAAAATAATTGTGAATTATATATTGGCATTACAATTGATATTTTTATATCGTTAATCATGCTTTTCCTCCACCTCTAAATCGTATAATAATGTTTTACCTATTCTCAGAAAAATAAACGAAATCTTTTTAAACCACTGACTAATCCATTCTCCAGACAAAAATATTGTAACAACAACTGATAAAATAATTAAAATTATTTTTCCCTGTAATGCATTTGCTATATCATAGACAAATTGTTTATGATTTAAAAAATATACATATATAAATGTATGTAATATATAAACTTGCAAAGTATTTTTTCCCCATTTTGTATATATGTGCTCATTTGGAGATATGATACACATAAACAAAACTCCAAACCACACTGCCAAAAGCAAAAAAAATCCCCTGAGTACAATTCCTTGCAGATTATTGACATTACATATATGATAGGAATATCTTCCTGTTGAAAATATCGTTAATTTCACTATATAATTGTGACAAATATATGTAAGAAAGAAGGATATTAACAATAAAATTCCTGCAAGTACCCTATACTTTTTACTTATTGTTATAAAAAATGGGGTCTTCGCTTGCTTAAAGTACATACCTCCATAAAAAAAGATACCAAAAACAAAGATTCTTGACAAGGCCATATAATCCCCGATACTCTGTACACACCCTGCTGCCAATCCGATAAGAATCAACACTATCTGTACCTTTTTTCTTTCCAAAAGTAGAATATATGGTATCAACAATTGCCAAATAATAAGAGCTATTAGATACCAAGGTACCCCTCCATCTAAAAATAACGAAAGTCTCGAACTACTTTCACCAAGCAAAAAGTAATGTTCAAAAAACAATCCAAATTTAAAAAGAATATACCATCCAAATAAATTAATTACTTTTAGAAAATTCTTTTTTATGCTAAATTTTTCATGATAAGAAAAATAACCCGACACGAACACAAAGAGAGGCATATGAAAAAAGTAAATTCCTGAGCGGATTACACTCATTATAAATGAAGAATCTTTTAATAAATCTGACATGTGTCCTATCACAACCAGTAATATTAAACCAAATTTCAAATTATCAAAATAAGGATTTCTGGTATATAAACAGTTCTTTTGTAACATGCAGCATTCTCCCCTACAACATATTTTTAATTTTCAGCATATTTTATCGTCAAATTTTACTAGTTACATTTCTAATCTTTCAGAATATTAAAACAGTCTTCTACATCCATTTAAGGCAAAAGCCAAAACCAGTCATTTTACTGAGGTGAAAAATAGGGTTATATCAAAACAATCTATGAATTTTTGTTTTGTACTTTGCCTTTTAAATCTTTCTCTCTATTCCTTCTTCCTTCTTAATCTTTGGATTTAATATCAGCATCAGCATTATTGCCGTCACAGGATAATTAGGTGATGCAATTAAAAATTGACACTCAAATAAATTAACCACTAAAAAGAAGCAAGCGCCCAAAGCCCATTTATCATTAGAAAGACGTTTAATTTTTAAAAACAGGATCATGATAAATAAAATAAAACATGGGATACCCACTACAAATAAAGTTCCAAAATATCCATTATGAAAATCAAATGTAGAATATTTTTTAAATCTTATCATCCCTAATTGTGGATTTGGATATTCCTTATTTATAATCTCTTTTCTTTCATTTTTGCTATTTTCTAAACTTCCAGAACCCCACAATAAGTTTTTTTTGGCTACATTCACATCATACTTCCATATAAGATATCTTCCAGTACTATAATTGTTTATCATTTGTTCTTTTTTAGTCATATCTTCTAATGGTTTCTTTCTACTGCTATTTTTTATAGCAAAGCTTCCTATTCCTAAAGTAGAAACGATGCTGGCCATTAATACGAAAAAAGCAAACTGCTTCCCATCCATATTAGTAAACCGAACAATTAAATAACCAATACCACAAGCTAATAATGCTACTTGCGCACTTCTACATTGTTGAAAATGAACAAACCACAGAGAAAAAATAAAATATATCCAAAATAGAATATTCCTCTTTTTAGACACTGCACATGCCAATATAATTGCAATCCCTGTTGCAACTCCTGCTATATTCGGATTTACATACAATGCTGAAAACGGATAAGTACCATAATTTCCGACTGTAGATACCCACTGAATAAAGAATGGGATTTTTGAAAAATACCCAGATGGTATACCTATATACACAAAAACTGTTCCTAAATTTAACAACAAATTAAGTATTATATAAAATCTAAATAAAAAAGTAATATTTGTTATATTTTTCAAACAAAAATGTCCAATTACAACCAAATACAAAAATTCGAGTAAAATGGTTTTATTTGTACTTACATTAACCGTAATTTTTCCCAAATAAAAACTAGCAATACGAATAATAAAATATAAAATGAGAATCCAATTTTTTTTAAGTAAATGAATCAATTCATTTTTCTCAGAATGAATTAATCCCCATATAAATGGAATCAAAAGCAGATATCCAATAAAAGAAACTATATTAAGTCTTAAATCCCATTGTAGCATTCTAGAAATCACAGTATAATGCAGAAAATATACAGATACTATAATCAAAAAAAACATATATGTTATTATATTATTTATTTTTTTCATTGTCTCTCCTCAAAACTTGCAGCCCTAGTCCTTAAAAGAGCTGTACGCATATCAAAATTGCGACAGCTCTTTATTATCTGATATAACTTACCACAATTTTGTATTTGTAGTAATGTAATCTGCGTCTCTCTGAATATAATTCCATGCAGTTTCTTTGTCATCTATCACCCATGCGCATATTGTCAGTCCAGCACTGTGAAAATCGCTAAGCGTATTAAGAGTTACATTTTTATAATTACAATCTAGCTGAATACCACGTCTTCTATAATATGATAGATTTTCCATATCAGGCGAATTCACTATATGACGAAGACTCACATTATCGGCATCATTATCTTTCTTTTTCAAGTGGCGCATACCAATGACTGTCTCTAGATTAAAGGAAGTAAATGTATAAGGTTTATTACCCATGATACGTTTTACCTCCTCATATAACCTCTTCATATCCTCATCTTTCATATTAAGCTTTTCACCGTTTTTTTGCTCTACCTTCAATTCAATCAGTGGAACTTTATCATATTTTATACATATTTTTAGATAATCTTCAATATCTGCAATTTGAGTTGCATCTTTGTTGTTTTTATATTTCGATATATTATTTCCACCAGTTATTTTCAATGCTCTTACTTCATCATAGGTCATATCTTCCGGTCTTTTATCTTTTCCACACATTTTTTTCAATGTAGTGTCATGAAGCAAAATAAACCTATTATCTTTTGTCATGCGAACATCCGTTTCCATACCCCAATATCCTTCCTTTGCTGCCAGTTCAAATGCCAGCCTTGTATTTTCTGGAGCTTGGGCACTTAGTCCTCTATGTGCAATAAATCGAGTGCTGTCACTTTTTATCTTCCCAATTACTCTGACTTTGTAACTGCCCTTTTTCTTAGAACCGTCTTTGGCGGTCGCTGTAATTGTAGCGTATCCTATTCCTCTGGCAGTTACTTTTCCTGTACTTGATACAGATGCAATTTTCTTATTAGATGATTTGTATGTAACACTTCTGTTATATGCATAAGATGGTGAAACACTCGGTTTCCTCGTATACGTCTGTCCAACCTCAAGACATTTTTGAGAAGAACTAAATTTTACGCTAGATACTTTTTTAGTCTTAACCGTAATCTTACATCTTACTCTTTTTGACTTTTGTGTCTTAACTCTGGCTGTCACATAAGCAGTTCCATTTCCAACAGCCTTGACCAAACCTTTTGAATTCACTCTGACAATTTTCTTATTACTGGAATACCATTGGAGTTTTTTCTTTTTTGCCTTTGATGGCGTAATTTTCACCTTAAAATATTTTGAGGTTCCCTTGTACATAGTTCTCTTTGTCTTTACATTAGACCATTTAATTTTTTTCACAGAATAACTTTTGGCAGATACGGAACTACTATTTGTTACAAGAAGGATTGCTATCAGCATAAAAATTGAACATAACCTAATAATCTTATTTTGAATTCTAACCATTAATAAATCTCCTCTCTCATAGTAACCATTTGTATCCTAACTTTGTCATTATATCATCTTTTTAGTAAAAACACTATCTTCGGATTCACTTTTCTATTTTATATGTATCCACTAAATCACCAACAAATTCTTTTATACTTTCTGTTTCAGAATATGCAGCATCATACAATATTTTTAATGAACTCATTAACCTATTTTTATCAATGTTGATTGGTTTTCCTATTTTAATCAATTTATTAGGTGTCGTTTTCATCCCTTCTTCACCCATCAACAATTCCTCATAAAGTTTTTCTCCCGGTCGAAGGCCTGTAAACTCTATTTTGATATCAACGTCAGGAGTATAACCAGAAAATTTGATTAAATTAGTTGCCAAATCCAATATTTTAACTGGTTCTCCCATATCCAATACAAAAATTTCTCCCCCCTTTGCATAAGCTCCTGCCTGCAGCACAAGGGAAACAGCCTCAGGAATTGTCATAAAATATCTAATAATATCTGGATGAGTAACTGTAACAGGTCCTCCTTCTTCTATTTGCTTTTTAAATAAAGGTATTACTGATCCATTTGAGCCGAGCACATTTCCAAAGCGGACTGCCACAAATTCTGTCTTTGATTTTCGCCCAAAAGTTTGTACAATCATTTCACATATTCGTTTGGTCGCTCCCATAATGTTCGTGGGATTTACAGCTTTATCAGTTGAAATTAAAATGAATTTCTCTGATCCATATTTATCTGCTGCTTTTGCAACGTGGAAAGTTCCAAACACATTATTTTTTACTGCCTCATTAGGCGAATCCTCCATCAGTGGAACATGTTTATGAGCTGCTGCATGATAAACAATATCTGGATGATATTTTGCAAACAATTTATCTATTTTTTTTGAATTCCGAACTGATGCTATTAACACTTTTAAATCCAGCATAGGATATTTGCGGATCAACTCCTGCTGAATATCATAGGCATTGTTTTCATATATATCAATTAACAACAACTGTTTAGGTCCATGCTTAGCAATTTGCCTGCAAAGTTCACTCCCAATAGACCCTCCTCCACCAGTCACCATAACAACTTTATTATTTACGTACCCCATAATTTCTTCAGTATTGATCTTGATTTGATCTCTTCCCAGTAAATCCTCAATTTCAACATTTCTTAGAGCACTGACACTCACATCACCATTTAAAATTTTGTACATTCCTGGCAAAACTTTTATTTTGCAATCTGTCTGACTGCAGATATCAATGATTTCTTTTCTTTCCAATCCAGTAATACTCGGAATTGCTATATATATCTCATCAATTTCATATTTTTCAGCCGTCTCTACAATCTTATCACGTTTTCCAACAACCTTTTTCCCCTGCAAATATCTTCCTTGTTTCGTCTCCATATCATCAATAAAACATACCACAGTTTTATTAATCTTATCTGATCCAGCAATCTCTTTTGCAATCTGGTTACCTGCTTCTCCAGCACCAATAATCATAATTTTACTTGCATCTTTATGAGACCTTTTGAATAGCCCTCTTTCCTGCAAATATAATCGAACAAACCGATAAAAAAATCGTACTCCTCCCGTTAAAGCTGTCAAAATTAGGGAGAAAATAAAGTACCATGACCGAAACATATTAACGCCCAATAAAACAAACATAACCATATTGAAAGCTGTCGTCATTAGATTACCAATAATTATATTCCTCAGTTCATAAATACTAGCATAGAGCCATAGACTAGTGTAAAATTTCATAAATATAAATATAAATATACATAAAATAACAACTAAATATATATATTTATTTAGTGCCTGGAGATAATATAATTCAATTTGTCCGTTAAAACGTATCCATAACGCTCCATAAGCCGCAATAAAAATTGAAATTATATCGAATATAAATAGGCTCATCCTCCTTATAGTAATGCTTTCAAATTTCATTTCTCTCTCCCTAATTTTTTGTAACTTGTATCAAATTTAACTGATTATTATTCTTTTGTTATATTATTTTAGAACTGCTGATCCCAAAATATTAATATTTAAATTTTCACATTTTTCGATTTCTAACGCAATATTTCGGTAATCTGAAATTCCAACTTTCTCAATTAATAATATATTTTCAAATTCTAATGCCTTTTTTAAGCTATCCTTTTCTGTTAAAATGCTTTTTCCTGCCTCAGCAATTATACCTTCCTTTCCTAAAATATCCACTAACTTTCGAATATAATCTCCAGTAAAGTTTGTCATGATATACAATTTAACAACTCCAGACTTTTTACAAAACATTGTTATTTCCGAAATTGTTTGTTCATTTAAGATCCCAAATAATTTAAGCCCAAAAATATCTCTCAATTCATACTCATGTTTTAGAGAGAAATCATGAGTATACTTAATAAAATATGCCATACACAACAGTAGAATGGCTGAGCATATTCCTACAAAAGTATACTTTATGTTAAACACTTTATATATTTTGTTTTTATCCTCATTTTTTTTATTTTCTTCCTTTTCCAAGACAAATTTTGCATTAGAACTTAAAGTTGTTTCCAATGTTTCTATCCCTGTCTGCTTTGTAGTTATAGAATTAATTATATCGTCCTGATATTTCTGAAGCTCCATATTTATATCTATTTTTGAACTTCTAGACAACATAACTAGTTTATAACTTTGCATTAATGTAGTAAATTTGTGTTTCTTGATACTTACATCTACCATTTCTGCAATTTGTTTGCACTTACTTTTGCTATAGTGAATGACTTCAACTTTAAAAGTAGTCTCAGAATTTTTTGTTCTTTCTTTTTCCGAACCATAAACAGTTATTAGCTCTCCTAATACTTCCTGTTCATAATTAAGTTTGGGGGCTATTTCATTAACTAGAGTTCCTCCCTTTATATATGTTTGATAAGCTTCTGAAATAGTCCCACTATCATCTTTTATACTTTTTATACTATACTGCAAAGTTACTTTAAATTGCCGATAAGCATTTATCTTCATGAGTTCTGAATTATTTTTATATTTTATTAAAGATTTTAACTGTCTCTTCATCAGTCTCATATTCTCAACATTTTCTTGTTCTTCCTTTGTCAGAGATTCTTCTGTAACTTTCTCTGATAAATTGCTTTTATCAGATTTAATATTCTTTATAAAATAGATACTATTAAACAAAATTACAAAAACTAATGAAACTACAACAAAAGATTTGCGCTTTGATAGAAAATAAAAAAACAATTCGGAAGCTCCAATTTCTCTCTGTTCTATTTTTTTTCTATGATCCTCACTTAAAAACATTTTCTCTTTTATAATGCTTTTCTAAAAAAGCACTATATTTCCTTTCTCTTTTATTAGTATTATTCCCATATATTATTTCACCGCTATGCAAATGCAAAATTTGGGGTTCTCTGCATTGTGATTATAACAGTTTGCTTTTATATTGTAAAGAATAGGGAAGAGTATTTTAATAAGAATACACCAAGTATTATATCTTGTATTAATAAATATAGCTTCTTCATATACAAAACCTACTGACATGCTGTTATCTGAAAATCTCAGTTGAGCAAATGATATCAATATCTACCAAGTAAATAAGAAGCAGAAAAACTAAATCAGTTATTTAATAACATATAAAATACTGTTCTCGAAATGTTTCTTAATTTCAATAATAAATTATAAGTATGCAGTGCCAAACCTCGTATCTTATTTATTGCTTAGCCCCCCGGAACTCTATCCATGACTGCCAAATTCGTTACATTGTTATTCATTTTCTTTTATTGTAAAAACTTTTATCGTCGACGCTGTAAAATTCGTTCAACAGTTCCTTGATCTACATATTTTTACAATGATTATTTCTTTCTTTACTAAAAAATATATAATATAAAATACTGGTTGAAAAGCGTGCAACAAAAATTAGAATAAACAAATTAATACAGATGACAGAAAGCTATGGAAGACAATCCTTCAGACTCAGAAGCAGTCTCTCCGAGATGGGATCACAGATATTCCTTCTCCCTTAAAAAATATGGAAGAATTCAAATCCGCAATGTGGACAATCATGTCCAATTCAGCTATCATTTCTCATAATCCAGAACTTAATAAGACACTTAATGCCCCTTATGTCATCTGATACTCAATTAAATTGCAACGGCGCTACCACCTTTGACTCCTCATATAATTATAAATCTTAGGCATTTGCGAAACGCCACAAGCCGCATAAATACGGCATTTTTTGTTTCTAAAAATCAAATAACTCCTCACTGGATATGGTACAATAGAGTTGTCTAAAAACTATAAACCACCATCCAAGAAAGGAGTTATTCTGATACCTATGATACCATATAAACAGCTTTCTTTGGCAGATATTTTTCAAGATTGCCAAAATAAATTTGATAATGACAAACCTGCGTTTCTTTCTCTATTGGAAACCCATATCGACATCGATGAAATTATTCCGATTTCTTTCAGAAATCATTTTTATGCATCAACGGGCAGAACCCGTAAATACCCTTTGCAAGCTTTCCTGTGGGCTTTGATCATTCAACGTATTTTCTCAATTCCTACAGACCAGCTTCTCTTGACTTTTCTCGCTTACTCAAAACCACTTCGTGAATTCTGTGGTTTTACCAAAGTCCCCGATGCTTCCAAAATCACTCGCTTCAAACAGGACTTTTCAGATGATTTGCAGCTCGTATTCGATCACCTTGTTGATGTTACAGAACCCATCTGCCAGGCCATCGATTCCACAAAAGCGGATATGACCATCTTTGATTCTTCTGGAATCGAAGCATTCGTTACCGAAAATAATCCAAAGTACGCTAACCGAATCATCAAGCAACTTAAAGCGTATGCGAAAGCCCCTGGCTTTGATAAGCCCTACGATCCTTATAAGGCTGCCTACGGTTCTATGCCTTCCCATGCTTCTGCAAATCCTGAAATCAAGCAACTGTATATCAATGGACATTTTTGCTATGTCTTCAAGTTTGGCATTGTCACCAACGGTCTCGGTATCATCCGTCATATCTCTTTTTATAACAAAGACTTTATGACGTCTCATCCTGATATTGTTGTTGAAAAGAAATCCGATTCCCCTGACGAAGATAAATGTGTTCACGATTCAAAACTTTTGATTCCAACACTGAAAGATTTCTTTTGCAAACATCCACTCCACTGTTCAATCCGAAAACATTCCTTGGTGATGCAGCTTTCGATACCGTAGGGCTCTATAAGAGCCTTCTTACCGGTAATACTTTTGGTGATAACAAACATTTCTCCAAAGCTTATATTCCTCTGAATGCAAGATCCGGACTTGAAAATCAGGATTATACCATCAATGAAGACGGTATTCCATGTTGTCCCAATGATTCTTCTTTATCCATGAAATACGAAAGTACTTCCAAACTTCGTAGCGGCGTGACAAGATATAAATTCGTCTGTCCAAAAATCAAATGGGTTCGGGATGATACAACCGGAAAATATCACAGACTTTGTTGTTGTGAAAATCCTTGTACTTCTTCATCGTACGGTCGTATGGTCTACATCTATCCGGAAAAGAATCTTCGTGCTTATCCCGGAACAATCCGCGGAACCAAAGAATGGGATAACACCTACAAAATCAGGACAGTTCTTGAAAGAGACATCAATCACATCAAGGATAATCTTTGTCTTGCAGGACGCCGAACTCAAAACGAGAATACTTTACATGCTGATCTGATCCTTGCCGGCATCACACAGCTTATTACTGTTGTCCTTGCAGATAAGATCAAACATCATGAATACATTCGTAGCTTGAAACCTCTCATTGCATAGGACTTACCAACTCCATAAAGCCTATGGCTTATTAAAGTGCGCCTAAAATGTCCGGTTATCCACATTTCATTCCAGAATTCGTGCAAAGCACGAATTCTTCCTTGTTTTGGTTCAAGATTGCGAACGAGCTTAGCGAGTTTCGCAATTACCTATTATAAATCTGATCCTTTTGTCAATCTTTTTAATATGTCCAAATTTACGAATTTCAGATTTTGTTAGCTGTTAACCAACAAAACTGTGTAAACTGCAACAAAGCGAAACCTATAGTAAGCGCTTAAATTTTGGTCGGGTCGACACTGGGTAGAAATTCCATCATAATGATAGTGATAGTTTTTTACTACAATACATAACAGGTAGTAGATAGACTTTTACTACAATTACGGAGGAGTTTCATGAGCAATGCTAATACACCCACTCGTTCTCTAAAAGAATGGATGGAACTGATCACAGAGTGTCGACAAAGCGGCCTGTCTGATGCCGCCCGGTGCAGGCAACACCAGATTTCGGTTAGCAGTTTTTACAATGCAGCAACCCGGCTTAGAAGAAAAGCCTGCACAATACCAGATCCGGTTGATAAACCGACCACGACCAAGCTTGACTTAACATCCAATCATCAGGATGTGGTTAAGATAGATATTCAATCTGAAGGACTCCAGCCTGATATTGTTCGGACTATGGATCCTTCCATGCACCTCGACAATACACATACGATCGAACTTAAGATGGATGACGTTTCCATTAAGATCAGCAATTCGGCAGATCCATTTTTGCTTCAACAGATCATCCGGATGTTGCGTCCGACACAATGTTAGCGGATATCTCCGGGGTCGATGCAATCTACATCGTGACCGGCTATACGGATATGAGAAAGTCTATCGATGGTCTGATGGCTCTTATCCAGGATCAGTTTCCGAAGAACAGTGATGAGAATGCACTCTTTCTTTTTTTTGGAAGAAAGAGTGACCGAATAAAAGCTATTCTGAAGGAATCTGACGGTATCGTTATGATTTACAAAAAACTGACTGCCCAGGGTCGCTACCGCTGGCCAAGAAACAAATCGGAGGTAAGAAATCTTACCTGGAGGGAGTTTGACTGGCTCATGTCAGGCATCGATATCGACCAGCCAAAAGCCATAAAAACGTCTTCATAAAGGGAATGAATTATGCCCATGAAAAGCTTGTTTTTCCCTTTATTTTCAACATTTTTCAGGCCTTGTTTTCCTGTAAAAACACATCTTTTTCTGGTATAATAAATGTCAGAAAAGAGGTGAAAACAGTGGCTCAGAATGCAAAAGACTTACAGCTGAGAGAGTTAAAAGACCTTGTAAATGAACTCAGGGAAACAACAAAACTTCTCAGAAAAACGCTCGAAGATGTACAAAAAGAAAAAGCAGCAATCCAGCAGGAACGTGACAACTTCAAAGAACAGGTGGACTATCTGACTAAGAAGCTTTTTGGTTCTTCCAGCGAAAAAGGCACCTGTGAAATCCCGGGTCAGATGAATCTCTTCAACGAAGCTGAGGAAGAAGCCACTGTTTCTCCGGATCCGGAAAATCCTGATGCAGCCACTGGAACCTCTGAAGAAACCAAACAGCGTCGGAAACGTTCTACAAACGAAGAGCGTTTTAAAGGTCTTCCTGTAAAAAAAGTAATGCTCGAACCGGACAAAGAGAATCTTGTCTGCAGCAAATGCGGCGGTGAAATGGTTCCAATCGGTACAGAGTTTGTACGCCGTGAGCTTAAGATTGTACCTGCCAGAGCAACAGTCATAGAATACTACAGCGTGAACTATGCCTGCAAAGAGTACAAAAAGAATGCCGAGGTTCCCACCATTGTTAAAGGTAAGGATGGAAAAGCCCATATGATGTATGGTATGGCATCAGCATCTACCGTTGCATGGGTGGTTTAGCAGAAGTTCTGTAATGGCATGCCTTTATATAGAATCTCACAGGATCTTGACCGGCTTGGTGCTAAAATCAGCCGTGCTACACTGGCAAACTGGGTAATCAAAAACTCGGATGCTTTCTTCACTCCGATGTATGACTTTTTTCGCAGGAAACTGTTGGAAAGAAAGTTTGCAATGGCTGACAAGACACCGGTACAGGTACTTCACGAACCAGAACGCCGTGCACAGACAAAGTCGTTTATGTGGCTGTTCCGCAGCGGTGAGGATGGTGAGCATCCGATCATCATCTACAAGTATTCCGAAACAAGAGCAGGTGATACAGCAGTAGATTTTCTGGATGGATTCGACGGTTATCTGATGTGCGATGGATACAGCGGTTACAACAAGGTAACAACTGCAACACGTCTTGCCTGTTGGGCACACATCCGAAGATACCTGATTGATGCAATTCCCAAAGGAAAACAGCTGGATTATACACAGCCTGCAGTGCAGGGAGTCATGTATACCAATCAGCTCTTTGATCTGGAAAACAAGATCCGAAACAAATATAAAACGTTCGATGCCATCAAGGAAGCCCGGCTGAAACAGGAAAAGCCGATCATTGAAGGCTTTTTGTCGTGGCTTGAGATGCAGGACCCGGTTCGTAATTCCAGACTGGACAAGGCAGTGACCTACATTCGTAACAGAAAGGATTATCTTTCCAACTATCTGGAAGATGGACGCTGCAGTTTCTCAAATAATCTGTCCGAAAACTGCATTCGCCCGTTCGTAGTTGGAAGAAAAGGATGGCTGTTCTGCGATACCCCTGCCGGAGCACAGGCAAGCGCCATAGCCTATACTATGGTGGAAATGGCCAAAGCCAACAACATTAACGTTTACCATTATCTAACATTTCTGTTTGAACATCAGACCAGTTTCCAGATGACAGATCAGGAACTGGAGAAGCTTACGCCATGGAATGAAAGTGTAAAAGCAGAAATTCAACGACGCGTCGATGTTCAGAACAACGATGTGTAATCAATAAGTTTAAACATATGTGAATTGTCAAGGTGCTTCAGGTGGATAAAAGTCCGGCTGAGGCATTTTTTATGCCTAACGGCTGAAATTTAAGCGCTTACAACCTATACGCAAAAAATAAAGATTTCTATCCTACAACAGATAACAAAAACAATGTACAGGAACACGAATATAACACCAAGAAAAATCTGCAACTATCCTTTGAAGAAGCCGAAAAACCAACTACCTCTCGAGAAGAATTGAAAGAAATCGAAGGATAGCTAAATGACATCAATCAACAGATTCATTATACCGACAGTATCTGGTAACTAAATCTTTTTTACAGACATTAAAAGCAAGAAATAAAAAAATTCATTAAAGAACATTCCACAGAAGCACCAATTTTATAAAGCTACCGTTAAAAATTTGAAGAAGAAAAATTCAAATGACAGCTATTCCTCTATGAGATTGATCAAAGAAAAAAGCTGACCATGAAACGTTCAGCCCAAAATAACAAATGTTCATATTTTAGATCTTATCATAAAGAACACTGTACTATATGTGCCAATGTCGATGATATTTTGGAGATATCCATACCCGTCAGCTGGAAGGAGAAAAATCTTAAGGCGTCTTATAATGACAGGGATCTGGAAAGCATTACTCCTCTAATTTTAAGGATATTCCTATTTTCCGAATTTTTCCTCACGGAGATTAGTACAATATGATCAGTGCTCCCTTTCATACAAACTCGACATACTAATAGACACATTCGGTTTTAGATATTCTTTTCAATATTATCTCACTTCACTTTACTGTTTTACAATATTTGAGATAAGTGGTATATAATATTTCAAATATATTTCATCATACTGCCTGCATTTGGTTAATCGCCCTAATTACCATTGAAAATAACATCTTAAAATATTATTCGTTATTACCACTTTCTACTATGTATGAACCTTAATAGGAGTGTTATCTATCTCCACAGCCATTTCCATTAAAAATACTCATTGTTAAAGTACTGCCAAAAAATGTGTTCAATTTACGACAAGAATTTCCATTATGATAGCTGTCAACAATCGCATCACATGATGTCAGTTCTTCTATTCCGAAAGATAAACCAGATTTCTGTAACTATTCTGATCGTGCCCTAATTTTTTCTACACTTTGTGTTTTATACCCTATTTTTATAAAATCATTCTTTCTTTTCTATACTCAAAACGTTTTTAGTCATTTAAAATAACTTTTTTATTTCTCTGTATATGCTATATTTTCATTTTTTGATAATATTCATTGCATTTTTGAGTTGAATTTGTTATAATAATATAGTTTTAAATTATAAATTGAGTATCATTTTTAGTCATTTTAAATGACCTTCATTATAAAATGAAAGGAACACACAAATGAAGAAATTATCTTTATCCCTTTTAGCAAAACAGATCCTAGATACCAGAAAAGAAAAAAAACTTTCCCAAAAACAATTATCGGAATTGACAGGGATCAACCGCGGAATGATTGTCCGTCTAGAAGCACAGGATTATATACCATCTATTCCACAGTTGGAAAGTCTTGGTGAAGTGCTTGATTTTGAGCCAACTTCTCTCTTTGTTAATGAAAGTAATGAAAATGCTTTAGAAAAATGTTCTCCACTGAATATTGCTGTGGCTGGAACTGGGTATGTTGGATTGTCCATCGCTACCCTGCTGGCACAACATAACCATGTAACAGCCGTTGACATTATTCCAGAGAAAGTGGAACTGATTAATAATAAGAAATCTCCTATCCAAGATGATTATATTGAGCAATATTTGACTGAAAAAGACTTAGATCTGACAGCCACTCTTGACGGAGAAGAAACCTATAAAAATGCTGACTTCGTTGTTATTGCTACTCCAACTAATTATGATAGCAAAAAGAACTATTTTGACACTTCTGCTGTGGAAACTGTAATAGAACTGGTCCATAGAGTAAATCCTAATGCAATCATGGTAATAAAATCCACTATTCCCGTCGGATTCACTGCTAACGTCCGTGAGAAATACAACACAAAGAATATTATTTTTAGTCCGGAATTCCTGAGAGAATCCAAAGCACTATATGATAATCTTTATCCAAGTCGTATTATTATGTCAACCGACAAATCAGATGAAAGACTGGTAAAGGCATCTCATACTTTTGCTGCATTACTCCAGGAAGGTGCTTTAAAAGAAAATATTAATACGTTATTTATGGGGTTTACAGAAGCTGAAGCAGTAAAACTCTTTGCTAACACTTATCTGGCTCTAAGAGTTTCCTACTTCAATGAATTAGATACTTATGCAGAGATAAAGGGATTAGATACTCAGGCGATTATCAACGGAGTATGTCTCGATCCACGAATCGGAACACACTATAACAACCCAAGTTTTGGCTATGGCGGTTACTGCTTACCAAAAGATACAAAACAGCTTCTTGCAAACTATAATGAAGTACCTCAGAACATGATAAGCGCTATCGTAGAAAGTAATAGAACCAGAAAAGATTTCATTGCTGACCGTGTGTTAGAACTTGCTGGGGCATATGAAGCAAACAGTTCCTGGGACGCAGCTAAGGAAAAAGAAGTGGTTGTTGGTGTATATCGGCTGACAATGAAGAGTAACAGTGACAACTTCCGTCAAAGCAGTATTCAAGGTGTTATGAAGCGAATCAAAGCCAAAGGTGCAACTGTAGTGATTTATGAACCAACGCTCGAAAATGGCACCACATTTTATGGTTCAAAGATAATTAATAATTTGGATGAATTTAAGAAAATCAGCAACAGTATTATTGCTAACAGATATGACACCAGCTTAGATGATGTAAAAGAAAAAGTCTATACAAGGGATCTCTTCATGAGAGATTAAAAATTTCATCCCAGGGCATTGTTGTAGCTCTGGGATAAATTTATGGCATGATTTTTTTGAATCAATGCATTAAAGCGTTCCTATACCTGATAGAACTTCTTATACCACTCGGCAAATCTGCGAAGCCCCTCACGAAGATTCGTACTTGGTTTAAAGCCAAAATCTCGTTCTAATGGGGTCGTATCTGCATAAGTGACAGAAACATCTCCCGGCTGCATTGCAACCAATTCTTTATGTGCCTCAAAATTATAGTCTGCTGGTAGCACTTCTGCTCCAATCAGCTCTTCCTGAAGGATTGTTACGAAATCAAGCAGATTTTCCGGCTTATTATTTCCAATATTATAAACTCTATAAGGTGGAATTGGTAGTCCATCTTCTCCCTTCTTTTTTTCAGGAGGTGCCTGCATTACACGTTTCACACCTTCTACAATATCATCTATATATGTAAAATCTCGTTTACAATTTCCATAATTAAAAATCTGAATTGTTTCACCTTTTAATAATTTGTTTGTAAATCCAAAATATGCCATATCAGGTCTTCCCGCAGGACCATACACAGTAAAGAATCGAAGTCCGGTAGATGGAATATTATACAACTTGCTATAAGCATGAGCCATCAATTCATTGGATTTCTTTGTAGCTGCATATAAAGAAACAGGATTATCCACCTTATCATCCGCCGAATATGGAACTTTTTTATTAGTGCCATACACAGAGGAAGAAGAAGCATATACTAAATGTTCCACTCCCTTTGCTGCATTGTCATAAGAATGACGGCAAGCTTCAAGAATATTGTAGAATCCAATCAAATTAGACTCAATATAATCATCTGGATTTGTTATGGAATAACGTACACCAGCTTGTGCTGCCAAATTCACCACAATATCAGGTTTATGCTCTTTAAATATCTTATCAACAAGTAATTTATCTGAGATAGAGCCTTTTATAAATTTCCACAATGAAGTCGGATAATTTTCGAGTTCCTTTTTTATTTCTGCAAGTCTCCACTCCTTAATACTAACATCATAATACTCATTCAAATTATCTACACCGATTATTTTAAGATTTGATTCTTTTTTTAGTAGATCCAAAATTAAATTCGAACCAATAAAACCAGCTGCCCCAGTAACTAAAATTGTTTTATTACTTATTTTTATATTTCTTAACATGGTTGTTTACTCCGTTCTTCACTTTAAATCACTTTTCTTCTTTGTATTTAATCTTCTCTAACATCCAAAATATTTTAAGCTTCTTTTCTATGTGCTCATATATTTAATCAACTTTACAGCAGTTCTGTATATTATACCAATTCATTGATTGATTTCATATATAGAATATTAATCAATGAATTAATTCCTTAATTGATATTTTTCTTATTCTAGTATAAATAAATGCTTGAAGCAACAAAGTTATAATATATATAAGCACACCAATAACTATTTTCAAAAACAGCAACCCTATAATTCTTATATCACTGCTATTGAAATTATAAATAATTAGAAACATAACAACACTAGAAACCAAAAACGGAACAGTTGTAAAAATATATTTTCCCAATTCTACTTTTTTTCGAATCATGTAAGATTGATACACACATACCACTATTTCTGAAAGCAATGTTCCAACAGCAGCTCCCACTGCAAAGTATTTTGGAATCAGTAATGAATTTACTATCAGATTAGTTACTGCGCCAAAAAAAGCAGATGTAACATATATTTTATCTAATTTTTTCGGAATCAAATATTGAGTTCGCAATACATTCCCGAATCCCAAGAAAAAACAACTTGGTAATAAAATCAAAAATAAATTAATACATTCCTCATAACCAGACCCATAAAAAATGGGAATAAATTCCTTTGAAACTCCCATTATTCCAGCTGCCATTGAACTTGATAAAAATGCAGCCAAGACAATACTTTTATAAAGCAAATTCTTTGTTTTATCACTATTTTTTTCAGTTGCAAACATATTTGTCATTCTAGGAAGCATGACTGTTCCCAATGAAGTAATAAGTGAAGTTGGAATAAGAATAATTCTTTCTGCTGACTCATAAAATCCCACTTGTGATGTATTCGATAACATTCCAAGCATAATTTTATCCATGATCTTATACAAACTAACTGCTATCACGGTTAAAAATAATACTAAATTAGGTTTTATATGCACTTTTATTTCAGAAAATGAAGGAAAATAAAAAGGAACTATTTTTTTTATGTATGGCCATAAAGCAATTTGACTTAAAAATATACCCATCACCATTATCAAACAATATGTGTATACATCTTCTGCGTTACGCACAAAAATAAATATACATGCTGTTGTTAATACTTTAATTAAAGTATTTCTGATTACTGTTGCCTTAAACATTTCTATCCCAAATAAAAACCAGTTAATATCAAAGCAAGCAGAAATCACGTAAATAGACATAATTAATGCAGCAAATGTATTTCTTGCAATACTGAAACAGTAAATAAAATATATTAAAGAAACAGATATACCTAAAAATAATTGCATGAAGTATATACTCCAAAAATTCTCTTTCAATAATTTTTTATCGTTTCTAATGCTTGCTATTGTTCTATTTCCATAATTATTCAATCCTAACATTATGAACAAAACATAATATTGAGAAACAGAATATGAATAAGAATAAACACCTATTCCATTTGCGCCTAATACTCTGGAAATGTATGGAGTTGTAATAAGTGGCATTGCTATAACCAGCAGCTGATAGATTGAATTGTAAATAAAGTTCTTTTTAATAGAATTCATTTTCATCCCCTCTATATTTTAATATTTTAGCTGGTATACCTCCAACTACAGCATTAGCTGGAACATCACTATTAACAAATGAATTTGCACCTATAATTGAGTTTTCACCTATAATTATTCCACCTACTATCTTCGCCCCGGGATAAATAATCACATTGTCTTTAACTGTTGGGTATTGCCCTTTATTCTGACCTAGTGTTACTTCGTGATATATTTTGCATTTCTTTCCAATAATCGAACCATTCCCCAATACTATCGCGTATGGATGCGGTAGCCATATATCATTCCCAATTTTTACATTGTCACCAATTTCAATATGTTCTTTCCGATTTAATCGCTTTCTCAATATGAAAGAAATAAATCTACTTCTCGTATTCACGGTCAACCAGACCATCTTTCCTAATCTAAATGCTCTATTTGAAACACACAAATATACATCACCCAAAATATGCTTTATCATAGTTTTCATCCTATACTTTACTATTAATGACTGTAAACTCTTATTTTAGTATTCTTATACAAATTTTTCCCTAATGTACCCACTTCGGATATTTTTATATTATTTTTCCATAAAATGAAAGGAAAAGATAGTTGATCTCTTAAACTTCCTTGTTTCAAAAATTCATCCCACCATTGATTATAAATCTCTTTTGCTTTTTTTGATTCTAATAAGGTTACCATTACTGTACATTCAATCATTCCATAGTGTTGTGGAAATCCTTGCTTTTCATATGAAAAAATCTGTTTACGCATTTCTTCTATTTTACCTTTTCCCTTTAATTCACAAGTTTTTTCCTCAAGATATATACAATCTCTAAATCGATGCTGATGGGCTGCTATTCCTATTTCCTTATTTAACATTTCACCAAATACAGATATGTCTGAAATTGTTTGTACATTTCCATCAATATATATTGCCAAATTGTACTCATCCTCAAACAATTCATGTGGATGCATCTTTATATACCGATTGATTAATATATTAGGATAATCAAGTAATTTTTCGGGAATTTCATGAATTTTCCACAATGAATTTGATAATTTATTTTTATCTATTCTATCTGTAAACATTATGTAATCTATATTATTTAATTTAAGCAATGGCTCTTTAGGAGAATCATAACCTCCTGTGATACATGTATATATTACAACTTTTTGATTTTCATTTCCAAAGTGAAGATATTTCTTCCAATCATTTTCTGAAATATTATCCGTTTCTTGGACATCATAAATTTTACTAGCTTTACGATGTTTAAAAAAGCCTGAAACATGAGAAAGTATTTCATGATTTTTAATAATTTCTTTCCACCTAAGAATTTTTTCCCCCTCAACATATTCTTTTGAGTCATACACATTTTTTAATTCTTTATTCATCATTTCTAATGCATATAAAAGTTTTTCATCCTTATTCATTCTTTAACCTCATCATATCCAACCAAATCTATTAATTACTCTTACTGCGTTACCAACTATAATTATAAAAAACAAAATAATTTTCCATGAACGAGAAATCGATCGTCTAGTATAAACCTCATGTAACATAGGTACATTCATTAACGTAAACAAATCTGTGATTCGGCTGAAACCTGGAATTGTTGCCAAAAAAAGCATAATAATAAATCCATAAAAATAGGGATTAAACAGTCTATAAATTTCATCTTCATCATAGATTGTAAATAAGGTAACTGTTCCTATTGCCCAATCTAACATAACAGCTTTTCCAGCTTCATTTACACCAACAGCTGCATTTACAAATCGAAGATAATCAAAAGCAGGAATTTTTTCAACAATAAATCCTATTATAGTACTCGAATAAGTATATAATATAGTAGAAAAATTTACAAACATTAGAATTCCTACTACAAACCAAGCAACTTGCATTATTTTCTTATCAATTTTTGGCGCAAAAATCATTATAAAAAATACGATAATAGTAATTATACTCAATTTATGAAAACTAAACCCCATGATAGTTAGTAAAATTGCACTTGGTATCTTTTTATTAATAAATCTTGCAAATGCAATCAACATACATCCTATAGCTATACCTGCTCTGATTGTCATTCCACAATAATACAGTCCAAAATATGATGTAAAAATGACGAATAGCATTGGCAAATTAAGCTCATACCTATCTTTGTCATTCCTATGAATATACGTAATTATTTTTAAAAGTCCATATAACCAAGAAATACAAATAAAAAATGATGACATGAAAAAAAACACTCTAGGATTTATCGAAATAAATT
The DNA here is from genome assembly GCF_910574135.1 of Anaerostipes faecis. Taxonomy (NCBI): domain Bacteria; kingdom Bacillati; phylum Bacillota; class Clostridia; order Lachnospirales; family Lachnospiraceae; genus Anaerostipes; species Anaerostipes faecis. Next base: position 82,449 of record NZ_CAJSYK010000004.1, on the reverse strand, counting down.
TTTTAAATAATACAATAAACCAGATAAACCCATATTCAAAACCAAATTTTCTATTATCACTTACAAACGAAAAGCCATAATTATTGCTTGTGCTTATTTGCTCAAAACTATAATTGTACCAATTTGTATCAGGTACTTCTAGACTTCTATTTGCCATAATTAACGATAATAAAAATGCTATAACCACGCAGAAAAAAAGCTTCATGCTTTTGTATTTAGGGAATTTCAACATGACAATAACAAGTATTGTAATTTCAAATATCAATATTCCTGCTGAAAACATATATTGTATTACTCCTCACTTTATTTCATTAATGAAATAATATAATAAATATATCCTTCATAAATGAATGTTCTGTTTTTGATGAATATTTCCCATAAGTTCCATTTAAACAGTTATGTATACTTTGAGCTAGTGAAATAATTCTTGATGTATTCAACAAATTGGATTTCCATTCATAAAAAGAATACGCATTTTTAAGTTCCTTACCAAACACTTCATTTTGGGAAGCTAAATTCATAACATCCGCGAATTTATTCTTATATCTATTATTACTTTTTTGAACATTATAAACTGTATCCTTAATGCTCACAAATTTTCTATGTCGAGAATCTCCTATAACATTATTCGAATGCTGACGATAATAAACTAATGGTTTATCTATATAATCGACCCTACCCTTCATTAAGGCATACCATCCAATGCACTCATCATGAAGCATATGTTTGCTAAACCAAAAACTATCATCTATTAAATTACGCCTGAGAGCCATGCACATACCCGTAAAAATATTTCTTTTAAGCATTTCTATTTGCAAACATTCTTCAAACTCTTGCTGTGAAGGTCGAAAGTTTATCGTATCCCATAAATATTTTCCTGTAGGCTTCAAGTCGACGTTTGTGATATATGCATTTGAAAACAACAAATCAACATCTTTCTCTTCCTTAAATTTTGATATAAAAGTAGCAACCTTATTAGGTAACCAAACATCATCTTGGTCACAAAAAAACACAATATCCCCTGTTGAAGCAAATAAAGCTTCTTTAAAACTCGACACAACCCCCTGATTAATGTCATGTTGCAATATACTGTATTTTATATTTTCTCCGCCTAGTTTATCGTTACAGATTTTGAGTGTTTCATCACTAGAAGCATCATCGCAAATTATGATTTCATTAACTCTAACAGATTGAGCCAAGATGCTCTCTAATTGTTCCTCGATGTATTTTTCCCCATTATATGTAGCAATTACGACACTTATATTCATATCAATCTACCTTTGTCATATTTAACGGCATCAAGCAAAGTGCCCTCGAACCAGTATGGCTTGAATCAAAACACAACCAGTTTGCGTCTGGACTTATACGAGGATGTAAATCACATGCCCAATGATGATAAACATCAGGTGATTGAAATTTTTTCGGTGATTTTACATCGACAAGCAACTCTACTTCATCAGTTTTTATATTAACCAAATAAATTTTACTTCTTCTACGTTTGTCAGGATAGGTATCCGTAACAAAATAATCTGTATCCGTAACATATGATTGATGTCCATCCGAATTCAAACTTGCACCAACTCTTTTTGCTGATTCCATTTTATAATCTGGAAATATATAATGTCCATCTTGTCCATCTACTTGGCAGTATGCCAAAATTCCATGTTTGTGATTCCAATCAAAATGTGATACCATACCAGTGGTACATGATACACGAATATCAGAACCATCTAATTTACAGGTAACTAACCTAGAGTATCTTTTATCAGGATTATCACCATACGTCCATCTATGCAAAAATGCAATTCTCGATCCATCTGGTGAAAACTGAGTGTGTGTGACAAAGTGATGTGCGCCATTCATCGTTTCATTCGGAATAATCTCAGATAATTCTCTTAACGAAACAATCAGTTTTTTTTCATTATTTTCAATATCACATAAATATAATCCCGTTTTATCTGAACTATTTTCTTCAAAGAAAGGTTCATCACTAAATAAATATCCATAGCCAGGCATATACCTATTTAACCGTTCATAGCTAAACGATGTTGCATACTTTCCATTTGAACTAATAGTGTCTATTGGGAAATCAACTACTATTATGTTTTTCTTCAAAAGCGAATATATTTTTGATACATAATGTTCATTCTCATAGTCATTAAAAATAAATTTATCGTTTGTTTCTCCAAGCCACTGTAATCTACATCCTTTATGGTAATTCCAAGCCTTTGTTTTGTCTACCACTGTAAACTCTGAAAAATTGCTATTCCAATAACCCACTTCTAACATTTCGTTTTCAACCGGCATATGAAGATCAACTAAAAGTTTATTTGCTAATATATATTTCTCATTTTGGGAAAACGGACTACAATCATGAAACCCAAAAAAGAATCCTTCCTTAACAACAGTTTGTTTTCTAAAAAAGTCTTCCTTATCTGGTAGCAAATCGAACATAGACTGATACGTGTTTCTAATTAAATTTTTTATTGCAGGATTTGACTTCACTAAGTCATACACAATTTTCTCTATTTTATTCATTGTAAAACTCCTTTATAATCATGTCTATCGATAGATAATTATATTTATAATACTCTTTGCTTTTCATTTTACCTGTACTAACATGATCCATATCTTCTACTATTAAATTATTATTATAATATACTTTTAAATGCATTTCATCTAACTTTTCAGCAATATATATTTCCTCTCCAAATAAAAAAACTGGATATTTTAAATCTTTAATAAATTGTCTTGCCGCATTAGTAAAAAGAATAAAAGAACCATGCGGTGCATAAATATATCCATTTGGATAATTTTGAATTTTATCCCTTCTTTTTTTATAAAAGATTTTTGTATACACTTGATTAATAATTGGATATTTGTACATTAATCTTAATATTTTTAATTTTTTTAGTTCATATCGATTAATGACTTTTGGATTTCTATCTATCCCTTCTGCTATAGAATATATTGATGGAGCTATACATCCTATATCTTCGGCAATAACTTCCTTTTTCAATTTCAAGAAAAAATCATTTTTTAATTTTAAATCTACATTTGATATAACAAAATAATTAAAATCATCCAATTCATTAATTAATTCATCTCTTAAATGCATTATACCACCAAAATATCCAAGATTTTGATTTGTAATATATTGTTTCACTGTTATTTGATTGTATTTAGATGTATCCAATTCTTTTACTTTTATTGAATTATCTGCAATACAAACTGTAATATCATCTGTTTTTTCCAGTACATTGGTTGCTAATTCTATTGAATCCAAATAAACATTTAATTCATCATATGAATTATAATTAACACAAAAAATAATAACTTTCATATTTTAATCACATCACTCTCTAATTATTTGCTCATATTTTTTTTTCTTTTGAATACCATATATCATATTCCAACACGCAAACCACATGGCTACCATTACTGGTTTTTTATCGCAATAGTGAAATAAATCATAATGACTTTTTAGTTTTTTAATCAGTTTATCATGTGAAATTGATTTCTTTCGAATACGATATTTTGCGAGATTCTCTTTCAACAAATAACAGTCAGCTTTTTTACATAATTTCAGAAGTATGGCGTAGTCATTATTTTTTTTGATATCCTTAATTTGTATCGTCCCCATAGCCTTCGCGCTGTACATGAATGTCAGACATCCCGGATATCCATAGTTATACATTTTTCTTTTTGTAACGATCTTTGGTCCTGTCACATATATATTTAAAGGATTTGACTCCTCATCAATTTTAACATAATCATGATATGAAAAAATTAAATTATGTTTCTTCATAAATAGGATTTGGTGCTCTAATTTTTTAGGCAACCATAAATCATCTGAATCCAAAAATGCAATCCACTCCCCATTCGCTTCTCGGAGAGCACGATTTCTAGTAATTGCAGCTCCGCTATTTTTTTCATTTTTAAAAAATTTAATTCTATCATCATTAAATTTTCTTACTACCTCATTTGTGTTATCTGTCGAACAATCATCTACTATTAAAAGTTCCCAGTTTGCATATGTCTGGTTTATAACAGACTCAATTGATTCCGCTATAAATCTTCCTGTATTCCACGAAGGCATGATAATTGATACTAATCCATCTATCATAATTGTTTCACCTCATAACCGCAAATACGGTTTTTATCATTGTCATTATTTCATTTACAAAACTAAATTTATTAATACTATCTAAATTATACTCCATTTTCCTTGGCAACACTTCCTTTACATATGTCTCATCAATATTATGAGTTGACTCAAGAAGTTTTTCTTCATCTTTATATTTAATACTTGCTTCTGAAGTTACCCCAGCTGGAAGAAGTAATGTTGCCATCATTTCAGGTGTATATCGTTTCACATATTTCGTGACCTCGGGTCTTGTGCCCACGTAGCTCATATCGCCGAGAAATATGTTAATCAGCTGCGGTAGTTCGTCTATTCGATACTTTCTGATTGCAGCCCCAACTTTGGTTACTCTCCTGTCTTTTTTTACAGTAACTTGTGAACCTAATTTGTCTGAATTTGCAACCATGGTTCTAAACTTAAAAATACGGAATTTTCTCCCATATTGTGTGATTCTTTCCTGCCGAAAGAATACCCCGCCTTTTGAGTCCATGACAATCGCTATTGATATGATTAACATCATAGGGGAGAGAAATATCAGCATAAAGACAGACATGACCACATCAAATATTCTCTTCAATGCAAGGCTAATTTTTTTCTTTTTCAGCTTTTCATAGTATGGTCTGACTGCTTCCGTCTGCATGTATTTAGGAAGATGTTCCCACTTCTTAAGCATAATATTTCTCCTTCTAATTACTATTTCTATAAATATTTTTTTACAATTTTTGAGTATTGCTCAATAATATAATCCACTTCTTCATCGGTCAGTTTTGTATGTAATGGCAATGTAACCTCATTAACAAAATGATCATAAGCATTCGGATAATCCATAATATCGAATCCGAGATTTTTGTAAGCCGTCATCATTGGAAGTGGTTTATAGTGAACATTACAAGCAATTCCTGCTTCCGCCATCTTTACAATAATTTCCTGTCTCTGTTCCAGTGTCGCACCTGAGATTCTTGTGATATATAAATGTCCCGAAGACTGGTGTTCTTCTGTATAGTGAGGAAGTACTTCAACACCTATCGGTTTAAATGCAGCGTCATAACGTGCAATAATGTTCTTACGTCGTTTCAACATTTCCGGATATCTCTCCATCTGTGCCATCCCAATGCCAGCAAGCACATCTGTCATATTGCATTTATACCAAGTACCGATAATATCGTATTCCCAAGCACCTAACTGTGTTTTTGCAAGCGCATCTTTTGACTGTCCATGAAGTGAAAGCAACTGATACTGATGGTAAATATCTTCATCATCAATTCCTGGAATAGACTTCCAAGTCACTGCTCCACCTTCTGCTGTTGTAAAATTCTTGACTGCATGGAAACTAAAGCTTGAAAAATCTGCAAAGCTTCCTGCAGGCTGTCCGTGCCATGTTGCTCCAAATGCATGAGCCGTGTCTGCCATAACAATAACTCTGCCAATTGCCTTTTGGATTTCATTCTCCGGATGGAATAAATGCTTCTTACTTTCGACTACTTCAAAAATCTTGTTATAGTCACATGGAATACCTCCAAGATCAACAGGAATGATAACCTTAGTATTCTCTGTAATGGCATCAGCCAGTTTATCGTAATCCATTTCCAACGAATCTATCTGAGTATCCACCATTACAAGTTTTGCGCCTACATGGCAAACTACAGACGCACTGGCTGTATATGTATAGGCGGTAGTGATGACTTCATCTGTACTTTTAATTCCAAGAAGATGTAAAGTCATTTCTGCACAAGCGGTCTGTGAACCAAGACATACTGCACGATCTACTTCACAGAATGTTGCTACCCGTCTTTCAAGTTCTTTTGTCTTAGGACCTGTTGTAATCCATCCAGACATCAATGCCTTTTTTACCTGTTCTGCTTCCATAACTCCTACATCTGGAGGTGAAAATGAAATTTTCATAATTTATTACTTCCTCTCAAAAAATATTTTTTATTTGGATAATACATTCTATTTAGATTGATATTTTATTTCTTTTTTATTCTTACTTATTTAGTAGTAAGCGTAATATACTCTTCGTCATGATAGTATATAATTTTATTTCAACTGTTAAAAAGCTCAAGCTCTTGCCTGTACTAGGCAACATAATCTTTTACCCATTTTGCTACTCATCAAGCATACAAACAACAGAATCTTCAATGCCTATAACCGTTTTCAATTTACAATTCATTTCATCCTAAATCTACCATTTATTGAATCTTCCATATTTATTGAAGCCTTATATAATATTTTTTCTCTAGAACGACAAAAAGCCTGCAATGACTGGTGTCATTCACAGGCTAATTGAATCCTATTATGATAATTTTTCGCTGATTTAGGATTAAGTCAAAAACAAGTTCCAAAGAAGCCATTCAATTACTGAAACAACAGTCCCCCTTAACTAATATAAAAAATTATCATAACGAGATCCAATTAAACCGCTGAGACCCTAGTAAAATCAAGGTTTTTCTCCTTTATCCTTATTATACCTCCAACACCATTTACTCTGTTCCATAGCTCTGACAACAATTCACCGTTCTCTTGTATCTGTCATTGCCCTAAATTTATATAAATAAAATATCGTAGAAAAAAGCTACTTGAATTAGCTTTTATATCATACCACATATTGACCAATTTGCAAACTTTGCACTAGCTTTGGAGAAGATTTACGATTTAAATACGTTAGCATCCTTATATGTCACAAATTATTATATTCCAAAGAAAAGATTTAAAATTATAATACTGTAGACAAAAAATCAGCTGTACAAAATGACATGGCAACCCATCAGTTGCCTATTGGAATTTAGAAAAATTTTTCGATAAAAACATGTAAAAGCATAAATGAATATATAACCGTAAATATTAAACTTTATTCTCTATTATTAAGTTTTGCATCGCTTTCTATAAAGACATCCCAAAACAAAGCAACCCAAAATGCAGGTAATTCCAGATATAAATAAACCAATTTTTAGTCCTGGAGTTTCGTATCGAAGCACTATCTGATGCTTTCCACTACTTAAATTAACCCCTATATATTGATCATTTATTTGTTCAATGGCTTTTTGCTCTCCATTTACCTCGACCTTCCAGCCTTTACTATAAGGTACTGAAAGACATAGCACTCCATTTTTCTTTAAATTAGCATCACCCGAAATCATATTGGTTCTCATTTTTATATTTTTTAGAGAATTATTCTGGAGTTTCTTCATATTTGATCGATAAAGGTCCATGTTTTGCAATGATACTTGAAGGTTATCAATCGAATACACCCCTGTCTTTTGAAAAGCTATTGTTAGCTCTAAATCTTTATCATTACTTTTATCACCGAAATTTAGTAAAAAATCTTCTTGTCCAAAGTAATAGTCGTTTTGTTCAGTTTTTAGATTTAAAACCTTGGTACAATTATTCGTTCGAATCGTTACATTACTATCTTTTGCTTCCTGCCAGAACTGGCTTTGCATTTTGATTTGGTTTTGTGTTATTTTACTCTCTTTTTTATAATGTTTTAACTTTCTTTTATTATAATTCTTGGATTGAAAATTCAGTCCCTTAATTTGCAGCTTAACTTGTCCCTGACCCTGATTTGGTAATTTCAATGTTATTTTAGAATTTTTGGCTGTTACATAAATTTTCCCTTTTTCATATCGAATATGCTTACCTTTTTTCAATTTAGAAAGGATCTGCTCATTATTAGCCAGTATCTGATCTGCACTCTTCATTGAATATTCCTCTATATTTTTTGGTAAAGTCTTCATTATTGCTGCCCCAGTTTGCGCCTGTTCCCTCTCATTCAAATTGAGGTCCAAATAATCTTCATACGAAAGCACATCCTGGTAAACATATCCTAAAGGTAAATAATACTGATTTTCACAGATCCACCCATTGATTTTCTGTCCAAATGCGTTCTTTGAATGATATCTTTTTAATTTTTTAAAACCATAAGGAATTTCTTTTTTTGAACGACTATCACTCACTGCAATATATTTTACCGATGCCAAGCTCAATAATGGTGCTCTGTTACCAAATCCTTTTAACTGAAATGCTTTCTTAATATCCTCATTTCCTAAATTGACAGAATAATCAAACATATTTTTGCTGGATAAACTATAAAAGCTTGTCGTCGAATTAGCATTTAATATTAACCCAAAATTTCCATTTCTTAGTTCATGTTCCTGTACTCTATATATATTCTTTTTGTCTAGATTGGCCATTTCCTTTTCTACTGAATCATTGAGAAATCTATAAACACTATTACTGTTCATGAATTCGCTAACATAATTATTTGCAGCAATTGAATAACATCCAAACGCAAGAGAGAAAGCTGAGACACAAGTTAGTATTAAAATACTAAGTTCTTTTTTTAGTTTACTTCCATTTAAACAACAAATACATCCGGCTACAATCAGTAGTACAATTGCACCTCTCATATTCTCCTGAGTCCTATTATAACGGATTAATACAACAAACAATCCAAAAATTATCGCACATAATTGAATGGCTCTTTTATCTTTTTCTTTTAAATTGAATAAAATGGGTACAATTTCAACAGTAATTAACGATGCCACAAACGCGTAACAAAATACCCAACGGTTTACCACATATGCAAAGCCATTGAAAATCAGACCTGCCGCTGGTATAAGCAGAAAAACTGTTAGCGTAAGAAAAATAAGTTTTAGCTTTCTTGAATTTTTTGTTCTGTTTCTGAACAATACTGCCAGACCTATTAAGGAAACTGCATTTAGCCCCACAATTGTCCAGTACCCAAACATATCTCCCTTCAAGAAATTTGTCACTGTATTTAGATAGTAATTCAGATTGTAATGTAAATAATTGATATGAGCAGATATATCCCCTCTTGAATTTCCTAAAAATGCAATGCATACTGGTAGAAGTATAAATGCAGATAATGCAATCGCAATTAAATACTGGCCAATAAATCTAATTAATAAAGAAAAGAATTCTTTTTTAGTTCTATTGATTTTTTGGAAACAAAACTTTATTAACGCATATAAAAATGCAAATATCGTGATCATATATAAAAAATAAAAATTGCTGATTGCAGTTAAGAAAATGCTGAAGATAAAAATACCATTTCCCTTTTTCTTAAACACTTTTTCAATTCCGATGAAAACTAATGGAAGATAAATCATAGGATTAATGAAAAAAGGGTGCCTCAAAGCCATCAATGCATAACCACAGAAAATATATGTCAGACTTCCTATCATCGTTTGGAATCTATCTTTACCTATCTCAAAACAATATGCTGAAAAAAGGCATCCCGCTAGGTATAATCTTAAAATTATTAATAAATTATAACAATATTCCATTTTATTTGGACTAAAGAATACAGCCAACAAATCTAATGGATCTCCAAAAGAATAATAATTTAATGAGGTTAAAATATCTGCTCCTAAACCAATTTTCAAGTCCCACATAGGTAGATCAAAAGATCCTGATAATAAATTATTCACAAATTCTCTTACATATTGGCTAAAATATATAAGAGCCGGAAAATGTTGATTCAACCCATCAAAACTCCAAATAAACGATTTCTTATTTATATAAAAACTACCGAAAACAAAACACAGCATTATAAAAAATATTAACGTGTAAGTAATCCAATAGTTCCGCCTTTTATGTTTTTCTTTAGTCAGATAATTTTCTAAATAACGCATTATTTTCATAATGTATCTCCTCTTAAACTAAGATATTAGAGTTTAATTTTTTTAACTTTCTCGTTTCCGCTTCGGTCTACCACATAAACCGTATAATACCTGCCCCGCTTCGCCTGGAAGCTGGCACTGCCTTTTTTATTCTTCAGCTTGCTTCCCTTTTTCCCTTGCTTAAAATAAGACGCAGATTTTTTTCCTTTTGCATATCTGAATTTTAATATCTTTTTGCTCTCGTCTGAGGCTTTTATCTTAACTTTTGCTTTTGAACGGCTCTTTTTATATACTTTGACTTTAAGCTTCGGCGGCTTCCCGGCAGTGATCTTTACGGTCCTCACTGTCTGGTTCCCTGCGCTGTCTCTGGCATAAACCGTATAATACCCGGTCTTTTTTACTTTGAGTGTCCCGTTTTTTACGTTATATCCCTTTTTCCCGTTGGAAAAGTAAGCGGAAGTCTTCTTTCCCGTTATGTATCTAACTGCAGCAACTGTTGTACTGCCTCTCTTTTTCGCACTGACTTTTGCCAGAGAATAATTCTTCTTCTGTGTTGTTTTAACTGTAATATATGGTGGATAGTAATTGGAATTCACAGTCTTTTCAGCATTCAAATATCCGCCGGACGCCACTTTTCCATTTAAGCTGCTGATTCTGGTTGCTCCGCGCTTCAACGCATTTTTCGCCATAGCAGGGGTTATTCCCGGGTACTTTGCGTAGATCAAAGCGGCCGTACCGGTAACCATAGGCGCTGCCATAGAGGTTCCGGTCTCAACGATCCCCCGTTCATTAACACCCAGGCTGAATATGTCCGTCCCCGGCGCTGCCAACAGAACACTTTTCTTTCCATAGTTTGAATAGGATTCTAAGTAACCTGTGTAATCAAGATTTGCAACCGATATCACGTTGCTGTAATTATAGCTGGCCGGATAAGCAGGATACCTGTCATTGTTGTTTCTCTCATTTCCCGCAGCGCAGATAAACAGCATATCTTTACTATCTTTTATCACATCCCTGAGCATCTTATCGTTCTGGTAGGATCCAAAGCTAAAATTACATATCTTGGCCCCCATCTTTTTGGCATATTTTATGCCCTTGATGACACTCAAGGTTGTTCCTTCTCCTTTTCTCCCGCCCAGAACCTTGATGGTCATAAGCTTTACATTGGTGCCCGATGCAATCCCCGCTATTCCATAGCCATTGTTGCGCACAGCGGCGATAGTCCCCGCTCCGTGGGTCCCATGGTCATCCTCATAATTATTGTAGCTATAAGCCCTGTTTGAATAGACTTTGTTATTGTTATTATAAAAATTCCAGCCATAAATATCGTCTTTGTAGCCGTTTTTATCACTGTCTTTCCCGTTTTTCTTTTCTTTCGGATTCTTCCACATAACGGACTTAAGGTCAGTACTGGTGTAGTCAACTCCGGTATCAATATTGGCCACAATGACCTTACTCGTATTTTTTTTGTTCAGCTGTTTCCAGAGATTCTTTACATTAATATCCAATCCCTTTTTCTGTGGAATCGTAACACCCTGTCCCCCACCCTGAGTGCGGACAAAGTCTGTAAGGTTTGTTCCATAGTTATAGAGCCCCCACTGTGCATAAAAGAAAGGATCGTTAACACCAGCCGTCTTCATGGCGCGCGCTCTCTCTGATACTCTGCCGTTCCCGTCTACCAGCCGATAGACATAGTTTGGCTGTATATATTCTACGTCATCATTTTTGTTCAGTTCTTTCACTGCGGCTGCCGTCTCTTTTTTCGTGTCTGCCTTTACCACCGCTACCGTCCCCGTTACCTGTTCGGCTTCTCCTGGTGTTTCCTCTATGATATTTTCCTTTTTTGTCTCGGATACACCGTCTTTGAATTTTACAATGACCTCTTTTGTCTTATATTCATTTGGGTCTGTCACTGATGCCGCGGTACTCTCAGAATTATCGGCCCGGACTGGCTTTGTCCCTGGCTGAATGAAAATAAGGCCCCCTGCAAGACAGATTGCAGTCAATGTACTTATGGCTCTTCTCATACTCTTTTCCTCTTCTTTCTGGATACTACAATATAAATTATCAAGATGATCCCTGCAGCTGTACTGACAGCAACCCCCGGGATCAGCCACGGAGTTGTGTAATTTAACGTGATCTTGTGTTCACCCGGCGTAAGGACTAACCCCATATACATACCGTTGGTTTTTAATATTTTGGTCTTCCTGCCGTCTACTTTCGCTGACCATCCCTTAGAATATGCCACCGGAATACACAACAATTTTGTTTTCCTGGTCTTGATCTCCCCTGAAAATACATTGTCTTGATAGGTAATATTCTGAAGTGAATTCTGCTCTCTGTTTTTCAGCTCTTTCTGCATCTTTTCAGGATTTACAGAGATCAGAGAGATGGACTCTACACTGTATGTTCCGGAGCTTAAAAAATTCACTTCAAAGTCCCCGTCACCGGTAATTCTCATTAGATAATCATGGCGTCCGAAATAGTAGGAACTCATCTTATCCTGAATATAAATATGCTGTTCCTTTGAGCCGTCCATGACATCGATCCCTTTGTTGCCTTTTTTCCCTTTTAAGGCAATATCTGAGATGTTGGATTTGTTTTTTGTCAAAGGGCTGTACCGGAGATTCTTAATATAGATGTAATTCTCCTTTTGGGAATTCAGTTTGACACGATACTTTTTGGTCTTTCCTCCCTTATTGACCGACAGGCTTTGTCTGCCGGAAAGTCGTTTCTCTCCAACATGTACAGAAGAACGTTCCTGCTTCTTAAGGCCTTCTACACCCTCATTCAGAACCGCCGACTTGATCATCGCCTGCTCACGTTCTGCCCCGTTCATGGAGTCGTACTCCTTTTGGCTCATCCATGAATCATACGTATACCCAAACGGAAGGGCATATGGGTTTTCATAGAGCCTGACCCCATCTGTCTCATGGAGCAGACGGCAGCCCTTCAGGTTTTCATTTTCAGGCACCATAATATATTTGACCGAGGCAAGGCTTAACAGCCCCTGTCTCAGATCCACACCATGATACTTGTCAGCATACTGCATGCCCAACGTTTCATAGCTGCGCACTGTCTCCATTGTCTCCTTTGGGATAATACTATAGTAAGCGCTGACTGTATTCAATTCGTCCAGAACACCATAATTGTGGAACCTCTGAGTTTCATTGTGGACTCTGACCATCTGACCTGCAGCCTGCTTTTTCAGCTGTTTATTTTCATCAGAAGAAAGCAGTTTCAAGGCTTCTCCATGGTTTAAAAACTCACTGATATAATTTCTTCCGCCGTCACCGAAACGGTAAAATCCATGGACCCCGATGCTGATCACAATCAGCACTGAGATAACAATTTTGGTAGCTATATTCTTACTGTCCATGTTTTTCCACTGAAAAAACAGTAACACCAGGTAAAACAAAAAGAGAAAAATACCGGCTATATAGGCTCCATCATTTTTAAACACATCCGGCTTGCTCAGCTCAGCCACTCTGATGATCAGATTATAAATAGAGATGCCGATCAGGATCCCCATGATCTGGCGCTTGGACATATGAAAAAGTCTCGGATACATCTCTGCCACAAGCAGTGCAATGATGAACGTAAAGACAAAACTCCAACGGTTTGTGACGTAGGAAAAACCGTTAAAGATAAATCCGAACACTGGAAGTGCCAGGAATATGATACAGCCCAAAAAGGCCAGTTTGTATTTTTTATGTTTCATTCGGCGGGAATACATCAAGAACAGAACAACGATGCCTGCAATAGGAATAAAACCTACATTGGTCGACTGTCCGCTGTTTCCATATCCCACAAAATTCTCCAGGAATAAAATATAATACTTGAACGGATAGGCGATTAGATTGTGGACCTGTCCACCTCCACGTCCGTTTCCTAAAAAGCCATAGACAGCAGGCAGAAGAATCACTGCTGAAAGAGCCACTCCCAGAATATAATATCCTGCGAATCCCCTGAGCAACACGAGAAAGTTTTTAAGCCTGTCCTCGGCATAGTATTGATAAAACCGGATCAGCGCATAGATGACTGTAAAAATCGTCAGCATATATAAGAAATAAAAGTTACTCATCGATGCCACCGCAGTGACTGCGATAAACAGGTAAGGACGTTCTTTTTTATAGATCTTTTCAACGCCCAGGCACAGCAGTGGAAAATAAATCATCGGATTAATAAAAAATGGATGCCTGAGTCCTGAACGGAAAATAAAACCGCAGAACACATACACAAGAGCCCCCATCACAGAGGCAAAATTATTTTTGTTCATCTTTCTGCAATATAACATAAAGGCTGTTCCCGCTAAAAACATCCGCAGAAGGATCATAAAATTATACATAACTTCCGTATGTTTCATCGGCACGAAGATATACAGAAGATTCAGCGGATCACCGATGGCATAATAATTTAACGTGGATAAAATATCCCCTCCGTAGCCAAGATTCATATTCCACATAGGAAGTGACGAATGCCCTGAGAAAATGCTTTTCACTGCTTCCCGCAGATAATGACCCCAATAAGCCAGAGACTCAAAATGCTGAGTCAGTCCGTCTTCCACGCCTGCGGCCCAGATAAACGATTTTCCTTCTGCGATAAACGGATAAAAAGCCGCAAAACACATTACAATAAATAATATGAAATATAGCAAATAATATTTCTTTGTACTCCTTTGTGATGTCATATCTCTGTCGCTCCTTTTAGAATCTTCTTCGTTTCCTCAAAACCAAAAGCAGGCCAAGGGTAAGTATACTGACAGCCGCACCGGGTACAAGTCCCGGCGTCCGGTAAGTCATCTGGATCTTATGTTCTCCCGGTGTCAGCAGCCAGCCCATATACATGCCATTTACTTTTTTGATCTTCAAATCCCTTCCGTTATCCTGGGCCTTCCATCCGCTGGAATAGGGGATGGGGATGCAAAGCATCCTGTTTTCCTTCACAGAAATTTTTCCTGAGAAGTCATTATCCTTATATGAAATCTCCTTCATGACACTATTGTCTTTCAGACGAATCAGCTGATGCAGAGTTTTGTCCTGGCTGACAGCCAAAATCTTCAAGTTATCTACTTTATATTTCCCGCGTTTATTAAAAATAATACTGAGAGTCTTGTCCTTCAGCCTTCCAAGATGCAGTATATAGTCTTTTCTTCCAAAAGAATAACTGCTTCCTTTCTGCTGGATCCTGAGTTTCTGTCTCCAGCCCTGGCCTGACAATGTTATAAAATATGTATTTTTTCCTTTTCTGTTGTTCTCATATTCCAATCCCTTTATATAGAGATAATTATCCTTTCCCGGTACCATATGAATTGGAAGCTGGTACATCTGATGCCCTTTTTTAATCTTTATCGATTTTTTCTCTAATGAGACATTTCGCTCTGTGATTGAAAACTGCGGATCTCCTCTGCGGATGCCCTGCTCCTTTTCGTCCAGCACAGCACTCTGAAGCATTGCCTGCTCTCTCTCAATCCCGTTCAGCTCCTTGTATTCATCCGCTGTAATATAAGAGTCATAGGAATATCCAAATGGAAGAGCATATCTGTTTTTTAAGAGCAGCCTGCCGTTTTTTATAGATATTGGATCAAAGCCTTTCTTTTTCCATGCTTTTGACGCATTTTTGCTATATTTTACAGAAATATATTTGACTCCATTCAGACCATACAGTCCAGTCCTGTGGTCCAGTCCCTTGAACTTAAATAAATACGTCAGATTTAATGTCTGAAAGCTTTCTACTGTCTTCCCTACATTTCCGTTTGTAACGCTGTAGTAGTTATTTACTGTATTTAAATCAGCAGCCTGTCCGTAGTTGTGATTCAGGCTCTGATTGGTATTCACACGGAAAACGCCAGAATCTCCTGTACTTTTTAAACCCTTCGCTGAGTCATCCACCAGCGATTCATATCCCGTTCCGCTGTCTAAGAAGTCTTTGGTGTACTTTCCTTTCTTAGGCCCGAACCGATAATAAGAATGTATTCCCAAGCTGCCGATGATCAACAAAGCTATCATCACAGAACTGATCACGCTTTGATATGCCGCTCCTGTCTTCTGGATCAGGCAGATACATAAAAAACTGCCTGCCAATGCTATGATAGCACTGTTAGAACCATATGTATAGAACCCGCCTCCAACAAATTTTTGAGCAAACACACTATAAACAGCCAACAGGCCAATCACAGCGGCAACCAGCCATTTTTCTCTGTTCGTCATTGAAAACAGCTTCGGATACATTTCTACAAAAATCAATGCGACAATAAATCCTATGACAAATGTCCAGCGGTTTGTCACATATGCAAACCCATTCAAACCATAACCAAACACTTTGACACAGAGAAAGATCAGTGCCAGTCCAAATGCAGCTTTGAATGGTGTATATTTTCTGTCTTCATTCTTTGCCGCAAACAGGAGAAGAACGGCTAATCCTGCCACAGGAACAAAACTTAAAGAAACCGAATTTCCTGAATTTCCAAAACCAACGAAATTCAGCATTACACGGCTGTAATACCGCAGTGGGTAGAATAATCCCACCGATATATTCTCGCTGCTCCGTCCGTTTCCAAGAAATCCTATGACTGCCGGCAACAAAATAACTGCGGAGAGTCCCAGTCCCAAAAAATAATAGCCGGAGAATCTTCCCACTGTCCGTATAAAAGTCATAACATAATTTTCCCGGACATAGGAAAAAAAGCGGATCAATGCATATAAAAATGTAAATACAGTGAGCATATAAAGAAAATAATAGTTGCTCATAGCCGAAATACATACAGAGAATATAAACACATACGGTTTCTCTTTTTGAAATATCTTTTCAGCGCCAATCAAAAGAAGCGGTAAATAGATCAGCGGGTTCAGGAAAAATGGATGCCTTATGCCTGCCCACAGTGTAAATCCTGTAAACACATAGATCAGAGAACCAAATACAGTTGCCCTGTGCCCCTTCTTCATATATAAACAATAGGACATAAAGGAAAGACCTGCCAGGTACATTCTGAAAATGATCATAAAATTATACAAATACTCTGTATTCTCTTTAGAAACAAGTGCATATACAAGATTCAGCGGGTCCCCTATAGCATAATAGTTTAATGTAGATAATATATCTGCGCCGTATCCAAGACTCATATCCCACATAGGGAGCGAGGGATGTCCTGCAAAAAGATTCGAAAAAAAGCTCCGCAAATACTCGCCCCAGTAAGCCAGAGAATTTAAATGCTGACTTAGTCCGTCTCCCGCCATAGAGATCCAGACCAGAGATTTCCCGCTCTGATACATAGGGTAAAACACAATACAGGACAGGACCGCAAACAATCCCGTATAGATCAATCCACTTTTTAATTTTTTGTTCTCTCTCATAAATCATACCACCTATCCAAAAAATGCCACGAAACTAAAGTATTCGTTTATTATACCATAAGTCGGTAATAATTTAAGGCATTTCTAGTCATGTCTCTGGATTGTAAGAAAATCTTCACATTCTTGCAAACTTTTATCAGAGGTTTTATACTATAATAAATTTTAAACATATAATATATAAGAAAAGGATACTATCATGATGAATTTAATTAAAAAACTTTGGTATAATCAAGGGCTCCGCTATCTTTTTTTCGGCGGTTGCACTACCCTTGTAAACCTGGTGATATTTAATGTACTTGTTTATACGTTCCATATCAATTATACCATCAGTAATATTATTTCTGTCATTGCGGCAATTCTCTTTGCCTATGTGGTCAATAAGCTTTTTGTCTTCTCTTCCAGCTGCAGCTCCTGGAAAGAAGTATTTTTAGAATTTTACAGGTTTGTGCTGGGCCGTTTATCTACTATGGTCATTGAAGTCGGCGGCGTCTATGTCCTTGTACAGTTTATTGGACAGGCCAAATGGCTGGCCAAACTGGAAACACAGGTGATCGTGGTGATCGTAAACTACTTTATCAGTAAATTTTTAGTTTTTAAACATACACAGCCAGAAAGAGATTAACATTATGAAATTAGATAAAGCACAAAAGATAATGCTTGCACTGACTCTAGTCTTTGCCCTGTGTCTGGGAGTCATCGGCTCTTCATTTCCCGTCAAGGAAGATGCCACACCCCAGTACCTTGACACCTTAGATCTTAGAGGTATCGACAACATTATGATCGTGGCACATCCTGACGATGAGTCTCTATGGGGAGGAGCGCACCTGGCAAAGGACCGGTACCTTGTTGTATGTCTCACCAATGCCAATACATATCATCTCACCAGATACAAAGAATTTAAATACGCTATGAATGTAGCCGGTTCTCCCAGCATCATGCTGAATTATCCGGACTATGTAAACAGAAAACGGGTTTCATGGAAACCATACAAAAACAGGATTGAAAAAAACATCCGCACCCTTTTAAGATACAAAAAATGGAAGGTCATCGCCACCCATAATCCGGAAGGTGAATATGGCCACCCTCATCATATTGGCACTTCAAACATTGTCACATCCGCCGCGAAGAAAGAACATGATTTTGATCACTTATACTATTTCGGTAAGTATTACCGCCAGCTGCCTCCAGAGAGGCCCATCGGTCCCCCGGAAGACCCGAAATATATGAAGATCAAAAAAAAGATGTTCCCATTCTACAACCGGGAACGCCGTACAATCTGGAAACACAGACAGATGCACTACTTTGAAAATTGGGTAAAGGCTTCAGACTGGAACGAAGGAACAAAAAGCAAAACAGCGGAAGGAAATCAGCCTTGATTTCTTTCCGCTGTTTTTTATTTCTTCTGTTTTGTGATCTCCGAAATAATGTATCTCGGCCTCATTTTAACTTCCTCATATATTTTAGACAGATAATATCCGATCACTCCTAAACTGAACATCAAGATACTGCCAATGATCAACAAGAGCAGGATCACTGTGGTAAAGCCTGCCACTGCCTTTCCGCTGAAATATAGGTAGAGTGACTGTACCGCCAAAACAACTGCAAATAAAAAGAAGATGACGCCACAGAATGTAACAACCTGCATAGGTACTGCACTGAAAGACGTAATATTATTGATCGCATATCTGAAAAGTGACTTCATAGACCATTTTGATTCTCCGGCTTCCCTCTCTTGTACGTGGAATTCTACATAAGTAGTCTTAAAGCCCACCCAGGAGGACAGAGCACGGAAAAATACATTCCGTTCTGGCAGCTTAAGAAATTCGTCCACAGCAGTCCGGTCCAGAAGTTTAAAGTCCGATGCTCTTGACATATCCACACCTGTGGCATTGCTGATAATCTTATAAAATGTCTTGGCAAAAAACTTGTGGATCATCCCTTCTTTTCCTCTGGATGCCTTTACTCCCTCGATCACCTGATAACCCTGCTCCCAGAGCCTGTACATAGTCACCAGAGTCTCAGGAGGATGCTGGAGATCGCAGTCCATGACTGCCACACAATCTCCAGAGGCATTGGCGATCCCTGCAAACACAGCTCCTTCTTTTCCAAAATTCCTGGAAAAGCAGACTCCTTTTATGTTTGGATTCTCCTCAGATACTTTAACAATCTTTTCCCATGTCAGGTCCTTAGACCCGTCATTGACAAACACCAGTTCATAACTTATGTTTTCTTCTTCCATAAGCTCTGGTATGATCCTGGCCGTCTTTTCTATCATTTGTTCTTCATTGTAAGCCGGAAGAACGATTGACATTGTCTTCATAAATAGGCTCCTATTCTGATACTGTAATCTTCACCTGGACATTTCCGATAATATCCATATTCTTTACTTCTTTGAGCTGTACCTGCACCGTGTGTGTTCCGGTCTCATAGACAGACACATCAATCTTTGGATTCAAATCCTTAGCTGTCAGTTCATCCACAACTGATTTTAATCCTGTAACCTTGATCGGCACTTCAGATTGGTCAAACTCTATATGATAGTTATTCTTATTGTTGATCAGCTGAATCTGGTCCGTACAAAGAGTGATCGTGCGCTTTTTATTCTTCTCAATATTTGCCTTGACTACAATATCCTCGATCTTGCTTGTATCCTTTACAAACGTAATTCCCTCCGGAAGCTTGATATCTTCTGCTTTGATGGTTTTTTCGATACTCTTGGTACTGCTGCTGATATCAATGGTGGACAAAGCGATCTCGTCCACCTCATCCAGAACGTCCTTTTCTCCGGTGATCTCGATCTCTTCCGGAGAGTAGTCGATACTTCCCAGAGCATATCCCTTTGCAGGAGTTCCTTTTGTCTTTACTACGATCGGTACAGTCTTGGTCCTGCTAAACTTGATCCTTACTTTGACTTCGTCGTCATCCAGTTTCAGCCTGGACTGGTCTACTTGCTCTCCTTCACTATCATAGCAGACAACTTTATGAGTGATGGATACGTCTCTCTTTAGTCCAGAAACATCTACAATTACTTTGATGGCTTTCACCTGCTTAACCACACTCTTAGGACCGGAAATAGAAATCAGGTTCGGTGCCGCAGTCCTGCTGCCCACCGCATATCCCGATGCCGGTTTTCCTGTTGTCTCCACTGTCACCGGCACCTGTACTCTGCGCAGGTCTTCCAGTTTTACTTTGACACTCTGGTTATTTCCTGATACAATCTCCAGCTGGTCAGCAAACTTCAGCGGTACGATCTTGATCGGGATGGAATTTACCTTAGACATGGAGGACACATCTGCGGTTGCCCTGAAATCACTTTTTTTCAATTTGTCAAGAACTGTCTTTTTCCCTTTTACCGTAAAGCTCACGGTTGAGCCCTCTGTGATCTTATACGTCCGGTTCAGCTCATCCAGTACCTGCTCATTGAGCATATCCACAGGGATATTTGAAAAAGACTTGGTTATCACCGGATCTTCTGTGTTGATGACAAACAGCCAAAGCAGGATGGCAAGGACAAGAGAAAATATTTTTAAGACAAGATCATTTCCTAATTTTTCTTTCATTGCGGTTCAATCCTTTCCAAAGCCTGAATTTCCTTCCGTCGCTATAATCGTTCTTCACCACAGCCAGCCGGTCTCTCAGCTGCTGCGGAGTCAATCCTCTGTAAATCCTGCCGCCCTGTGCAATGGAAATACCTCCCGTTTCTTCTGAGACAACAATCGTCACACTATCAGAGACTTCACTGATCCCCACTGCCGCCCTGTGCCTGGTTCCCAGTTCCTTTTCAATCTCCAGGCTGTCGCTCAGAGGCAGATAGCAGGTAGCTGACACAATGCGGTTATTTCTCACGATCACTGCCCCATCGTGAAGCGGGGTATTGTGTTCAAAAATATTGATCAGCAGCTGACTGCTCATCTTGGCGTCAACAGGAATTCCTGTCCGCTCAAATTCACCCAGAGGGACTTCACGTTCCATCACGATCAGTGCACCGGTCTTGACCTTCGACATCTCAATGGTAGCCCTAACGATCTCCTGAAGAGTCCGGTCTGTATATCCCACCTTCTCATCCCGGCTTTCGTCGGATGAAAACAGATTTACAATAGGATTCTTCCTGCCCAGCTGCTCCAGGGCATTCCTGAGTTCCGGCTGAAACACAATGATCGCCGCAGTGACACCCACACCCATGGTATTATTGATCAGCCAGGATATTGTGTGCAGCTGACATACATAAGCTGCCATAGCTACAAAAACAAGCAGCATAATGCCTTTCAGAAGGGTCCAGGCTCTGGTATTCTTGATCCATTTGGCGATTTCATAGATCAACACGCTGACGATCAGGATATCCAGGATATCCGTGATTGACATCTGGGGAATGGATAACCAATATAAATATTTTTCGATGACTGATAAAAACTGCTCCAAATCTACTCTCCCTTATGTTTTTTAAATCCAAATTTCTTCCCGGCAGGATTGATCTTCGTGATATTGATCTCTTCCTCATTGACCCTGCTCTTGGGAATCGCCTTGACATAATAGTAATAATCCTCATCCTCAAACTCCAAGGTCTCTTGTCTGGAGTAGTCAATGACGATCTTGAAAAACTGCATGATCATCACAACCAGAATGCTTACCGCCGCAATGATCAGCTCTCCGCCGATATCTACGCGGTTTCCAGTAAAAAATCCGCCAACCAGCACGATGGTCACATAGGCAATACCTCCGATAAAGATTGAAAAATACCATCCGTAATCCACCTGCATCCTGCGAATCCCCACAATCAGGGCTGCCACAAAAATAAAACACAGAATATAGATAATTAACTGCTTATTCTCTATCGTTCCCTGAAGTACAAAATTATACAACTGGCTGCCAAATGAACCGTTATTTACCTGTACTACTCCGCTCTGGACTGTCTGTGCAAAGATGTACAGAAATGTTCCCATAACAATCGCCGGGATTCCCGTGATCCCAATGAAGCTGCCCACAAACAGTGGAATGACGGCAGTCAAATGGAAAAAGAAAAATACCGGGGTCATAAAAAATAAATATCTCATTTCAGGAAACATCCGCTGATACAGCAGATAGTAAATACCCATGATAATAAAATACAATATTGCGATCTCCATCGATACCACAGATAAATGAATGATAATGATCAGATTGCACAGCAAATATGTCATCGAAAATGGCAGGAATACGCAGATACCCGCCAGGATCAATGTGCTGAACGGCTGACTTAGTATTTTAGAATATCCAAACAGTGAATTGATCACATAAAATATGAACACCCCTCCTATGAACTTTCCCAGAGGTCCGCAGACCTGCCAATGGGATGACAGGAATTTTAATAGCTTTTCTCTATAAATCAATAATTTTTCCATCTGCCAACTCCTCTGTATCTATCTTCGGGCTTTTATCTTCGTTCTCTTCTTCCTCATAAACTTCCAGAAGCTTCTCCAACTGTCTTTCATATGCATTGATGCGCACCATAGCCTCATTATAGCGATGCTCCGCTCTGGACCGGGTGGTCTTTACATAGCAAAAGAAAAGGATTCCAAAACAGAATAAAATCAATATTGCCGGTACAGCGATGGTCCCTTTCCGCATCATAGAAATTACGTTTTCTATCTGAAATATGATTATGATCCCGCTGAGAAGCAAGAGCGCCACCACTAGAGCAACTCCTACTTTCATTGTTTCCATTCTTACATAATCACTGCAGCTATAACGGTTGATCCTTAAATCCTTGACGCCCTCTTTTTTTTCGTACTGGGCGAGCGAAGTCATAATCTTTATTTTTTTTTCTGAAATCATAGGATTCACCCCTCCTTTTTAGCTGCACCGCCGGACATGGTGACATTATATCACAAAATGAGGTACAGACCAAGGCGTCTGTACCTCATTGTTTACTCTTTTATTTTCTTTCTCATCCGTGTGTACTCTGTGAGAGATGCCGGCCCCTCCAGCACTTCCCGCTCCACTCTTAAGATTCTGTCTCCTCCGGAACGGACAGACCATTTCACCAGAGAGATCTCATTATCTTCAATCTCAATACATGTGATACACCGCGGATGCACACAGCTCCCGGAATTAAAATAGAATCCTTCCTCCGGTGTGGAGAATGCGGGCCGGTGTGTATGCCCGGCGATCAAGATCTGCTGCCTGTTGCAGCTGTAGTCAGCCAGCCTTTTCTCAACTCGTTCTTTGGCTTTTCTAGGGCGTCCGGCACCGGTTGGATCCAAAAATCCTATCAGCTCCATATGACGCCACACATACCGCACTAAAAACCGGGCCAGCGGCCATAGTGTATCATTCAGGAAATCTCCCTGGAAACCGTGTACCATAAATATTTCATTTCCATCTTTCCTGTTTTGGAAGACCAAACCTTCTTCCACAGTAATTCCGGGAAGAAGAGGCTGTTCAGTATGGGCGGAATTACAATAATAATTGTGGCAGTGGCGGTTCATATACCCCTTATTCCGTTTGACTATGTCATGGTTTCCATACACCATATAAAGCCGTTTTTGTTCGTAAAATCTGGACAAGATCCAGAAGATGTCATCGTGAACCTCCGCAATGGTCTTCAGTCTCCTATTTTCCCACAGTTCATCACCGTCTCCAAGTTCAATATACGTAAATCCTTCATGGAAATAATATTCCAGAGCGCCAAGACACACATCCTGATTGGCCAGAAAATTATCTCCTGCGTTCCCCTGTCCTCGGTGACAGTCGCTCATGATCACCAGTTTTGAATCAGAATCAAACGTTACAACCGGTGCATGTTTATAAACCTGATCCAGTTTTCTCTTTACGGTCCTATAACTCATTCTTCTTTCTGCCCTTTGCAATCATCACAGGAGTCTGTATTCTGGCAACGGCAGTCATGCGGCTTGCATTCCCGTTTCGGAGGAGAAGGGTAACAGAGATGACATACGGGCCCCTGCGGACATGAAGGGTCTTGAGAACACGGCGGCTCTGGCGGACGCGGTGGCTTCGGCGGTCTTGGATCCGGTCTCTTACCTATCAGCCAGTCTTTGATCCATTCAAATGCCCCATAGAGACCTTTTGTATATAGGGAGTCCACAAATATCGCGTAGAGCTCCGGCATGATGGCTTTTATATATTCCACCTTATCAAGTGTGTCACTATACTTTTCAGTAGAGAATTCATATAATCTACAGTTATTTCTGTTTGTTTTCTGAACAACAGCTTCCTGCAGTCCATCCCTTGCTTCCGGCTGCACTGAATGAGGTGTCGTATAATGGATACGCACCGTGTTCCTGCGTACAGAAAATTCCCTTTTTCTATATCCAAGATTCCTTAAACTGTCTATAAATACATCTCTCATTTCCCGGTTAGGAAATGTTATGGATGCATCCATAACAAGTGAATCCGGTTCTGAAAATTCCCCCAGCTTGAAGCCAGTCAGCCACCAGTGGACATCCTTACGGCGCAGAATAACTTTTCCATTTCTCTTTAGAACATATGACATTGGCAGTCTTTCATCATCCCGTATATTTTCATAAAAAGTTCCTTGAAACTTTTCATGATCGATGTCTTCCCTCTCCGTATTATATATACCAATCTCCCCTCCGGTAGTGATTCCGTACTGACCTTTCCACAGTTCTATCAGCCATCTTTTTCCCCCATAAGAGAAAGTGATAGGCTCACAATCCATAATCATATTAAACAAGGGCGCACCCTCATCATAAAGACGACAATATCCAACTTCCCGCTGCCAACAGTCCATCAGAGAATAGAAGTAATCACCATTTATTTCATATGCAAACCCGGCTTCTTTGAGGTCGGCATTTAATTCCATTTGTTGTTGCCGTTTATTCGCATTCGGACGAAACCTGCGGCTTCTGATCCGCCATACGATGACAACAGCCAGCACAGCTATTATGACAACAGCTGCAATAATTATAATAGGCGTCGCTAACACAATAATCCTTCCTTTATTTATCTTAGTAATACATTTTATTCCACACCTCCTTCTTTCGTTACATTTGGCACGTGTATGATACTCTTTTTTGGACTTACTATTTCATCCACGCAAATGTCACTATAAACAACAAAAGAAGACCACTTCTCAGTAGTCTCCCTTTCTTTTCATTATCTCTTATATTTATTGTATAAACAATCGTCTAGTTCTGTTGATTACAGCTGCCTCTATTTATCCAGGCTCTTCATCGTCGGGAATAACAATACATCCCTGATCGCAGATGAGTCTGTCAGCAGCATGACCATTCGGTCTATTCCAAAACCAATGCCTCCTGTTGGCGGCATACCAATTTCTAATGCATTCAGGAAATCTTCGTCTGTGGAATTTGCTTCTTCGTCACCCTGGGCGAGCAGTTCTTCCTGTGCCTTAAACCGTTCTCTCTGATCGATGGGATCATTAAGCTCGGAGTAGGCATTTGCCATCTCCCATCCGTTCATGAAAAACTCAAACCGTTCCACATAGTCCGGATTTTCCGGCTTCTTCTTCGTAAGAGGAGAAATCTCAACCGGATGATCCAATACAAATGTAGGCTGTACCAGATTGTCCTCCACGAACTCCTCGAAGAACAGATTAAGGATATCGCCTTTTTTATGGCGTTCTTCATATTCTACGTGATGTTCATCCGCAGCTTTTCTTGCCTCTTCAACCGTATGGATCTCGTCAAAGTCAACACCCGCATATTTCTTTACAGCCTCAACCATTGTGATCTTTTCAAACGGTTTGCCCAAATCCATCTCAATGCCATTGTATGTGATCGTGGTGCTTCCCACGACTTCCTGTGCCAGATAGCGGTACAGATTCTCTGTCAGTTCCATCATTCCATTGTAATCTGTATACGCCTGGTATAATTCCATCAGAGTAAATTCCGGATTATGTCTTGTATCTACACCCTCATTTCGGAATACACGGCCAATCTCATACACCTTTTCCAGGCCGCCGACGATCAGTCTCTTTAAATACAGTTCCAGGGAGATGCGGAGTTTTACATCTTCATCCAATGCATTATAGTGGGTCTCAAACGGTCTGGCCGCCGCTCCTCCGGCATTCGGCACCAGCATCGGTGTTTCTACTTCCATAAATCCCTGTCCGTCTAAGAAGGAACGGATCTTGCTGATGATCTTAGAGCGTTTAATAAACGTGTCTTTGGATTCCTCATTCATGATCAGATCCACATACCTCTGGCGGTATCTGGCGTCGGTATCCTTTAAGCCATGGAATTTCTCCGGAAGGGGCTTCAGGCTTTTTGATAAGAGTACAACCTCTTTTGCGTGGATGGACTTTTCGCCGGTTTTGGTCGCAAATACAGTACCTTTGATTCCGATGATATCTCCAATATCCATCTTTTTAAAGTCCTTGTATTCCTCCACACCGATTTCGTCTCTGGCCACATATGCCTGAATCCGTCCCTCAAGATCCTGTATATTACAGAAAGAAGCCTTTCCCATGACCCTCTTGAACATCATCCGGCCTGCAACAGACACTTCTTTTCCTTCCAGTTCTTCAAAATGGTCTTTGATCTCCATAGAGTGATGCGTTGTATCATACTTCATGATCTCAAACGGATTTTTTCCTGCACTCTGTAATTCTTCCAGTTTATTTCTGCGTACCTTGACAAGTTCGCCCGCATCTTTGTTCTGTTCTGCCACTTTCCAATCCTCTTACTTTCTCTTAACGTCTAAAACTTTATATTTATTCACCTGGCCTACGCCTTCCACTTCTACCACATCTCCGATCTTCGCCCCGAGCAGTGCCTTGCCAATCGGTGCTTCATTGGAAATCTTGTTATTCAGAATATCAGCCTCTGTGGAACCGACGATATGATAAGTAACTTCTTCATCAAATGTGATGTCTTCTAACTTTACAAGGCAGCCAAGGCTGATGACACCGTGCTGAAATTCCTCATCGATCACCTCTGCATTTTTCAGGATCTGTTCTAATTCTTCGATCCTTGCCTCAATGTCCCTCTGCTCATCTTTCGCAGCATCGTACTCGGCATTCTCTGATAAGTCTCCCTGCTCCCTCGCTTCTTTGATCTTCTGGGCTACTTCTTTTCTTTTGACAACTTTTAAATCCTGTAATTCATCCTCTAATGTCTTTAAGCCCTCCTGAGTCAGAATATTCTTTTTTGCTTCTGCCATATTTTCGCTTCCTTTCCTTCTATATCAATCCTTCTGTCCGTCTGGTTCGTACACGCTCATCCGTAAATTATATCTCAGCGGTAATTTGTTTGTCAACTAAGGATGTTCTCTTTCTTTAGTTTTTCTCTTTTACAATGAAGATCGGCCTGTTTTTTGTCTCCAGGTATGCTTTTGATAAGTACAGTCCTACAATACCAGTACATAGAAGCTGTACTCCACCCAAAAATGTTATAATACACACCAGAGAGGGCCAGCCCGCTACTGGATCACCAACCAATAATGCCCTAATAATAATCACGAGCAAAAGGATAAACGACAAAAAGCAAATTACCATTCCAATGACGGATACAATTGACAGAGGTGTCGTTGAAAAAGCAATAATTCCTTCCAAAGCATAACGAAATAGTTTCCAGAATGACCATTTGGTTTCTCCGACTACCCGTTCAACATTTTCATACTCAAGCCATTTTGTTTTAAATCCGACCCATCCAAAAATACCTTTTGAAAACCGGTTGTATTCCTTCATTGATAGAATAGCATCCACCATAGACCGCTTCATAAATCGGAAATCTCTGGCACCATCAACAATATCCGCATCTGACATCTTATTAATAATCTGATAAAACTTCCTCGCAAAAAATGACCGGATCTTAGGCTCCCCTTTTCTTGTTACCCGCCTGGTAGCAACGCTGTCGTACTCGCCTTGCTGAATCACCTTATACATTTCCGGAATCAATGACGGAGGATCCTGTAGATCCACATCCATCGTCACTGCATAATCTCCGCCTGCATTCTGAAGCCCTGCGTAAAGTGCTGCTTCCTTTCCAAAGTTTCTTGAAAAAGAAATATACCTGACTCCAGAATCCTTTTGAGCAAGTTCTTTCAATACCTTAAGTGTCCCGTCACAGCTTCCGTCATCCACAAACAGCAATTCAAAATCCAGTTCAGGGACTTTCTGCATGACCTTCTGCATTTCTTCATAATAATAGGGTATAGCCTCTTCTTCATTAAAACACGGCACTATACATGTACATACTTCCATACCAAGCCCTCCTATCCTTCGTTTTTGTATCCGCTCAGAAGTTCAGCCAGCTTTCCGATACTTTCCGCATGATTTACCTGATCTCTCAGCTTTGCTGCTCCGGCAAGTCCATGCGTATACCACGACACATGCTTTCTCATCTCCCGAATCCCAATGTATTCTCCCTTACAGTCGATCATCATCCTGGCATGCCTAAGAACCATCTGGATGATCTCTTCCATGTCCGGCCTGTCAAGGAGTTCCCCTGTCTCAAAATAATGACTGAGTTCCTTAAAAATCCAGGGGTTTCCTTTGGCGCCTCTGGCAATCATCAGGCCGTCGCATCCAGTTTCATCCAGCATCCTCTCCGCATCCAGCGGTGAATTGATATCCCCGTTTCCTATGACTGGAATAGAAACTGCCTCTTTGACCTGCCTTATAATGTCCCAATCCGCTTTCCCCGAATAATACTGCTCTCTTGTTCTCCCGTGTACAGCGACCACAGCCGCTCCGCTCTGTTCTGCGATTTTTGCCATCTCAACTGCATTTACATGTTCGTCATCAAAACCTTTTCTGATCTTCACCGTCACCGGTACACTTAACCTGTCTGCCATGGCTTTAATGATCTTTCCTGCGAGGACAGGATTTTTCATCAGGGCCGATCCGTCTCCGTTATTTACAATCTTCGGCACCGGACAGCCCATGTTGATGTCAATGATGTCAAAACCCATATCCTCGATCCTGACAGCCATGTCTGCCATCAGTTCGGGATCGGAACCAAAAATCTGGGCTGCAATGGGCCTTTCTTTTTCCTCTTTTGCAAGAAGAGGACCTGTGTTGGGGCTGTTGTAGTACATTCCCTTGGCACTGACCATCTCCGTACAGAGAAGCCCAGCCCCCATCTCCTTGCACAAGAGACGATAAGGAAGATCCGTGACCCCTGCCATAGGCGCCAGCACAAAGGGATGTTCAATTTTAATATCTCCAATGTACAATGGCTTTAGTCTACTGCTGCTTTTCATAAATAATCCGCAATCCCTTCAGTGTCAGTGTGTCATCAAAACAGTTAATCTCCGGAACCTCCCTGGAGATCATTTTTCCCAGACCGCCAGTGGCCACAACCTTCATGTCCTCAAATCCAGTTTCCTTCTTCATCTGCTCAATGATATATTTTGTCTCTCCGATGACCCCGTACATAAGTCCTGCCTGCATGCTCGTGATCGTATTGGTGGCAAGTATACTCTCCGGCGTCTTTATCTCGATCTCCGGAAGCCTTGCCGCTCCCTTCCACAAGGCATTGGCAGAGGTCCGGATGCCCGGCGCGGTGACTCCGGCCAGAAATACTCCGTCTTCCGTAACCACGTCATAGGTGGTCGCAGTCCCGTAATCGATCACCAGAGTAGGCCCTCCGTAAATTTCATAGGCAGCTACAAGATCCACGATCCGGTCTGCTCCTACTTCCCTGGGATTCAGCCTTCCCAAGTTAATCCCGGTCTTGATGCCGGGCCCGACGATCACCGGAGTCACATCAAAATATTTGATGATTCCGTTGGTGAGAGAATACATGATATTCGGCACTACCGATCCGATGATCGCAGCGCTGATCTCCTTTGTATCCAAACCCTTGGCGGCGATCATATCCCGGATCAGAATTCCGAACTCATCTGAAGTTCTCGGAAGTTTCGTTGTGATGCGAAACAGTTCCACCAGATCCTTCTCCACAAAAATACCGGCTGTAATATTGGTATTTCCCACGTCCATTGTCAATAACATTGCTTATACCTCTTCTCCCAGAAAGAACACCCGAAAAAACAGTTCCAGCGATTGCCAGAGGTCCGCTCTGTCCCGCTGCATTTCTTTTATCTTCAGTGCACTTCCGATTTCATCATAAAAATAATCATTTTCCGCGGCTGTCGTTTTAAATGACAGCTTCCCGTCCTCATCAAACTCAAGCGTTAAAATGCCCCCGATCTCTTCTGTGTACAGCACACAGGCAATCTTTAATTCATCCTTGATCTGCTGTGGAAGGGATTCAAAATCTTCATTTAAATAATACTTCTTTTCATATCCATTAGAACCGCATAGAGTTATGGTCTCCTGATACATACTTCCTCCTGTTTATACACTGTAACCGTGGATTCCCCGTATCGATACTTCTCCGGAAAAAATCTCTCTGGTCCGTCCGAGAGAATCTTCCACGATCAATTCTCCGCGCCGGTTGATCCCCCCGGACTTACAGATATATTCATCATTTCCCCTTACAACTTTGATCTCCTGTCCGCGATGTGCAAGAAAACTGTTATATTCTTCCATCAGAATGGAAAAATCCTGAGTTTTTTTAAAGATTTCATAATCATACTCAAAATATTCCAGCACCCTGCAGAGAAGTTTGATCCGGTCGGCAGATTTTCCCGTCTCTAAAAGCAGAGATGTAGCTTTGTCCCTGACTTCTTCCGGAAATTGTCCAATATTGGCATTGATCCCGATTCCTACAACAATATAATTCAGTTCATCCATCTGAGCGCTCAGTTCCGTGAGGATTCCGCATACTTTTTTTCCGTTGATCAGGACATCATTGGGCCACTTAATCTTTCCGTCAATGCCTGCTGCATCTTTGATTCCTTTTTCTACGGCCAGAGCCGCCACAAGAGTCAGCATGGAGCTGTTTTCCAGCTCGACATCCGGTCTCAG
The DNA here is from genome assembly GCF_910574135.1 of Anaerostipes faecis. Classification (NCBI taxonomy): domain Bacteria; kingdom Bacillati; phylum Bacillota; class Clostridia; order Lachnospirales; family Lachnospiraceae; genus Anaerostipes; species Anaerostipes faecis. Next base: position 51,459 of record NZ_CAJSYK010000004.1, on the reverse strand, counting down.
TACAAAACTCATCCAGACACCCTGTCCCGGCATTGAAACCCAGGAGCGGCCTCTTCTGCCCTTCCCTGAGGTCTGTTCTTCCGCTGTCACAAGTGTCCCGTGGGAAGCTCCCGCCTCCGCGAGTCTCCTCGCCTCCAGATTGGTGGAATCCACTGTTTTCATCACCTTGATCGTTTTACCAAGCCAGGAAGTTGAAAGACTGCTCTTTATATCTTCTGCCAGGAGAATATCCGGACATTTCACCAGTTTATATCCCTTATTACTCACAGAGTCAATAACATAGCCTTCTTCTTTCAGAGCCTTTATGTGTTTCCAGACTGCGGTTCTCGACACCCCGAATGTTTCGCACAATTCCTGCCCGGATACATAGCCTCCGCATCGTTTTAATTGTCTGAGGATCTTTTCTTTCATTGTTTATTTTTCCCCAAGAGTTGCGACCATAACCGCCTTAATCGTATGCATGCGGTTCTCCGCCTCATCAAAAATCACTTCCGCATGCTTTTCAAATACATCTTCTGTGACTTCATTTCCTTTTACCGCCGGCAGACAGTGCATGACAACGGTTGTGTCTTTCTCTGTTTTCTTCATCAGTTCATCGTTGACCTGGAATGGCTTCAGCAGAGCCACCCTCTCTGCGGCTTTGTCTTCTTCACCCATAGAGCACCAAACGTCGGTGTAAATACAGTCGGCTCCCTTTACAGCATCGGTGTCTTCAGTAAAGGTAAGCTTGGCTCCGGACTCCTGGGCATACTTTCTGCACTGCTCTGTCAATTCTTCTTTTGGCCAAAGGCTTTTGGGGGCCAGACAGGTGAAGTTGATCCCCATCTTTGCACATCCTATCATGAGAGAATTGCCCATGTTATTGCGTCCGTCCCCTGCGAAGACGAAGTTTAAGCCCTTTAATTCTCCGAACTGTTCTCTCAGCGTCAGAAAGTCTGCCAAAATCTGTGTCGGATGATAATCGTCGGTGAGGCCGTTCCATACCGGAACACCGCTGTATTTCGCCAGCTTTTCCACATTTTCATGTAAAAATCCCCTGAATTCGATGCCGTCGAACATTCTTCCGAGGACTCTGGCCGTATCCTCCACGCTTTCTTTATATCCAAGCTGGATATCGTCCTTTCCCAAATACTCAGGATGTCCGCCTTCATCAATACATCCGATGGTAAATGCGCATCTCGTCCTCGTGCTCGGTTTTTCAAAAATCAGGGCGATATTTTTACCCTTCAAACTGTCTCCTGTTTTGCCTTTTTTCTTATCTTCTTTTAACTGTGCCGCAAGGTCCAGCAGATAACCGATCTCTTCCGGGGTAAAATCCTTCAGTGTTAAAAAATTTCTTCCTTTTAAATTCATCTTTCTTCCTCCGTTTTATGGCCTTTGCATAACAATCATTATATAGCACCCAATATGTTTTCACAAGCCTTACTGATGGCTTCTCCCAGCTTTCTGTGCCCCTTTGCACTCAAATGGCATGCATCTTTTTCGGACGGTTCTGCAAACTGTGCGGCATCCATAAAATGAATACCGTAAAGGTCTGCCCACTCTTTATAAACAGGCGCCAGACGCCTGGAATATTCACACGCCCGCTCAAAGCCCATTGTCTCTCCATCTGCCACTTCTCTTATATTCTCCCCGATCAGGATCGGCGACACCAGGAGAATTTCGGCCGGTTTCCCATCCTCTCTCTTCTGAGGCGTGATCTCCAATATCTTTTTGATCAGCCGTTCAATGGCTTTCCCAATATCCACCGGTGTCAGCTGAAACCGGATCTTCAGATCGTTGGTACCCAGCATAAGTACCACGAGGTCCAAAGGCCCATGCGAATGGAGACAGGGCTCCAGGTAGGCAAAACCGTTTCTTCCAGGACGGATCTCGTCTTCAAAGCAGGTGGTCCTTCCGTTGAGGCCTTCCGGGATCACCCTGGCCCGTCCCTCCATATTTTTCTCTAATATACTCGTCCATCTCAAGTCATATGGATACCGGAAACCGTTTTCCGGGTTATAGCCGTATGTATTTGAATCTCCGTAACACAGAATTGTCTTCATGAGAAACCTCCTTATAGAATAAAAACAGCCGCTTCTTATTTTCGTCATAAGAAGCGGTTGCTCTGTATCGTTTATTATAATACCTGATTTAAGAAATTAATGGTTCTTGGTTCCTTTGGATTGGCCAGCAGCTCATGCGGTTCTCCCTGTTCGACGATATATCCACCGTCCATGAAGATGATACGGTCCGCAACTTCTCTCGCAAAGCCCATCTCATGTGTCACAACAACCATGGTCATTCCGTTTTTGGCCAGCTGTTTCATAACATTTAGAACTTCACCGACCATCTCCGGGTCCAGCGCGCTGGTCGGCTCGTCAAACAGCATGATGTCAGGATGCATGGCAAGCGCTCTCGCAATCGCCACACGCTGTTTCTGTCCTCCGGAAAGCTGTGCTGGATAGACATCGGCCTTTTCTTCGAGTCCCACATCTTTCAGTAAGTTTCTTCCGACAGTCTTGGCTTCGTCCAATGTCATTTTCTTTAACTGTACCGGGGCCATTGTGATGTTTTCCAGTACGGTCTTGTGCGGGAACAGATTGAAGTGCTGGAATACCATGCCGATATTCTCTCTCACTTTGTTAATATCTGTACCCTTGTCCGTGATGTCGAATCCGTCGACAACAACTTCTCCGCCAGTGATAGTTTCAAGGCGATTAAGGCACCTTAAAAATGTACTCTTTCCGGAACCGGAAGGTCCGATCAGACATACGACCTCTCCGTCTGCGACTTCCAGATCCATTCCTTTTAATACCTCTAACTCACCGAAACTCTTGACCAGCCCTTTTACTTGAACCTTCACTTTTTTATTATCTTTATTTTCCATAAGACAACTTCCTTTCCACAATATTTGCCACCTTAGAAAGGATGGTGCAGATCACCAGGTAATAGATAGCTGCCATCACATAAATGCTCATGACAGAGGTCGGCTCGTTCGCCGTAATGATCTGGCTGTTCATCGTGAGTTCCCGGATACCGATGGCATACACCAGAGAGGTATCCTTAATGGAAATAATGAACTGGTTAATGATAGAAGGAAGCATTGTCCTGATCGCCTGCGGAAGAATGACCTTTGACATGGCCTTTCCGTAAGGCAGTCCGAGGCTTCTTGCCGCCTCCATCTGGCCCTTGTCCACAGACTCGATCCCCCCGCGGACGATCTCAGCCATATATGCGCCGGCATTTAAACTGAGGGCTACTACGGCAGCCATAAAAGGACCTCCGAAATCATCCCAGTTTAAATCCATAGGCTGCAGAAAGGCTCCCGCCACTCCGTAGTACATGATAAATACCTGTACGACAAGAGGAGTTCCCCGGATAATATCTACGTAAATCTTGCAGATAATATTCAGTATCTTGTTTTTTGATACGCTGAACATACCAAAGATAATACCGATGATGCTGGCACAGATCAGAGAAGCCAGGGCAAGCTGCAGTGTCAGTCCCAGCGCCGTCGAGAATGACGGAAAATACTGTTGAAATAGTTCTATAAAGTTCATAATCTGTCCGCCTACTTAGTCTTTGTATATTTATCTACAATTTCCTGATATTTTCCGTTGTCTTTAATCTTCTTTAATCCGCTGTTAAACTTCTCTACGAGTTCAGAGTTTTTGCCCTTCTTTACAGCAAATCCATACTGGCTTCCGCTCTCGGATGTGAAAGCTACCTGTAATTTCAGATTCTTCTGCCCAATCTGATAAGAGATGACCGGGAAATCTTCAAAGCATGCGGCTGCATTTCCTGTCAGCACTGCCTGGTACATTGTCGGTGAATCCTTGAACTGTCTTACTTTATAGCCATACTTTTCAGCATTTTCATTGGCATATGTGGCACCTACCGTACCTACTTTTGCTGCCACTGTCTTTCCTTTCAGGCTGGAAAGTGCTTCTTTTTCTGCTTTTTTCTTGTCTTTAATATTATCAAATGTCTTTCCGCCTTTTTTTACAGCGAAAGCGACTTTAGAATCATAGTAAGCTTCAGAAAAATCGTATTTCTGCTTTCTTTCCTTGGTTATAGACATACCGGCGATCATTGCGTCGCTCTGTCCGGACTCTACAGAAGCCATGGCAGCATCGAAACCAACCGCTGTCACTTTGTACTTGAATCCTTCTTCTTTTGCAATCGCATCTAATAAATCAAGGTCGATTCCTACACGGTTACCATCCTTATCCTCAAATTCAAATGGTGTAAATGTTGTGTCAGATGCAATCTTATATGTCTTTTCCTTGGAGTCTTTCTTATTTCCGCCGCCGCATGCAACCAGGCTGATCCCCATGACAGCTGCGAGACCTACTGCTAAAACTTTTTTCAATCTCATTCCTTTTTCCTCCTAAATGATAATATTCGTGCCTTTTCGTTTTGAAAAAGTACACACTAATGGATATTATATCTTATTTTGAAGAATTGGTCAAACTCTCTTCAATTTCGTCCCTTAGAGAAGGTTTTTCGTCCGCGGCCACTTCCGTGATGGATTTCACCAGTCCTGCGATTCCCTGGATCTCAGATGGGACAATGATCTTCGTAGCTTTTCCGTCTGCCGCCTTTGCAAATGCTTCCAGGCTCTTTAACTGGAGTACCGCATTATCTGGGGAGGCTTTCTTTAAGAATTCGATACCGTCTGCGTTAGCCTTCTGGATCTGTTTGATCGCTTCCGCCTGTCCCTCAGACTCCCTGATGGTCGCTTCTTTATTCGCCTCTGCACGGAGGATCGCAGATTCTTTGTCACCCTCTGCTTCCAGGATCACTGATTCCTTATGGCCTTCTGCGCGGAGGATGGCGGATTTCTTTTCACCTTCCGCACGGAGGATCGCTTCTCTTCGCTCCCTCTCCGCCTTCATCTGTTTTTCCATGGCATCCTGGATCGCTGACGGCGGAATGATGTTCTTTAATTCCACCCGGTTGACTTTGATTCCCCATGGGTCTGTTGCTTCATCTAAAGTAGCACGCATCTTCGTATTAATAGTTTCTCTGGATGTCAATGTCTGGTCAAGCTCCAGGTCACCGATGATATTTCTCAATGTTGTAGCTGTCAGATTTTCGATGGCCATGATCGGATTCTCAACTCCATATGAATAAAGCTTTGGATCTGTGATCTGAAAATAGACGACTGTATCAATCTGCATGGTAACATTGTCTTTTGTGATAACCGGCTGAGGTGGAAAATCCACAACCTGTTCCTTCAGGTTTACTCTTCTTGCCACTCGGTCAATGAACGGGACCTTGATATGAAGCCCTACAGACCACGTTTCCTTGAATGCTCCCAGACGTTCCACCACATAGGCATTTGCCTGCGGAACGATCCGGATGCTGGAAAGCATCGCCATGATGATAATGAAAAATAAGATCAATAATAAAATAAACATTCTGCACCTCCTACTTCTTGCTCACGATTAGTTTCACACCTTTAATTTCCTCTACGATTACCTCTGTCTCTTCCGGGATTTCCTCATCATCGGCAGAACGCGCCGTCCAATCCATACCCTGGATGTAGACCATTCCCTGGCCTTTAATATTGATGATTCTTTTTTTAACAATACCTGTCTTCCCAATCAGGCTCTCTGCATTGGTCTTTTCTGTCTTGCTGTTCAGATATTTTTTGGCCCACGGCCTTGCAAATACAAAAACGACACAGGAAACTGCCGCGGCCAGGATCAACTGCCCGAAAAATGGCAGGCCCAGTCCCGCGCCGATGGCTGCTGCCAAAGACCCGACCGCAAACCAGATGCTCGTAAGTCCCAGGGTCAATATCTCCAACAAGAGGAAAACAGCGACCGCTATCAACCAGTATACCATATACATAATCAGCTACCTCCTTTTCTCTGCCTCCTGGCCTCATACATGAGAAGTCCTCCGGCCATAGCTGCATTTAATGATTCGACCTGGCCTTCCATCGGGATCCTGATCCTCTTATCTGCCAAAGCCGCAATTCGGTCTGTCAGCCCATTCCCTTCGTTGCCTATGAGAAATGCACTGATTTTATCATAGCATTCATCCGTGTAATCTGAACCGTCCAGATGCGCCGCGTAAACATGAATGGAACGCTGCTTTAACAGTTCCACTATCTCAGCCAGATCCTCCACATAACAAAACGGCACCCGGAAGATGGAACCCATAGTAGAGCGTATGACTTTTGGGTTGTAGATATCCACCGTATCTTTACTCATGATGACACAGCAGACTCCTGCTCCTTCTCCGGTCCTGATCAATGTCCCCAGATTTCCCGGATCCTGTAGGTTCTCCAGCAAAAGAATGCTGTTGCCGTCCCTTTTGAATATTTCAGAAATCGGGGTCTGCTCCATTCTCACCAGGGAAAGAATCCCCTGGGGTGTCTCTGTATCAGAGATCTCACGGAAAACTTGGGGAGATACCTCCTCAAAAGAAATTCCCCGGAGTATTTCTCTATGCTCCTTTATAAAATCACTGGAGACAAATACTTTTTCTCTCCGGTCCTCCGGTATCTCCCGAAACATGCGGAGTCCCTCAATAACAAACAGTCCGGTCTTTTTTCTCTCTCTGGAACTTTTCAGTAATTTTACCACCTGTTTGATCTGTTTATTCTGTGATGTTGTAATCATAAGTTTTTCTCCACTATCTAAAGCCGGTACAGGAAAACCCCAGTCCGGACATCACTTCCATTTATCTAAGCTTGATCAAATCTTCTTTATTTCCAATCACAATCAGGCTGTCGCGCTCATTTAATATCTGGTCTGGATCCGGCGCCCCGTTAAAATCTTCTCCACTGTGGATGGCCACAACATTGATGTTATATTTCCCACGGATATCCAGCTGGCGCAGGTTTTTCCCAACCCAGCCTTTTTTCAGATGGATTTCCACGATACTGGTCTTGGATGACAGGTCAAACAGGTCCATCACTTTTCCACTCACAAGATTGTAGGCAGTCCTGGCACCCATTTCCTCCTCAGGATATACCACCTCATCGGCGCCGATCCTTTTTAGAATCTCTCCTTTCAGCCTTCCATCTGCCTTAGCAAGGATATACGGAACTCCGATCTCCTTTGCGATCATCAGTGCCATAACACTGGCTTCCAGACTTTCCGCAGTGGCAATGACCACCCCGTCCATCTCTTCCAGCCCGATGCTGTTCATCACTTCCATATCTGTGACATCCGCACAGACTGCACAGGTAACATAATCCACAATATCCCGGACCAGCTCTTCCTTCTGGTCTACTGCCAGCACTTCCGCCCCATCTTTCATCAGATTTAAGGCCACACTCTTGCCAAATTTACCAAGCCCAAGCACTGCATATGATTTTCCCATTATCCTTACTCCTTTATATGCTTTTATCCTAAAATAATATCTTCTTCCGGATACGCTGCCAATACTTTCTTTTTACCCCGGACTGCAAATCCCACTGCCAAAGAGACAGGACCGACCCTTCCCAGATACATGGTGACGATGATCGCCAGCCTTCCGATCACACTCAAATCCGGTGTCAGTCCCTTGCTAAGACCCACGGTTCCAAGTGCGGAGACACATTCATAACATGTATCCATAAAGGATGCGGTGTCAGATACCAGTACGATCAAAATAGAAGACAACAGTACAATCAGATTGACACAAATGATCGTCAGTGCCTTTGGTATAACATGCATTGGTATGGTTCTCTTAAATATATGGATCGCTCCCTCCTGCTTGACCGTTACGAGCACACAGTAAACCAAAACAACAAATGTGACCGTCTTAACTCCGCCTGCTGTTCCCACAGGAGAGCCTCCGATGAACATAAGAATCATAGAGATCAGAGAGGAGCCCTCGGTCAGCGCCGCCTGGGGAACAGTCTCAAATCCCGCCGTTCTTACTGTGACAGACTGGAACATAGATGCCATGAGCTTATTGCCAAGAGAAAGGTTTCCTATTGTTTTAGTATTTGCATATTCAAAGATAAAAATAAATACGGTACCGATAAAAATTAAAATCACTGTGGTGGACAATACGATCTTAGAGTGAAGTCTCAGCTTTCCGAAAGCTCTGCGAAGCGGGAATTCCCTATGGATCAGTTCCCTGAATACCCGTAGCAAGTCCCTCCAAACGATAAAACCGAGGCCTCCTAAAATGATCAGCCCCATGACAGTAAAATTCACTACTGGGTTTGTAATGTAGCTTCTGAGACTATCCATCTGCACGATATCGATCCCTGCGTTGCAAAAAGCGGAAATAGAGTTAAAAACAGATGCCCATATGCCGTATTTTACACCGAATTCCGGAATAAACTGTGTTGCAAATAATGCCGCTCCGATCCCTTCTATAATAAAAGTCCCCTTTAAAATCTTGCGGACCAGTTCTATGAGACCGGACATTGTATTCAAGCTGAAGGACTCCTGGATCAGGATTCTGTTTTTCATTGTCAGCTTTTTCTTCAGAAACAAAAACATTCCTGTGGTGAATGTGATAACACCCAGACCTCCCAGCTGTATCAGCACCAGGATCACCAACTGTCCGAAAGTACTCCAGTAAGTCATCGTTGTCTCCACCACCAGCCCGGTGACACACACAGATGTTGTGGATGTAAACAATGCGTCAATATAAGGCGTGGCGTGGCCGTTCCTTGACGCGATCGGCAATGTCAGCAGCACAGACCCAATCAGTATGACAAATAAGAATCCAAATAATATAATATGGACCGGCTTAATCTTCTTCATTCCCTTTCATTTCTCCTTATATACAGAAAAAGCCATCTTTAAAAGATCGCTTTTTCCATAAAATCTTTTTATTTTCCAAGTAAATGGGCAATCTGTAATTGATAGTCATCCACATGCTTTTCCATTGCCAGACCCTCGTCCATATCGATGTCCATGAACTTTCCGTTCTGATATCCGACGATACGGTTGCTCTTTCCTGCACATAAAAGATCCACTGCATAGGCTCCCATCATAGAAGCATACACCCTGTCTTTTGCTGTAGGGCTTCCGCCTCGCTGCATGTGACCTAAGATCGTAGCTCTTGTCTCAATTCCTGTAGCTGCCTCGATCCTCTTGGCCATGCCGTAGGAATGTCCAACACCTTCCGCATTAATGATCATATGATGAGTCTTTCCTAACGCTCTGTTCCTGAGCAGATGTTCGATGATCTGCTGCTCTAACTTCGGCATGTTGCCGTCAAAGCTTTCCGGGATCAGGATATCTTCCGCTCCGGTTGCCATTCCGCACCACAGTGCGATATATCCGGCGCCGCGTCCCATTACCTCAACGATACTGCAGCGCTCGTGGGATGTGGATGTGTCCCTGATCTTATCAATGGCTTCCATCGCCGTGTTGACTGCTGTATCAAATCCGATGGTATACTCGGTACATGCGATGTCAAGGTCGATGGTGCCGGGAATTCCGATGGTGTTGATCCCAAGTTCCGCAAGTCTCTGCGCTCCCTGGAAAGAACCGTCTCCACCGATGACAACAAGTCCGTCGATTCCCTGTTCGCGGCACACCTCTGCGCCTCTCTTCTGTCCTTCCGGTGTCTTAAACTCATCACAGCGGGCAGTAAATAAGATGGTTCCTCCCCGTGAAATACTATCTGCAGTGTGTCTTGAAGTCAGATCGATGATATCTTCATTCAATAAACCATTATATCCTTTTCTGATACCCTTTACATTTAAACCGCGCTCTAAACCGACTCTAACGACTGCTCTTGTGGCAGCGTTCATTGCGGGTGCATCCCCTCCGCTGGTCAGTACTCCAATTGTTCTTACTTTCGGTGTTCCCATGTTAAAATCCTCCAAATAATAGCATAAAATTATATTTTGTTAGACTCATTTTAATGCATTTGTTAAAGATTTTCAATATAATTATTTTAACCCTGTTTTCTTGATCCTGATATTTTCTTTTCCATATCGTTCTCCAAGTACATATATGAGTTCATTCTCACTGTTCACCGCGAAAGCCCGGTCCAGTCTGTTCACGGCTCTCTCCTTCCTGCAATAGACGATCACCGGATTGCTGCCCCTGTAAGGCTTCAACATCTCATAAAACCGTTCCTGCTCTGCAAAAAAACAGTCCTTGTCATCAAACTGTACCCAAATCTCCTGGGACAGGTCGTCAAACGTGCTGATCTGGCTGCAGATCATCTTACTCTCTTCCTCTGAGATAGAGGTGTTTCCTTTTACAAAGATCTTGGCATCCTCTTTGAGAAGATGCTGGTAGTTGTTAAATTCTCTCGGAAATACGATGACTTCCACTGTTCCCATCAGATCTTCCACCGTCAGAAACGCCATATTCTGGTTGTTTCTGGTGAGTTTTATATTCATGTCACTGATAATGCCTCCGATGATACAGGTCTGCTTATCCTTTAATACCGGCTGCCCCGTCTCTTCTTCCGCAACAAAATCGGATGTACTGGCTGTTGTGAGTCTCTCCAGGATCTCAACATCGTCTTCCAGCGGATGTCCGCTTACATAGATGCCCAGCACCTCTTTTTCGATTGCCAGTCTCTGTTCTTTGTCATATTCCCCAACGTCCGGGTACTTTATCTCAAAGCTCTCCTGCTGGTCCTCCGACATAAAGTCTAAAAGGCTCATCTGTCCGGAGATCTCCTGTTTGCGTTCCTTCTGGACACTCTCCAGGATACTTGCGTAGACGAACATCTGCTGTTTCCTTGTCCGCCCAAGTCCGTCCAGTGCCCCGGATTTGATCAGGCTCTCCACGGTCCGTTTGTTCATTTCCTTGCTGGACAGCCGTTCCACCAGATCTTTCAGGCTCCTGAAAGGCCCATGTTCGGTTCTCTCTTTTAGAATCTCTTCTATGACCGGCTTTCCAAGACTCTTGATGGCACTGAGCCCGTAGCGGATACATCCGTCATCCACGGAAAACGCTCCTTCACCCTTATTGATATCCGGCGGCAGTATCCTGATCCCCATCTTCCGGCAGGCATAGATATATTCTGATACCTTATTAGTGTTTCCCAAAACGGAGGTCAGCAATGCAGCCATGAATTCTTTTTGATAGTAGCATTTCAGATAAGCTGTCTGATAAGAGACCACCGCATAGGCTGCCGCATGGGATTTATTAAAGGCATACTTTGCAAAATCCAGCATCTCATCCCAGATATGGTTCGCCAGTTTTTCATCGATGCCATTTTTGATGCAGCCGGGAATTCCTTCCTCTTCATTGCCGTATACAAAGTTCTTCCGCTCCTTCACCATAACGTCGCCCTTTTTTTTGGACATGGCTCTGCGCACAAGGTCACTGCGGCCGAGAGTATATCCTGCCAGCTCCATTACGATCTGCATTACCTGTTCCTGATATACGATACATCCATATGTGGGCTTTAAGATCTTCTCCAGCTGCGGGCAGTCATAGCGGATGCTCTCTTTATCCACTTTTCCCTTTACGTATCTCGGGATAAAGTCCATCGGTCCCGGCCGGTAAAGAGAGATACCCGCGATGATCTCCTCCAGGCTTTCCGGCTTCAGTTCCTTCATGAAAGATTTCATGCCGCCGCTTTCCAGCTGGAACACACCCTCTGTTTTACCCTGGCCGATCATCTCATAGACTTTTGCGTCTTCCGTATCGATATCATTAATGTTAAACGGCCTGCCCTCTTTCTTCTCAATCAGGTGCACCGCATCCTGGATGACAGTCAATGTCCGAAGTCCCAGGAAATCCATTTTGAGCAGTCCCAATTCTTCGATGGTGGTCATGGTAAACTGCGTCGTTATGGCATCGTCTGTACCTTTTGCCAAAGGCACAAACTCATCGATGGAATCCTTGCCGATCACGACGCCTGCGGCATGCATGGATGCGTGCCTCGGCAGTCCTTCCAGACGCTTCGACATGTCGATAAGATATTTTGTTTCTTCATCTTCCGCATATGCCTTTTTCAGATCAGGACTTTTTTTCAACGCCCCCTCTATGGTGATATTCAGCTCATTGGGCACCATTTTTGCAATGCTGTCCACCTTGGCGTAAGGAATATCCAGAACTCTTCCCACGTCCCGGATGACCGCCCTGGCCGCCATAGTTCCAAACGTTATGATCTGAACCACCTTATCTTTTCCATACTTCTCCACCACATAGTCAATGACCTCCTGCCTGCGCTCATAACAGAAATCAATATCAATATCCGGCATGGATACACGCTCCGGATTCAGGAAACGCTCAAACAGAAGCTGGTATTTGGTGGGTTCAATATCTGTGATCTCCAGACAGTAGGATACAATGCTTCCCGCCGCAGATCCCCGCCCGGGTCCCACAGCGATACCATGGTCTTTGGCATAGCGGATAAAATCCCATACGATCAGGAAATAGTCCACATATCCCATATTTTCAATCGTGTCCAGCTCAAATTCCAGGCGCTCTCTGAGTTCCCCGGACACCTCTTTGTAACGGCGGCTGATGCCCTCATCACAAAGCTTTTTTAAATAAGAAGTAGATGTATAACCCTCAGGCACGTCAAACTTCGGCACCTTCTGCTCTCCGAAGATAATCTCCACATTGCACCGCTTTGCTATCTTTTCTGTATTGTCTATGGCTTCTCTGGCATACGGAAAAAGCCGTTCCATCTCCTCAGGTGATTTGAGATAATATTGTCCGCCTTCATACCGCATCCTGTCCTCATCCGCCACTTTTTTTCCGGTCTGGATGCACAGCAGGATATCATGGGGCTCCACGTCCTCCGCAAAGGTATAGTGGAGATCATTGGTGGCCACCAGCTCGATCCCTGTCTCCTTGGACATCTTCAGCAGGGCCGAGTTGACTGTTGTCTGCTCACTGATCCCATGATCCTGGAGCTCCAGAAAGAAATTGCCCTTGCCGAAGATCTTCTCCAGCCTCAGGGCAGCTTCTTTTGCCTTCTCATAGTCTCCTTCTCTGATATAAGTAGGGATCTCTCCTCCCAGACAGGCACTCAGCGCAATGATGCCTTCACTGTAAGTCTCCAGCACTTCATAATCTACTCTCGGCTTATAGTAAAACCCTTCTGTAAATCCTCTGGATACAATCTTCATCAGGTTGTGATACCCCTGGTCATTTTCAGCCAAAAGGACCAGATGGAAATAATTGTTGCTGCCCTGTCTGCCGTCCTTTTCAAATCTGGATCCAGCCGTCACATAGATCTCACATCCAATGATTGGCTTGATGCCTTCTGCTTTGGCAGCCTTATAGAAATCAATGACTCCATACATGGCACCGTGATCTGTGATGGCAATACTGTCCATCCCCAGTTCTTTGGTCTGATGCACAAGCTCCTTGATCTTACTGGATCCATCCAGCAGACTGTATTCTGTATGAACATGTAAGTGTGTAAAACTCATGGACTTTCTCTCCTGTACTTATTCTTCACCCGGTCTCTGAGGCTCATCGTAAATATTATGTCCGGTCTCTAATACTTTCCCCTCCACCGTAAACTTCATTGACTTTGTGCCAAGATTCTCACAGATGGTCTTTGTCACTGCCTGAACTGTCAGCACTTCACCGGAGCTGCCCATCCTGCGCAGGGTCTTTTCAAATGTATTATTAAAGTCGACGTAGGCTGTCTGCTTCTTGATCTGGAAAGAGTTGATCTTCGTCCCCTCTTCCAGGGTTCCCATCTTGATCATCTCTTTCAGCAGCTTCTGCGCCGTCACATCCTGGATCTTTACCTTTCCCTGAATCAATGTCTCCACATTGTCATCCGGCGCATAGATGGTACACTCTTTTACAACCGGCTTCTTTGATTCTGCCGTTGTGGCTGCGGCTTTTTTCCCTGTTGTCTTTTTCTTTGCCGTGGTCTTTTCTGCCTCAGTGGAAGCTTTTGTGGCCTTTTCTGTTGCCTTCTTTGTATTATCATTACTGCATCCGGCTAATCCCGCTGCAGCAGCCACAGCCAGCAGTCCGGCAAATATCAGTTTTTTCTTTCTCATAACGTGTCCTCCTTCGGTTGATCGAACAACAATTCTATACAGATATATAGATTTTACCACAAAACCATTTCCTGTGCTATAATGCTAAGGAAAAGATAAGAAGATAAAGGAGTAAGATTATGGAACATATGACCATTCAGGATATTTTAGCTGCAACCGGCGGCACCCTTCTGTGCGGCGATTCTTCTATGCCGATCAAACGCATAAGCACAGACTCCAGAACAGTGGGGCCGGATACCTTGTTTGTACCCATCATCGGTGAACGGGTAAACGCACATAAATTTATCGACAGCGCCCTGAAAGACGGCGGAGCTGCTCTGACTCAGGAACATGACCACGCAGAAGGTCCGCATCCATTTATCAGGGTGCTGGATACCTTAAAGGCCATGCAGCAGATCGCATCTTATTATAGAAATAAAATGTCCCTTCCGATCATCGGAATTACAGGAAGTGTTGGAAAAACCACGACCCGCGAGATGATCGCCCATGTGCTGAAGGGCAAATACCGTGTGTTTGAGACCATTGGAAACCAGAACAGCCAGGTCGGTGTGCCCTTGACCCTGGACCGCCTCACATCAAAGGATGAGATCGGAGTGCTGGAGATGGGTATGAGTGAACCGGGACAGATTACGATTCTCGGAGAGATCATTCGCCCAAATGCTGCGGTAGTCACAAATGTAGGTGTCTCCCATATTGAACAGATGGGAAGCCGGGACAATATCTGCCGTGAAAAACTGGATATCCAGAACGGTCTGGCCAAAAACGGCGTACTGTACTTAAACGGCGACAATGATATGATCCGAAAACATATCGGTTATGTGACACATTCATATAAATTTTTTGGATTTTCAGAAGACTGCTCCTATCGTGCTGAGGAAGTAGAAGAGATCAATGGTCAGACCCATTTTACTTTCGTCCATGAAGATATGAGGGAACCAATCATTTTAAATGTTCTTGGGGATCACAATGTCTCCAACGCCCTTGCCGCAATCGCCCTGGGCCTTGCCTATGATGTTCCAATGGAAACGATCAAACGGCAGCTTGCCACATTTTCCGGACAGCGCCAGAACATTCTCAAAATGCATGGATACACGGTCATTGATGACGCCTACAATGCCAGTCCCGATTCTATGAAAGCAGGTCTTAAAATTTTATCAGATTATCAGGACAGTGGAAGAAAAGTCGCGGTTCTGTCCGATATGCTGGAGCTGGGACCAGATTCTCCGGATTACCACAGGGAAGTCGGCGAATTCCTGGGCACGGCAGATATTACGGATCTATACATCACGGGAACCCTTTCCAAAGAATATGCAAAAGCTGCACAAAAAAAGAATCCCTCACTAAAAACGAAATGGTTCGCTTCCAATCATGATCTGATATCTTATTTAAAGAATTATCTATCAGAACATGATGTAGTACTGATCAAAGCATCCAATGGGATGAAGCTGTATGAAGTGGCAAAAGCTCTTGACTAAGAAAAATTTTGACGGATGCAAAAATGAAAGGCCTTCCACCTGGCGATGGAAGGCCTTTCATTATACCAAAATACACTTAATGTGTGAGAGAGGGTTATCTCTAATTCAAGGGAGGGAACCTTGAATTTAGATTTATTATACATCATATTTCAGATTTTTGTGCGTCAATGTAATAAGTGGCTGTTTTATTGTCATGAAAACTTTTACTGACCCTTATTTTTCCTTTTTTATTACCGTTTATCTTATATTTCCCCCGTTTATTTTTTATGGATTCTTCTGTGATGCGTCTTTTTTTGACATTCTTCGTCTGCTGTGCTACTTTAAATAGGCAAACCGGAGAAGATTCCCTCAGGGAAGAGAAAATTGTCCTCCGGTTTTCTTCATTATCTAATATTAAAAAGGAGATTTATATGAAAAACCAATCATTTTCGTCCGCTCATGATCTGGAAGGAAGAATTCCCTTTCCCCAGGCTGTCCTTTTAGGACTGCAGCATGTCCTGGCAATGTTTGCAGGAAATCTGACTCCGATCATCCTGATCGCCGGCGCCTGCGGCATCGGTGCAGGCAGCCCTCTTCAGGTATCTATCTTACAAAATGCCATGCTGGTAGCCGGCCTCGTAAC
Source organism: Anaerostipes faecis (assembly GCF_910574135.1). Taxonomy (NCBI): domain Bacteria; kingdom Bacillati; phylum Bacillota; class Clostridia; order Lachnospirales; family Lachnospiraceae; genus Anaerostipes; species Anaerostipes faecis. The sequence goes on along the minus strand of NZ_CAJSYK010000004.1, from coordinate 35,468 downwards.
CTTTGTACAGCTGTTCACCATTGGACCAGTGGGTGCCCGCCTTCCGGTCGTCATGGGTACCAGCTCCGGGTTTATCGGAGTGTGTTCCGGGGTGGCAGCCTCTATGGGCGGCGGAGTGGCAGCATACGGAGCCATTCTGGGAGCGAGCATCATCGGCGGCCTGTTTGAAGGGGTTCTGGGATTTTTCTTAAAGCCCCTGCGAAAGTTTTTTCCGTCTGTGGTCACCGGTACAGTGGTCATGGCCATCGGTCTGTCCCTGATCTCTGTGGGGATCAATTCTTTCGGAGGCGGCTCCGGAGCTGGGGATTTCGGTTCCCTCCCGAACCTTTTTGTGGGAGCTGTGGTACTGATTGTGATCGTTGTCTTAAAGCATTTCACAAAAGGTGTAACCAGCAGTTCCTCTATTCTGATCGGTGTTATTGTGGGCTACATTCTCTGCGCTGTCATGGGCCTGTTTCTGCCCACTACCTATACAAATGCAGAGGGTGCCGTGCAGACAGCTTCCTGGGTTTTAAATTGGGATAAAGTGGCCGATGCCGGCTGGTTCTCTCTTCCTAAGCTCATGCCCGTCAAGATCGTATTTGACCTGAAGGCTATCATACCGATCGCCATTATGTTTATCGTGACTTCTGTTGAGACGATAGGCGATATTTCCGGCATCACAGAGGGAGGATTGTCCAGAGAAGCCACCGATAAAGAACTCTCCGGCGGCGTGATCTGTGACGGTTTGGGATCTTCCTTCGCTTCTGTTTTCGGAGTGCTCCCAAATACATCCTTTAGTCAGAACGTAGGTCTTGTGGGAATGACAAAGGTTGTCAACTTATATTCTATTTCCATGGGCGCAGGCTTCCTTGTAATCTGCGGACTGTTTCCCAAACTGGCGGCATTGGTCTCCATCATGCCCCAGTCCGTGCTCGGCGGAGCTGCGGTTATGATGTTCGCTTCCATCGTAGTCAGCGGAATCCAGCTGATCACCAAAGACGGAGTAAGCAACCGGGTTGTAACCATCGTATCTGTGGCTTTAGGACTCGGCTATGGACTCGGTGCCAACGCCCAGGCCCTGGCAAACCTTCCTCAGGCAGTTCAGCTGATCTTCGGCGGCTCCGGGATCGTTCCCGCCGCTCTGGTTGCCATTATCTTAAATGCAGCAATACCAAAAGAAAAATCAGACAATTAACCACCATTTCAGGAGGAAGATCACATGAAAGTCACGACTCTCATTGAAAATCAGGCTCCGGACTCTCTGTGCAGAGAACACGGGCTGGCAATACATATTGAGTATAAAGGGAAAAACTATCTTCTGGATACCGGTGCCTCCGGACAATTTGCAGAAAATGCGCACCGGCTGGGCATCTGTCTTTCCGATGTGGATGCGGCGTTTCTCTCCCACGCTCATTACGATCACTCCGGCGGGTACCGGGAATTCTTCTCCGAGAATTCAAAAGCGGTGCTTTATCTTCAAAAGGCTGTCAGAGAAAATTGTTATTCTAAATTCCTGCTGTACAGACAATACATCGGTGTACCGAAGGGTGTTCTTAAGAACTATCGAAACCGTCTCAGGTTTATGTCCGGCACAGTGGAAACAGAGCCAGGCGTCTGGACGGTCTCACACAGCATTCCCGGACTTTCGGAGAGAGGCCGCCGCGGACACATGTATATTAAGTCAAAAAACGGTTTCAGTCCTGATAATTTCAGCCACGAGCAGAGTCTCGTATTTGAGCGTGAAAATGATCTGGTTCTGTTCAACAGCTGCTGCCATGCAGGTGTTGTTTCTATCATTGACGAAGTAAATTACGCCCTGAAGACAGCAGATAAGAAGGTCTCTTATGTATTCGGCGGTTTTCATACCATGGGGCTCCGGGGTCCGGGCAGTATGAGCGGCAGGCCGGAAGACATCCAGGAGCTTGGAAGACAACTGCTTAAACGGAATATCTCCTGTGTCTATACCGGCCACTGTACGGGTATTCCCGCTTTCCGGGTATTGAAAAAAACAATGAAAGAAAAAGTGCGCTATATGAAAACAGGCAGCGTGATCAGCTTATAGGTTAAGTAAAGGGAAAGGGCCTTGGATAATTCCAAGACCCTTTTGATATTCTGCCTTTTTATTTAAATTTGTCAATATAACCCTGTATAAATATAAAAATAACAATCAGCGGAAGAATAAACGTAACATATTTCCTCGTCCATTCCGGATATTTGATTCCTTTTCCCGCATTGGCCTCTTCGCTGAAGTTTTTCCATCCCCAGCCGTATTTCGTCACACAGAACAGCAGATACACTAAAGACCCCAGCGGAAGAATATTGTTGCTCACAATAAAATCCTCCAGATCCTGGATCGTACTTTTCGCCCCAAAAGGCATGATATGGCTCCACACATTGAATCCGAGTGCACACGGAAGCGACAGTATGGTGATCAGTATCCCGTTGAAAACACTCGCTTTCTTGACTGTCCAGCCCCATAAATCCTGTGCAAAAGAAATGATATTCTGAAACACTGCTATGATTGTCGACAGCGCCGCAAAGGACATAAACAGGAAGAACAGGGCTCCCCATATCCTGGCACCCGGCATCTCGTTAAATACATTCGGCAGTGTGATAAATACCAGGTTTGGTCCGCTGTCCGGCCGCACTCCGAAAGCAAAGCAGGCCGGAAAGATAATCAGTCCTGACATAAGAGCTACAAGTGTATCCAATACGGCCACGCTGACAGCTTCTCCTGTCAGACGGTAAGACCGGTCAATATAGCTTCCGAAAATTGCGATAGCTCCGATCCCAAGGCTCAGCGTAAAGAACGCCTGTCCCATAGCCGCAGAGACTACTTTCATGATTCCCTGCTCCTTCATGGCCTGGAAATCCGGCACAAGATAGAATGCAAGCCCTTTTGAGGCCCCCGGAAGTGTGACTGCTCTTATGACCAGCACAAGAATAACCACAAATAAACAAGACATCATGACTGTAGTAATCTTTTCCACACCATTCTGAAGCCCCAGAGAACAGATTAAAAATCCAACAATAATGACAACCAGCATCCAGAAAATCAGCACTTCCGGCTTTGATAAAAGTTCTCCGAACACAGCCTCAACCTGTTTCGGATTTTTACCCACAAAATCGCCTTTCAGCATCTTGAAGAAATAACTGATCATCCATCCTGCCACAGTCGTATAAAACATCATCAGCAGATAGTTTCCTGCCATTCCGAAATAGCTGTACCAATGCCACTTTGTTCCCTCGGGCTCCAATGTCTGAAACGAAGTTGCGATACTTTTCTGGCTGGCACGCCCCACTGAAAACTCCATGACCATGATCGGCAGTCCCAGCGCAAATAAGAAAAACAAATATACCAATACGAAGGCAGCTCCTCCGTACTGTCCGGTTACAAACGGAAACCTCCACACATTCCCGATTCCTATGGCGCATCCTGCCGATATTAAGATAAATCCAATCCTCGACGAAAACTTTTCTCTCTTTTCCATAATTACTTTTCCTTTAATTCAAAGATAAATTCTGAACCTTCTCCTTCCTTACTTTTTACCCAAATCTGTCCTTCATGTATCCTGACAATCCATCTTACCATAGACAGGCCCAGACCGGTACCCCTGACTTGATTTTGGCTGTTCCTGCTCCTGTCAGCGCGGTAAAAACGGTTCCATATCTTGTCTAAATGTTCCGCTCCGATGCCCTGTCCGTCATCCTTCACTATTCCCCGGATTTTCCCGTCTTTTTTGAACAGCGATACTTTCACTATTCCATTTCTCTTTCCATAGTCAATGGAATTCTCCACCAGATTAATCAGCATCCTGGTCAGAAGCATCTGGTCTCCTCTGGCTGTGAGGCCGGGCTCGATCTCACTCAGCAGATGAATCCTTTTTTCATCGGCTCTCTGTGACAGTTCCTCCAATGTCATTTCTGCCAGCATACTCATATCCACAGGCTCAAACTGGAAATTCTCTTTTCCTCTCTCGCTCCGGGCAATCATCAAAAGCTGTGAGATAAGATCCGACATTTTCTTAGCCTGCCGGAGAACAATCTGAATCTCATGTTTCTGTTCATTACTGAGTGTATCTTCCTCCAGGGCATATTCACACTGTGCTATGATCACAGAAACCGGAGTCCTTAGTTCGTGGGAGACATCGGAAGTAAACTGTTTTTCATCCTCAAATGATGCTTCCAGACGGTCAAACATTTCATTGAACGTACATGTCAGCTGACGCATTTCATCTTCCGATTTTGGCTCCGGGAGACGTTTTGACAAATCCGCACCGCTGCTGATGTCCCCTGCGGTAGTACATATATCATCTACCGGCTTTAGAGCTTTCTTCGTCATCATGTATCCGATCAGCCCAATGGCCAGAATCAGGAGCGGATATACAGCTAAAAAGGCCAGCAGAACCATATGCATAATCTGTTCCATGCCATGTATAGAAACGATCCCTCTGATCCAGATGGCCTTTCCTGTACCGTACTGATAAGCGGCGTCATAGATCATCCACTGCTTGCTTCCCTTCTCTATGTTTCGGACTTCATGAGACTGAAGCTTTGTTTCTTTCGGAAACTCCACGGGCATACTGCCGTGCAGCAGCCTTCCTTCCTGATCATAGATACAAAACATGACGCCGTCGTCATAATAGTCTACCTCCGGGTCCAGATAATAGGTTCCGTTCTGGAACTCTATATCGTGAGCAAAGTCGGCTACCATTCCCTGAAGATCTTCCTCTGTCTTGGACAGTTCCAGCTGATTGATAAATATGAAAACCCCTGCAAATACTGCTGCCAGCACGACAGCGATCATCCCTGTATACCAAAGGGTAACTCTTTTTTTAATCGAAAATCGTCTCATACTTCTTTCCTCAGAACGTATCCAACGCCTCTCACCGTGTGGATCAGCTTACAGCCAAATCCTTCATCAATCTTCTTCCTCAGATAACGGATGTAGACATCCACCACATTAGATCCGCCCTCAAAATTATAGTTCCATGCATGCTGTTCAATCTGATCCCTGGACAGCACAATATTCTGATTTCTCAGCATATATTCAAGGACCATAAATTCTTTGCTGGAAAGAGATATCTTTTTATCTGCACGGGTAACTTCCTTTGATTCACAGTCCAGGACCAGGTCATCAATCGTCAGCCGGTTAGAAACCAGGGCCGGTTTCCTCCGCATCATGACCCGCACCCTGGCCATAAGTTCTTCAAACGAAAAAGGTTTTACAAGGTAGTCGTCGGCTCCAAGGTCCAGGCCCTTCACGCGGTCTTCAATGCCGTCTCTTGCAGTCAGAAACAATACCGGCGTGTCGCTGCCCTCTCTCCGGATCTTTCTCAGCAGTTCCAGTCCGTCAAGTCCAGGAAGCATAATATCCAGAATTATGCCGTCATAATCTGCCATGGAGATATAATCCAGTGCATCCAGGCCGTTTCCGCAGTCATCTACGGTATAATGCTCTTTCTTCAGTTTCTTTTTTAAGATGCTTCTTAAATCCCCTTCGTCTTCCACAATTAACAGGCGCATGTCATACCTCCATATGGAACTATTATAATATAAATGTAATTTTATGAAAATGTTTTAATTTAATTTTAATAATCGGGAACTATAATAAAGTTATCAAAAATATAAGAAAGGAGATTTTATTATGAAAATTAAAATAACAGCCATATTAGCCTGCCTTACATTTGTATTCTTATTTGCAGGATGCCAGAGTACCCCGAAGGATCAGGCCGAATCAACTACCACACAGGATATCGCCACAACAGCGAAGGGAACTGAAAAAGCCACTGAAAAGTCAACAGCGACTCAGACAACCACTTCCGACACACCTGATTTCAGCAAATATGAGACAAAAATCTCAAAGATTACAAAGAAAATCCAGGCGGCAAAACCCGCTTCCAACGCTTCCAAGAATCAGGATAAATTTTATAGCTTAAAGAAAGAACTGGATGCGATCGACCATGAACTTGATACTCTGGATGACGATTACGAGCATCAATATGATACCGGAAAACTCTCTGCCGAAAAATATAAAGACATCGAGCGCAAGATTGACGCTCTCGAAGACAAACTTGATTTTGCAGAAGATTCTTTAGAAAACAAGTTCGGTATTGATGATTAACAGCTGAATTTAATTTTAAATATCTCAGGCCTGCTTCCTGTCAGCATACGAGGCAGGCCGGAAGATATTTATCACTGCAAACGTATTTAATGACGAAGGAGGTAAAAAGCCATGAAAATCAAAAAAATTTTGTTAATGTTTATGGGATTCATGATGGGACTTTCCCTTTCCCTGTCCCCTGCAGTAATCCATGCAGACAGCGATGACCCGAAACCCACTTCTATCCGAAAACTCAACTATAAAAAGAGGACTGTCAGAGTCGGGCAGAAATTTGAATTGAAGGCTTATGCCAGACCATATGATTATGATGACGATCAGCTCATCTGGTCTACCGGCAACAAAAAAATCGTAAAAATTATCAGCAAAGACCGCAGAGACGATGATATTACATTAAAAGCCATGAAAACCGGAAAAGTAAAGATCACCTGCCGCATCCGCGGAACAAAGAAAAAGAAAACCTGTACAGTAACCGTAAAGAAAAAAGTGAAAAAGAAATACATAAAACCGACAAAGATCAAACTGGATGATAAACGGATGGATGTAGACGTGAATGATACTGAGGATATTGATTATAAGGTATATCCAAAAAAAGCTACGAACAAAAAAGTAACCTTCCGTTCCAGCAACACAAAAATAGCAACAGTAAACTCCCGGGGTGATGTAAGAGGAATCCGCCCGGGCAGAACAAAGATCACACTGACATGTAAAGCAAATCCGAAAGTAAAAGCTTATGTATATGTTATTGTAGAATATGACGATTAAAGATTCATGGGAGGAAAATATGAAAATTAAAAAATTACTGCCTGCTGTACTGGCAGCATTGTTAAGTCTGACGGTCATTATGTCACCGCTCAGCATCCATGCCGACGAAGATGATCCAAAACCGACCTCTATAAGAAGGCTGAATTACTCTAAGAAGACCCTGCGGGTAGGACAAAAATTTGAACTGGAAGCCTATGCGCGTCCTTCTGACTACGACGATGACCAGCTGATCTGGTCTACCAGCAACAAAAAAATTGTGAAGATCGTAAGCAGAGACCGCAGGGACGACGACATCACCGTAAAGGCAGTGAAAACCGGAAAAGCTAAAATCACCTGCCGTATCCGGGGTACAAAGAAGAAAAAGACCTGTACTATCACGGTAAAGAAAAAAGCAAAAAAGAAGTATACAAAGCCAACCAGAATCTGGGTGGAAGACCGCTACACCGATGTAGATGTTCATGATTGGGAAGACATTGAATACAAGGTTTATCCCCGGACTGCCACAAACAAAAAGGTATCGTTTTCTTCCAGCAACAAAAAAGTTGCGACTGTCAATTCCAAAGGTTATATCTATGGCAAAAAACCTGGAAGAGCAACCATCACGCTGACTTGCAAAGATAACCCGAAGGTAAAAGCCTATGTCCACGTCTATGTGGAATGGGACGACGACGATGATTATGACGATTACGACTGATTGCAATGCATAAAATGTTATTTCCGTATTTTTTGTCTGATTCCGGTCATACTATTTCTGAGGTGATGACTATGAGAAATGAAGATATTCCAATTGGCTTTACGATGGAACTGGCACAGCACGAAAATGCCCTGTCTGCATTTTCTTCGCTGACTTCTGACCAACAGCGTCAGGTCATCGACGGTGCCAAACAGATGAAGACCCGGCAGGAAATGCGGAATTATGTTGAAAACCAATTCAAATAAAAAAGAACAGGAAGCAAAAGTTTGATTTTGTTTCCTGTTCTTTTTGTTTTCCTGTCACTGTTTTACAAACTCAGGATTTTTCATCACATAGTTTATCTTGGTCTTATCGTTCCAATACCCTGCGAGAGCCACCGGAAACCATCCGATTAACACGTTTACAATGAGCGTTACGATGAGAAGCTTCTTCTTATTTTGATAAGACTGCACCAGATCTACAGATGGATTTTTCACTTTTTCCGCCTGCACAAACCTTAAAATAATAACGACTACATTATAAATGGCTCCAAACCAGACAAACCAATAACTTAATGCTAACCATGCATAGAAAAGTGTTACAACACTCCAAAAGATACCGGTATTCCGCTTTTTCCTGCTCAGGAACAGACGAAATTACTGGTCCTTTTCATTTAAAGCCTCCAGCTTTAAGCCGCACCATTCGCGGTACAGAGCATCCTCCCTGTTCTCTTTGCCGCAATTATGACAAATTATCTCTATCCCTCCGAATCATTGTATTGTTGTAACTAAATTATAACACAGAATTTTACCCACAAAACAATTCCCTTACTGGATCATTGTAATATTTTTATATATTTTGAACTACAGTAACCTGTACGTCCATTATAAGTGACCTTATACCATTTATTTTTTTCACTTAAAACTTCTACCTTAGCCCCTTTCGGCATCCTATAAATAATTTTTCCCATTAAAGATGCTTTGTTTCTCAGCCTTAAGGGGTCCTTCTTAGTAATTACTTTTCCTATTTTAATTTTAGATTCATTACTTGCTTTTTTTGATGTTTTATTATCAATATCTTCCATAAGAATCCCTTTCGCAATAGCCTCTGCAATTTTTTTATATCCAATCTTTTTATAAATCTCGTAATCATCTTTGTCATCAACAAAACATACTTCTACTAAAATTGCTTTATTAACCGTATGATTTAGATAATAAAGATTGTTCGTTGTTTTCGTCCCCCGATCCGGAAATCCAAGATTAACCATATTTTTTCGGATTTGTTTTGACACTTCTTTCTTTATACCGATATCTGCCGAACAATATATTTCACATCCAGCTGCCTTCTGATCTCCCTTAGGATCATTTCTTCCTGAATTCAAATGTATGGAAATATCAAGAATTACGCTTCTTTTATTACATTTTTCAACAATCTTTTTTAAAACATCCGATTGACTTTTGCCATTATTACATGTGCAGTCATAAACTTTTTGTCCATAGGATTTTAAAAGTCTGATGACTTCTTTTGTAATTAACCGATTTTCTCTGGATTCATCTAACAACCCACATGCCCCACATGCTGCTTTTCCTGGTGGGTTATGACCTGCGCTTATATTATAGCTTCCCATTCTGACCGCCTCCATCTTCCTTTTTATTCTCTTCTGATGCCCCGTTATCCACACCTTCCATCATTCTTGTAAAAGCTTGGTGCAGACCGGTACTTGCCAAACCAGTAATTGCGCCATATACAATGGACTCCATTGATAATGTTCCTTCTGTAATACATCCAAGAACTGCTCCCAGAACCACAAGGATTAATGGAATATATTTGTTTGGTATAAAATCCAGAGATTTTTTAATCACATAACCAACAGCCAGGCATGCAGCCAATACAATAGAAATATAATATTGTGATATAAAATCTAAACTCATACTTATGTACTCCTTTCTATTTTTCAATAATGCTTTCTAAAAGCTCGTCTCTTATTTTTTTCATATTATCAATACCGTTTCCGGTAATTTGGTGGTTCAGCATTGCAGCCAAACATTTTGACTGCTGACGCTGCATTTCTTCCAATTTCTTTAAGCGGCGGTAATCATTCTCCGAGTGTGCTTCTAAAAGTTCAACCCGGTTACTGAATTTAAATGCCGGATGTATAATTTTATATATGACTGCACCGGCGCCGCCTATAATGCTGATTCCGCCACAGATTGCTAAAATTTGTTCAAACATAAAGCTCCTTTCTATATAAAAAAAGACCACTGAGTATGGCCTTAAAAGAATTAAAATAAAAATATTCAGTTTGACAGCTAAATTCGGATTTAGAAAGTAATAGTGTTGATGTAAACGGTATAAAAAGCTCTTTAAGTAATAAAGTTGATAAAATCTCTGGCAAAGGACTATCTAGCTTTGACTTCAACAATAGTTATAAAAGTAAGATTGACACTTATTTATATGACTCTGGTTGGGTCAACTGTGGTTTAGGATATGGAATTGTACAATATGGAATTATTCCAATACAAGTGAGAAGAATTGGGGCAATTGTTCATTTAAGAGGTATTGTAAAAAATAATACTTCTTGGCAGGAACATAATAGTGTTATAACAATTCCAGCTGGGTTCCGACCAGCATATGAAGAAAATTTTGTCTTGCACGGAAGTGGATCAAATAGATATTTATTGACAGTACCTTCGAGTGGGGCCTGTAGTGTAACTAGATACAGTAATAACACAACTACAAGCAATACAGTTCCAACAGCAAGCTGGCTATGTCTATTTGCTACATGGTTCACAAGTTAAAATGAACCAGTCTGTAAATATAGATTAACTAAATTTAATTAATTTTCCTTTGAATTAAACAATACGCCTCCACATATAGCATGTAATATATGGGGGTAGATTTTTCCCCGCACCATTTTCACCTGTAAATGAAGTACTTGCTATATTAGTAGATTTATTTGTTCCACTTCCAACACATCGAGCTGCAGTACCTCCTGTTGCTCCGTCTGTAGCATATTTAACAGTTGTAGTATGTGCATGATTTATCACTACTGCATCTGTTGAACCACCAACCTTTTCCACTGTATTAAAATAAGAGCTTGATGTATTGACACCAACAAGAAATTTCCCTGAACCCCAAGATACCCATGTCCCTCCAAACATAGTACTTGGATTTGTAGAAGAAATTGAAATATAGATTGTATTAACTGGGTAAATTCTGTCAAATAAAAGTTTATTAGAATTAGTTAAATCCGAATTTAGCTGTGTAACCTGACTTTTAACTTCATTTACAGCTCCTACCAGATTCTGTTTTTCACCTGTCGTTAAATTTTGTAAGCTTCCCACTGCATTATCCAGCTTATTTAAAACTGCCGCCTGCTCTTTTGTCATTAAACCATTCATCTCTGTAGTTGCATTAGGAATTGAATTGGAACTAATTGCAACCCAGTCTATCCCATTAAATCTATATGTATAGTCTGTATCCTTAACATTTACTGTCCATCCATCCTGAGGTTTGGGGTACATTTCCAGAATATCAGTGTATGTATCTACCGCTTCTTTCCAATCTATATTCGTCTCAAATGCTGAAAACTTATTGTCAATCTCTGTCTTTGTATATTTATCACTGAATATTTTTTTTTCTTCCTGGCTTACATGTATATCAACATCATTTGCATGCTCTTGAAATGTTCTCATTGAAGTTAATCCTGCTGGAGTAATACTTAACTCAAATGGATTCTCTTCTGAATTTTTAAAATGGAAATTCCATACAATCGAGTAGCCCGGACTCTCCTGCTCTGTGGGGATATCTTTTCCCTTTGCTGCCTGAGCAATACAGTACAAAATTTCTCCTTCGTCAGGATCTTCTGCATAAAATCCTACCTGCCACAACTCATAACTCTCCGTCAAACCAATATTATCAAGCAATACTGGAATAATGATATTATCATCTACAATTGTAGCCGGCTGTATTGTTAACTCTTGTACGGGGTTGGCAACCTCTGTTTGCTGTCTGAGATACATTGCAGAAACCTTTCCCGCACCTGTCTTTACTTTTGTAATTTTTAATGTTTCTCCATTTATCAATTTATTTTGTAAATCTGCACCTTTTTCTGTCAAAGACGCATTTTCCCATATATCCATTACTTCACCTCTGCTTTAAATCTTTGTAATGACCGATCACTGCTTTCCATTGAAGCCATGTGCCGATGTTGTTTCTTTATAACACTTCTACCTTATAAAATTCATGTTCCGAAATACACATTCCATAGTAAATGTTTACTACTGCCTCAATGACTTCTGAAACTTTCAGCTCATAAATAAGATGTGCCGGTTTCACTCTGTCAAGAAATGATTTTGCAGGTTTCAAATCCTGTACATATCCTCTCACAAGAACACTAAACTGGTTCTCCCCCGTGTTCTCTTTCACCTCAACTTTATGTCCCAGCATTGAAGTGAGAACGTCCTCAATCCTTTTTGGATTATTAAATCTCCGACCCATTTTTTCCAGAAGATTTCTCCTTCGATCTTCTTCTGTGGCATCTAAATCAGGAACGATTCCATATTGTTTTTCCCAATAATCCAGGGACCATAAATCCGCAGTCTTAACTGAAAGCTGATCCCTAAAAGTATCAGGGAATCCATCTAACTCATCTAATACACATCCGATACAGTTAAATAAATGCAGTGCACTGTAAGCTTCTCCATAAACCGGACTTACAAAATCCATAATTTTTTGTGCTTCCGGGCTGGTCAGTATTTTATCCATTAATTCCGTTTTATTGTACATACGAGACCCTCCCCTAATTACTGCTTTCAGCCAGGCTCAAAGTAACGGCTGCCTCAGGAATAACATTTGGATCTACTGCAATATTATCTGTCTTTCCTTCCGCATCTCCGTCTTTACTGATTACAAGACCAGAATAATCATAGACGCCCTCTGTATCACCCAATATATTAGAAATTTGAGTGTACCTGATCTTTCCTTCATTTACTGTCGCTTTAAGATAATTATTCACAGACTTTCTAAATATATCTGTTACGGATGTGAGTTCCGCCCCCGGTTTCAGTTCAACGACTGCGTTAATATTGATGATTAAATTATCCGGAGTAACTACTTCCACTTTGGCATTGACCGGCGCCAGACGGTTTTCCGGATTGTCCGGACTCATAATGTAATTGGTCACTTTATCTTTTAATTCCTGTATATTTAATTCATCATTTGCAGGCGTAATAACAATCTTTACTTTTCCGCTGTTGTCTTCAGGACTGAAAACAATTGCAGTATCCACACCTTCTACTGACAAGGCCCAGCGTTTATAATCACTGACATTTCCAACAAAAGAATCTCCCTGAGACTGGTCATATTCCATAATTCTTTCTCTCAGGCTTTCATCGTCTTCCTCTTCTGCTCCTCCGATGATCGGTTCAGGGTTTGTAACCTCTGCAATTCCTTCGATGATATCTTCTTCCAAATTCACTGTATTTTTGGCGCTATTTCCGTTTAATCCAGCCTCTGTACATTGAATCTTTACATCGACACCATCTTCTACAGTTATTGTTACTTCTTCCAGCGTTTCATATTCTTTCTCAGGTTCATCATTGATGCTCTCCGTAGTAAAAATACTTCCCTCTGGGATTACAGTACCTAAAGTTCCTGTAATATGTAAAATTCCGGCAGCATTTATAGCCTCTTTCCGCTGAAGTCCCCTTGTCTCTGCGTGATAATCAAGAAAAGCACCTTCTGCATATCTTGGCCAGATTAGCTTCAGTGCTTCTACTAATTCAAATTCCTTCATTCTGGAAACTTCTATAGCGGTTGGTTTTGTAAGATCGTAAACATATCCACCTTCTGATTTATCAATATCATCCGGAAGATAATCCAGCATCTTTTTATGTATTTCTTCTTCACTGGAATTATCTAGAAATGACGGAACTACAAAATCATCCTCATCTAATTCTTCCTCATCTATCGTCTCTAAAAGTTCTTCGTCCATCTGTATCCTCCTTCCTACCTCTCAATCGTTGTATTTAGTTCAATCTCATTTGAATCAATTCCGAGTACATTGCAGGTAACTTCCAGCGAATCGGCATTCTTCCATTGAAATGTTACTGATTTTACTATATCCGTCCTCTGATATGGATCTGCTTCCAAAGCTTCTGTAATCTCGTTTTCTAAAATACTTTCTGCCTCTTTTCGAGACTCTGCCTGAAAAACACTCTCGATATCTATTCCAATATCATCACTGTAAGCCTGACAAACATATCGTTTCGTTTTCAGTACTTTCATACACCACTGAATCCATGCATCCACTCCGTCGGCTTCTACCAGTTTTTTTGTTCCGTCTCTTTTGAAGTCACCCAAGTTTTCGTCAAAGTAAATACTTTTTTTATATCCAATCGCTTCTTCATCCTGTCCGTCATCTATTTCATCCAGTTCTAATTCTTTCTCTTCAAAATCTTCCGGAAAAAGATTATCCATTTTATCACCTCTTATTCTTTTACTTTGGAAATTTTCCCAATCACTACCGGTGTTTCATCTGCCCAGAGGACAACCACTCTGTCTTTATCCTTTAATATATTTTTCTGCCCTCCTGCTGCCTCAGCAGTATCAAAACTGCAGACAACGTACTCATCTTTTCCCATAACATCTTTAGGAAAACTGTCAAGTATTAGCCCCTTAGCTGTTATAGTTCCAAGTTCTGCTGTCGGCGAGTAGCCGAAATCTTTAACTTTCCCCATTCTTTTCTGCAGGATTGCAGCCAGTCTGACACTTCCTTTTGCAGCCATTATTTTTCTACCTCCAATTTCATTTTTCCATTCAGGCAATCATGCTCAACACCAACAACAATATAGTATCCCTCCAGGGCCCCCGCATTGCTCTTAATTTTATGTCCTTTTCTGATATAAGGATTATTGACTGCTTCTAAAGTCCGCTCATATTTGGGCTTCCCATGTTCCTTCAGGATTTCTTTTGCTTCTTTCTTCGCATGTACTGCTTTTTTATCGTCTGAATCCCTCATAATAATTTCTTGTAAAGTACCATACTTTTTGGTATCGCCTTTCACAACTGTTACTTTCTTAGGCGGCTGTTCCTTTGTCGACTGAGACTCCTGTTCTCTGTAAATAGCAACCTTCGTGATAACGCCATCCATAGTAACTTTCGTGTTTTCCGTAAGGGCTGACTCTTTGCTGTTAATTGTATAAATCTTAGAATTGGTCCCCCGTTTTTTAACTGTCAGAGCCCCTTTTTCAAAAGAGATCACATATTTTGTGCCGGTTTTCTTTTTCACTTCATTCAGCACCGCAATAATCGCATCTGATACATTTACATCTCGTATGATCGTGCGTTTATGTTTGATGTTTTTATACTGAAAATTCAGTTTCACTCCCCATCGTTTACAGATTGTCTGGAGAATACTTTTCGTACTCTTCCCTTTTGCAAAGAAGAAGTTATCTTTCGTATTCTGAAGATATATCAGCCTGTCATATGCAGTCAGTGTCAAATCTTTTGTTACATCACTGGTGTAATCTTTTTCCCAGATTATTCCATGAAAAATTTCCTTATATTTTTTTCCTGTCTTACAGTATAAAACCAGGCTGTCTCTGACTGTAATATTGTTATACAAATACTTCTTTTTATCTTTAATATTTGGGATTGTGATTGTAACTCCCTGAGCCAGATCATCCTGATTTTGTGTTACTGTAAGTTCTGTCAAAATATTGGTGACATTATATGCAGCCTTTTTTGTTTTGATGGTACATTTGTAAATAGGATTCTGAAGTGTTCCGTCCATAATTCTTTCCTCCTAACTAACCATCTTGGTTAAAGTATCAATTCCTGCGATTCCATCAGCACTTAAATTATGTTTTCTCTGATATTTCTTAATTTTTGCTTTTGTTTTAGATCCGCAAATTCCATCCTTGGTTGCTCCGACTTTTCCCTGTACGAATTTAACAACTTCACCTCTGTTTCCAATTTTAATAAATATCTTTTTCAAAACAGCCTTCGTAGAAGCATCCAGTTTTCCGTTTGTCGGCACCTTTCCATACTTTTTGTCTTTGTTAATTGCTTTCTGCAACGCAAGAATCGAAAGCTTTTTCTTTTCAGCAGAAGTGGCCGGCGGAATCGTAAGCACTTGTCCCCTGTAAATTGTATATTTAGATTTTACTTTCTCTCCCTTTTTTTTCATCTCCGCATTCTTTTTGTCAATCAGAGCCTTATTTGCTTTATAAATTCTTTGATACTTTGATCCGTCGCCATAAAACTTTTTGGATATATCCCGCAATGTTTCTGATTTTCGTTTAACTTTATATTTCTTTGTTCCCTTTTTACTTTTTCTTACTGTACGGTTCAATTTCAATTCTGCTGCCTCTATGAATAAGATCGTATATTTATAATCTCCGGCAGCAGAAATAGTATAGTTAAACTCCTCTACATACATTATTTTTGATTTCAGAGGCGTTTTAGAAATCTGGACCTGGACTTTTTTGTGCTTTTTCCTCCATTTTTCGATCTTATCTATATATGTGCCTGGGTGATCCAGTTTGCCATGAATAAAATCAAAGTCCTCTCTGGTAGTTGCAGGGAAAATTCCTTCCCAGCCAATCGTACTCAGATTACGTCCTTTTGGAATACTTACCTTCCCCAAGTCAAGAATTTCATATTCCTGAAGTCTGGAGGAACTCTTGTATTCCAGTTCTTCCGGAGGAAGGGGAATCGTAATATTTTCTTTTTTATTTCCCAGTTCATATAATTTAATACTAACTTCCTTCACTTTTTCCTCCTTTTATTATGCTACGGGGATGTTTTTGTAGGCTCCTTCTACGGCATCTGCTATGATAGAACATAGTTCATCTGATACCTGTCCTTTCTGTGCCCTTAATAACTGCAGTAAATTTACATTTTTTCCTCCTCCGTCGCCGCTTCCTTTCACATTGATGGAAATATTTCCTACGGAAACTTTTACCCCAGACTTTTTATTTCCTGAAGAGGTTTTACCATTGCCCCCAGCTTTATGTACTGCATTCTTTTTAGGTTTCTTGACTGTCTCTCCCGGATTGGCACCCACGATCGCACCGTTGGCATAACCCGGCACTCCAAGCATAGCACCTGCCTGATTCCATAAATCTAAACCTCGCTGCCGGCGTTTAGCTCCAAGAGGAATGATTGCCTCTGGTCCGTCTTCACCGACATAACTAAGAGTAGTTTTATTAACAAAACCGCCGTTCGCATATGGGCTCACTGCAGTAGGAAATGGCATGTATTCACCCGTCTTTGATTTATGTACTGCTTCTCTTGCTATTTTTTCTCTTTCCTTTTTTGATAAATTTCTAGATTTTCTTCGTGTGGAACTTTTATTACCTGAATGTGATCCAGTACTGTGTTTTCCATTATAATTTGAATGTGAAGGCACGATAGAATTATTGCCTAATGGATTCCACGGCTGAAACAACGGAAGAATTGGTGGTTTTTTGGGTTTATATATTTTTTCTTTTTGTCCAGGTTTTCTTATAACTAAACCATCCGCAGTTTCTTTAATCCAATAAGTATCTTTATCTTGAGATGAAGAATTATTTTTTTTATTGGTATTTGAATCTAACTCTGGTTTTTTCCAATTTAAATTTGTATGATACATATCATAAGGCATTTGATTAAGTGCACTAGTTGATTTCCCAGTTTTCTGCTTCTTCCCAGGAAAAACATGATATTGATCATATGGGATATTCTGAGGATTTGAAATAGGCAGCCTTGATAAAGCTCCTAAAATTATATCCGCATGGCTGATTCTATTTCCACCGAAATCATCCCCATAATTTTCCAATGGCTTATTATCTATTTTTTTGAAAGAATAGGCATTAGATGTTGCAGTATCTGCTGATGTTGGCTTATCTGATTTTCTTCTTACATCTCCGTCTTTGAACTCTACTCCCATTATTTCTCTACTATTGTCAGTGACATTATCGCCCAAATAATCTGCAAATTTATCGAGTCTATCATTCACAAAGGCATCGACTATAGGTATACTATCTATTAGAAGGATAGCCTTCACCCCTTTATATCCAGCTTTAAAAGTCCCACCTAATACTTCCTTTACCAGGGCCTTTCCCGTGTCTTCTTCTTTTTCCAGTTTCTCTACTTTATCCTCAAGAAAAAGAGAAGTCTGAGGACCCATCAAAGGATTCTTTTGTAATTTTTGTACTGTATTGTATAATCCAGTAATTGTAGGTTTGATAATATCTTTTTTAATAACATTTTTTTTAAGCTCTCTAATCACTGGAGCATCATTCAAGCCACCATTAAACAAGTCAAATGTGATTCCCAAAATATTATCTTTTGCTTTTTGTCTCCATCGTTCTTCTTTAGATAATTCCTGATTATGTGTCTTAAAATAGGTATCTTCTTTCATCCATTGTTTGTTTGATGAATTCAATAAAGATAAATATTTCTCTATGTCATATTTCTTTTTTCCCCCTGGATTTTTCTTTTTCTCAGAATCCTCTTCGTCTCCTGAAATTATAATTGTATCTGGCATTTTTACCTCCTTTCTTTGCATAATTTTAACCCCTATACTGCTGTTGGAATATTTTTATATACCCCTTTCAAAGCATCAGCAATTACAGAACAAAGTTCATCTGAAATCTGCCCCCTCTGCTCTTTTAATAATTTCAGCAAGTCCAGATTTTTACCTGAATTTTCTGAGCTTCCCTTTAAATTCACAGAAACATTACCAACCGAAATTTTTATTGAGGATTCATCATTGTCTGCAGATTTTTTCACTTTTTTTGATGACTTGTAGATCTTTTTTTTATTACGATCCACCGGTACTCCAAGCATAGCTCCTGCCTGATTCCACAGATCCATTCCTCTTTGTCTGCGTTTGCTTCCGAGAGGAATGATCGCTTCCGGTCCGTCTTCTCCTACATAGCTAAGAGTGGTTCCATTTACAACTCCTCCATTAGCGTGGCGTTTTACTTTTGGCCCCGGCATAAATCCCATCATCATAGCCATTCCAAATTTGCCCCACTTTAGAGCTTCTTCTTGTTCTCTCTTTGTAGCCTTCCTTGCCTTGCTGTTACCGGCCCCATTTCTTCTATATACAGGAACATTTTTATCTGATTGATTGCTGTTGTTCATTCCCGGGGGCTTAACCAGATTCAATAAAGGTTTCTTCTCTTTCTTTAACAAAACTTTCTCTTGTGTAAATGGAAGTTCCACGATCAGTCCGTCATTCGTTTCTCTTATCCAGTATTTCTCTTGCTGCTCTTTTCCCACAGTGTTTTTATTCCTTGTCTGATTTAAACCTGAATGATACATATCATATGGTATTCTTGAAGCAGTATTTTTTGATTTTTGAGGCTTTACTTTTGTACCCGGAAAAATATGATACGGATCATATGGCATAGATGTTTGTACATCATTATTGGTTTGAATAGATATATTCTCTTTTGCATAATCATAAAGTTCTCCAATTTTATCTTTTGCAGCATCCTCTGCAAATGCTGATACTAGCAAAGCGGTTCCGGCAACTGCTATACCAGGCAGACCCGTCATTCCTACTCCAAATGCTCCAGCCACCTTTACTACTCCTGATGCAACAAGGCCTGATGTGACACTTCCGCCTACTTCCTGTAAAATAGCCTTAGTTTTATCCTTACTGTTCAGTACTTCGTAACTGCTTAAAGCAAGAGAATATAACCCAGCTGCTTTCAAGCCTTTTTCAGTTTTTTTGAGAATTGATTGATAAGCTGCCTTTTTATAAAAGTTTTCATAAACCTGTGATTCAAAGACTATCTTTTCTAATTTCTTATCTGCCGCTTCTGTATATATTTCATCAACTGCAGTAATTGAAATCTCCTCCAGCAATGAATTAAAGCTCTGCATTTGGTTTTGACCTGATTTATGTTTCTCTGCCCAGCCAGCTTTCATTTGTTCATATTCAGCTTCTGTTATTCCAGTTTTGTTGTAAAAGATAATATCTTCTATATCAAGTGCAACGCCTGTTTCCTGTAATATTTTAGCATATGCTCTATTTGTCTTTTCCGGGTCAGATTTATAATCAAAAACATCCGAATACTTAATCTTCTCTTTTCCGCCACTTTGTAAAATAATATTAAACGCCTCTGAAAACGTAAGATTTCCGGCGTTTATACCTGGCTTATTTTTCTTTGCACTGTTTCTAAAAGACCCATTATGATATTTAGAAGCATATTTTAACCTGCTTTTTTTATCAGAAGGAATTAAGTTACTGTCTATTCCAATCACAACTGTATCAGACATTTACTCTTCCTCCTTCCATTTTATAAGATTTTCCAATTCTATCTCTGTGGAGGCAAGGACAAATGCCCTCTCTCCCCGGCTTAAACCGAGGATTTCTGAGGGCAGTTTTCCCTGTTTCTGCCAGATGTAATGTAGCTTCCAGGCTAGCGGACTAGCCTCAATTAGTTTTTTGCGTAGTCCTCCACAGTCACTTCGGAATCATAGAATCCGCTCAGTTTATCAATCTGATCATCAATGGCATCTTTTTCTCCGGCTCTCAGCACAGTATTGATGACGTCAATTCCCTGCAGTACAGAAAAACCTTTTCTTTCAAGTCCATTCATCACCGCCGGATTTTCCCATACATTTTCTCTGTCCACAGTTGCCAGATAGATTTTCCATGCGGTAAATTCTTCTATTTTCACTTCTTTTTCAATCGGAGGTAATTTTGGATTATTAGGATTCGCCATCTTTACCACTGATTTTCTTCGTGCATTCAGTAACTCTTCCTCACTTAAAGGACGGATTTTAAAGGAAAAAAACAGCTTTCCTTTTCTTTTAATCTGAATTTCTGTCTGCATTTCGTCATCTGTTCTAAAATCAGCGGCAGACAAAAGCCCCTGCACTAAATCCATCTCATTTTCCTTTGTTACTTCGATATTCTGCATACTGTTTCTTTCTGCTACATTTTCCATCTTGTAATCTCCTCTCCTATTTACTGATTGATAAAATATCTTCAAATTGTGGAATACTATTAATCGTAAAGCTCTGCTGTCTGGTGATCACTTCGCCTGCCTTTAAAGTCATAATGTCGAAGTCTCCGTTTGGAATACAATCCCTCAGTGTTAATTTCTGTTCTTTGTTATCCAAGGTACGTGTCGCTGTACTTTGGAAATCATAAGACGGTATCTTGCCATCTTCTTTCAGACTTTTCAAAATTGGAGCCATCAAAACGTCATCTCTCACTACTGCCCCTGAAAAAGTCAAGGTAAACTTCACCTTATTAGGAATTGAGTACTCCTGGACATCTCCCAACGGCTGATAATCGATACTTCCAAAACTGGCTTTAATTTCATAATCTTTAATTTCTGCCAGAAAAGTCCTGTTGTTTTCACCATAGTAGATAAACAATTTCCCGTCATTTCCTGTCATTACTGTACGTACATCAATTTTTTCGCTCATTCTCTTTCCTCCTTATTCTCCTGAAAAACTGAACTGATAGTTCAAGTAAATTTTTTCTAAGCTGTCAATATCGGACGCCTCAATAATAAAGTGGGCATTATCCGGGCCGTGAGGCTGTTCCGGATCTTCATAGAAGTTAGCACCGTCCATTAATTTTCCTTCATTCACCATTGCAATCAAAACATCCTGTGCCACTTTCACCACATTGGAAATGCCATCGGAATCACAGTTAACTCTGCCAACCAGTGGCGTAATGGTCCTGTCAATCCGATCAAACATTTCATATCTTGTCATTGTACGGCGGATCTTTTTCCATCCTGCATCCTGATTTTCATTTAAGGTTGTCAGTGTGTTGACACCGCTGTCAAACCAGACCTCTCCTTCTTCATTAGGTGAAAGAAGAAGCATTCCATTTTTAATCGCCTCGATGTACTCCTCATTCTTCAAAACTTCCAGAGTATCCACTGCGTTCGGGACTAACGTATGTACAACAGACCGGTTGGATGGAGTACTTCCGATAATCCCTGCCTGCATTGTGACTGCCTCATAGCCGTCTGCACGGTTTCCTTCCATATCTACATAGCCGCTGCCCGCATAGATAAAGTATTCAGAGTCAAAAGCCTTTGCATGTGCCAGGCGGTCTTCAAATGCCACATCGCTTCCCTCACCTACAACACAGGAGCCGATGGAACCGTTATTCTTTAATCTTTCCATGTATGCCTTTAAGAGCTCATGGACTGCTGTATCAACAGTATCCGTAACAATAATATTCCATTTATAGGCTTCAAAGGCTTCCAGCGCTGCGCTGTAATCTTCATTTGTGACCGTCGGATTCGTTCCCGGAGTGATTTCCTGCTGGGATACTGCTGCAAGTTTTTTTCCTTCTGCTGCTTTTGCGGCATGAAAGACTGCTGATCTTGCATTTACAATGTCAGTAAGAATCTGACCTTCATCTCCTTCAGCCTGTACTTCATACTCAAATTTTTCTTTTAACACGGCTCCCTGGTAAACAAAAAATTCTTTCTTTGTCTCGCTGCCTAACTTCTGTTTCAGTGAGACCGCAAATTTAATATTTGAAGGATATTTTGTTTCCAGAGTAACTGCCGCTGCGTCTTCTGTATCCTTAAGCTCTGCCTTGCCAGTGGTGCCTCCTGTTCCAAGACGATATACATGGACTTTCGCTGCTCCTCCTTCAAAAAGGTTGAGTGCTCCTTTCACTGTTCCTCCCATGCCATACATTTCTTTCACACTGTCCTGTTTGGTATGGATTGTCACAGTTCCAACAGGGCCGAAGTCGGCCTTTACAGGGATTGCAAAAACTCCTGTCATAGCCCCTGCAACCAGTTTTTTATCCTGAGTTGTATATCTTCTGTAAACTCCAGGTCTTACTTTTTCTTCTCCTGCCTGATATGTTCCTCCCATAATCTAATGTACCTCCTTATTTTTAAACTCTTTGACTATCTTTTTGGCTTCTTTTTCTGTTGCTTCCTCAGTTCCGGTAAAAGAAAAAGCAGCTCTGATAAGATCTTCAGATGCTGCAAGAACTTCCGGATTGGAAGCAAACTCTTCTGCGCTGTATTTCATCTGTGTTTTCAATATTATCCCTCCTGAATATCAATACTGCGAATCGGTTGCTTTTCTTCTTCTTTCGGCGTAACCCCATATTGGCACTCAATAAAAAACTGCCGATGTTTCAGCGGATTGAGTGTATCATTATAATTGACTTTCATAATAAGCAAAGGCCCGCCATCACTCATTGTCAATTTCTCTGTCCCCGCCAGTTTTTCGCTGATCTCACGTATTATAGAAAGTTTTTTATTCTGCTCTGCTATAATATGGACTCGGATTCCAGCAGTAATCCAGGAACTGTACCATGTATCTTTATAAGGCCCCGGAATCAGACTTTCTAATCTGCAATATACTGTTGGTTCACTATTCTCTGCTTTCCAAATATCCCCCAGTGGATCTCTGCCTAAAATAACTGCATTTTCATACATTTTTTTAATCCAGCTATTTAATGCAGTCACAGGATCTGGTTCCATCGTCTCCTGCTTTGAAAATAACATTCCGTCGAAGGCATAAATACTTTCCTCCACTGCAATCTGATTTTCTGTGACACCTGAATCTGTATGATTCCACTTTGTACCCAAGATTACATTTTCCTTAGAAAAAAAGCAGCAGTCCATCGCCTCCAAAATCGTTTTTTTAAAGTCTTCTGGTTTAACCGGCTGGCCGCTCTTGCAGAGCACATGTAAATGGATTCCTCCGGTAAATTCCCTTTCCATCCCCTCTTTTAATTCTATTTCATATATTATCTGAGGGTAGGGATCTCCTTCCCACAGTTCATCTGAATCATCTGGAGCCTTTCTCTGAAAAATTGCCGGTTTTCCATTATATTTTGCCAGAAGATTGACAAGATCTGCAGAATCACACAATCTCTGATAAATTAATTTTTCTATTTTTCACACCTCCTATAAATCCTTTAATTATTACAGCTGTAACAAATGACGGGTCTGGAATTCCTGTTCCTGTCTTTGTAGAGAAAAAGGCCGGAAGACCAAAATTATAAGTTGGGATCTCCTGCCTTTTTTCTCTAGTATAATGATATCATTCTGTCCACGGACATTGTGGGCAAGTTTCCTTCCCGCATATATCCTCAGAAAAAAATAAAAGACAGAAAAATCACTTTGTCCTAAAATGAATTTCTATCTTTTATTTCCTATGATAACTATATCACTTTAAGCCGGGACATTGCGGGCAAGTTTCTCCTCACAAAATCTCTGATACTTCCTTGACGCAGTCCTCCTGTCCATTCCAAGTTCTTCCCCAATCTCCTGCCATCCAAGATTATTGATGGAACGAAGCCGTATAATAAGCCTGAGTTCCGGGTCTTCAATCTCCTGCAGGAACCGTTCGATTTCTGCCCTTGTGTGCAGAAGTTTTTTAATGGACAGGTCGATCAGCTCCCGGATCTCCTCCATTCGTACCGCATAGTCCGCTGTCTTGTCGCTGACCCCGGTCCCAAACGGCATCCCCGTCAGCAGCGGTGACTTTATCATACTCTTACATTCCATCCAGCTGAGTTCTTCATTCAGTTTCTCAATTTCCCTGTTCAGATAGTGCATCTGACCCAATTCCTTTTCTGTCAACTTAATCCCTCATTTCTTTATCTGATGTGTTTCCATCCTATATACATTGCTCCGGACGTCGGTCTGTAAACGGTCACAAGAGGCCTCATCTTATTTACGGCTCTTCCGTTAAAGCGGATCTGCCTGTCTCTGATCTCAGTCGCCGCTCTGCTCCGGTATGCCCCGATCCACTCATTGATTATTCTTATGGAAATTCCATAAAATTCTGATAACTGCTCCTTTGTATAGTGATGCAGCAAAATACTGATAACTGCGTCAGTTCTCCCTTTTTCAGTCTGAAAGTCAAACATAGT
Source organism: Anaerostipes faecis (assembly GCF_910574135.1). Classification (NCBI taxonomy): domain Bacteria; kingdom Bacillati; phylum Bacillota; class Clostridia; order Lachnospirales; family Lachnospiraceae; genus Anaerostipes; species Anaerostipes faecis. The sequence goes on along the minus strand of NZ_CAJSYK010000004.1, from coordinate 11,045 downwards.
ACTCCTCTCTAAATTTTGTCTATTATACCTATTGCCTTTTCCAAACAAATGTTCTATACTCATTATTATAAAAAGTAAAACTGTTACGGCTTAGACGTTGTATGTACAAACAGATATTCCAGCGGCATTCGGGGGAAATACCTTTTTTTCAGAAGCATTGCTTCTCCTATGGTGAATCTCCCTGAGCCTTCCAGTTTGTCCAGCACGTCTTCTGTCCGCAGCCTCAATACATGTGCAACTTCTTCATTTGTAATATTTGTTTTTTTTAATTCAGTTTTTAAATTTAAATATGGCAACAGCTCACCTCCTGATATTACTCGTTTGCGTATCTTATATTGATATAATATACGCATATGAGTTATATGTCAAGATAATTATACGCATTTGCATATTTTTTTATTTACTTCTGGTTTTTGTTATGCTATTCTTTCTATTAGAAAGGCGGTATATTTTATGGGAATTGGAGCAAAGTTGGAGCTGTTACTGCAGGAACATCACATGAATGCCAATGAACTGGCCAAGAAAATCGATGTGGCACCTACGACTATTTATTCGATGATCAAGAGAGACAGCAGAAAGGCAGACATAGAAGTTTTATTAAAGATTTCGAAGGAACTCGGTGTCACCACTGAGTATTTCTGCGACGATGAATTCCTGACCTCTGACAGCAAAAAAGAACCATCATATGAAGATTTGAAAACACTGATCGCAAGAAACGGAAAAGAAATGTCTATTGAGGAAAAATTAGAACTTATAAAGATGTTATCTGAATTATAAAGGACTGGTGGATTTGAATTATCACGATATACTTGTTAAGATACTCGATGTTTACAGAGACTGTGAAGTCCAGTCATTTCCGATTGATTGTTACAGCATTTTAAGGCACTATGGATACCGTATTTTCACTTATCAAAATATACGGGATATCAATGAACGGCTTTACCAATACTGCAGGAATTATTCGGAAGACGCTTTCCGTTACGGAGCCAAACGGATCATAGCCTATGATGAGAACAAATCTCCTTTCAGGATTCGGTTCTCCATTATGCACGAACTGGGACATATTATGCTGGGACATTCCAGAGAATGTGCCTGTAACGAACAGCAGGCCAATTTTTTTGCAAGCAATATTCTGGCCCCCAGAATGGCCATTCATTTTGCACAGTGCCGGAATGAGGATGATGTCTCCTCGGTTTTCCAGATCAGCAGAGAGGCCGGTTCCTACGCATTTCAGAATTACAGACTTTGGAAAGAATCCGCAGGAAGAGAAGTAAGTGATGTTGACGAGGCCATGTACCGTCATTTTTATCATGATGATATGGAAGAATTTATTTACAGTATAAAGCCCTGCATGATATGCGGAGAGACAATTTATAATTCATCAGAAGATTTATGCCTCCACTGCAGGATGGAGCATATCAGAAGGCAGCACACCCCGCTATATACATCCGGAAATGACAGAATGCTTCTGCAGATTGAACAGCAGCTGCTTAACAATCTATAACAGAACATATTTGACTTGGCAAAAGCCTTACAATAAAAAACTCATATCATACGCCCAACAGCCATGTGATATGAGTTTTTTATTATCTCAATTATTCTTTTTAATGTGCCCCGTTTAATTTCATACAATAGTAAGATGCCATTACTGGCTTCCCATTCTTATAACCGACGATTTTGATTGGTAAAGAAGCAGTATGTTTTTTGGGGTCTTTGTGTTCCGGTATAAACTGTTCTGACCATCCGGGTTTTATGATTCCATCGCAGTTGGACAGTCCGGGCATCTTTCCTGTATAAGGTCTTCCCTTTTACCACTGTTGCCGTGTCATACACTTTGTTTACGAACATTTTCCAAAGGAGGAAGTGCTGATTTTTATTTAGTTCCTGAGCTTAATTCTCTCTGCATCATTATTTATACATTTATAGGCCGCATCTGAAGATATCCAAAATTTTTGAAAATTAAAATTATGTTTTAGTAATTTCTTATGAAAACTATTATCTTTTATTACATCACGCTTAAAGTCTTTATTTGATTTGCTTCCTGTCAACTCCTTAATTTGCCTTATATCACAGCTTCGTATTAATTCATCCTCTAAATTTTTCACTTGTGTAATACACAAAACTTCCTTTACAGTACTTTACAATCTTCTCCTTCGACCAAATAATGATAATATTTATTTTTTCTCTTTTCACTCATTTACTATCCTCTTTTGCATAAAAACTCTTATTTTAAATCAGCTATTTTATAAACATAGTCTACACTTGGCGCTGACGAAAACAAATCATTATCCACTGCATTCCTTAAAGAATCTGTGTTTCGCTTTAAATATTGAGCAGCACTAATACATTTAATTGGTTGAGACTCATCATTTGAATCTTTTCTCAAAAATACAAACGAATGCTTTGGTAAAGGCAAATCCAGTATATCAGTATTATGCGTTGTAAAAAACAACTGATCGTTACCTTTTGTAACAATCCTATACAGATCATATGTATTGATAATAAAATCCATAGAGAAAGAAGCTTCCAATTTACGATACATTGAAAAAACATTGAAAAGACCGTTTTCGATGTTTCTAAAAAGACATAAAAAAATAGCGCAAACACTGATATCTACAGTGTTTGCGCCAAAGCTGAAAACCGGATTTGAACCGGCGACCCCTTCATTACGAGTGAAGTGCTCTACCAACTGAGCTATTTCAGCATGTCAGGAGCCTTTTATGCTCCTTTTGTCAAATATTCTTCAATTGTTGTGATGGCAGTTTCTTCATCTGCTCCGTCAGCAACAACAGTGATATTGTCTAAATCATCCAACCCAAGACTCATCATACCCATGATACTTTTTCCATTGATCCTTTTGTTGCCTGCCTCGATTAAAATCTTGCTCTCAAACTGGCTGGCCATCTGGACAAGAAAAGCAACCGGACGTTCTTCCTTGTTCTCGGTCACATGAATATCGATACTCTTAGAAATCATAATGATCCTCCCATTCTCATATCTTCAGCGATCTTACTCAGCTTCTTAAGACGATGATTGACCCCTGATTTGCCGACGGGGGGATTCAGCATCTCTCCTAGCTCTTTCAGAGTAGCCTCCGGATGTTCCAATCGCAGATAGGCGATGTCTTGCAGTCCCTGGTTCAGTTCACTAAGCCCTCTATGCTCTTGTAAAAATCGAATATCCTCGGCTTGCTTCACGGCTGCTGACACTGTCTTGTTGATGTTGGCAGTCTCACAGTTTACACGGCGGTTCACCGTGTTCCTCATATCTTTCAAGATACGGACATTTTCGAGGTTCATCAAAGCTATATGTGCTTCCATGATGTTCAGTACATCAACGATCTTGGCACCTTCTTTGATATACACTACATAGTACTTCTTACGAATAACTATTTTAGCATCTAATTCAAAAAAATCAAGCACATCTTGCAATTGTTCCGCAAATTGTTCATGAAGAGTTACAATTTCAAAGTGATAATTCTTCTCCGGATCACTCATGGAACCGGCTGCCAGAAATGCTCCCCGGATATAGGCTCTTTTACAGCACGTGTTCTGCAGGACTAATCCAAAGTTTTTCGGCTCGAAATATTTCACTGCTTTCAATAATAAAACACAATCCTCATGTTTGTCAACAAAAACCGAATAATTTCGACTTCTTTTCAGATATTCGTTGCGTTTTACCTGAAGTTCTCCATGAATACCGAATGTATCTTTCAGCAGCGTAAAAAATCGTTTCGCCACAGATACATTCTCCGTATGGACCTTTACCAGATAGCTTCCCTGCTCTTCGCGGACTTCCCCGCAAAAGTTAAGAATACCGGCAAGCTCTGCGATTTTACAGTGTCTTGCTCCGCTCGTAAGTCTTGCAAGTTCTTCTTTCACTTCACTTGAAAATGACATTTCCTACCTCGTTATATCTCTATGCTCAACTTTCACCGGATATGGCAGCTGTTTTAATTTTTCTGCCAGTGCATTCGTGATGGTGACAGAACGGTGTTTCCCTCCGGTGCAGCCGATGCCTATGACAAGATTATATTTTCCTTCTTTGATGTAGTTGGGAATCAGAAATTTGAGCATATCTTCTAATTTCTCTAAAAATACTCTGGACTCCTCATGCTTCATGACAAACTCCTGGATAGGACCGTCATTGCCGGTCAGAGGACGCAGGGAAAGGTCATAATAAGGATTGGGAAGGAATCTTACGTCAAACACCAGGTCTACATCTGCCGGTATGCCGAATTTGAACCCAAAAGACACTGCTGCCACATTGAAATTAGCATATTCCTCTTCCCGGACAAATATCCTGTCAATTTCAGCCTTCAGCTCCCTTGTGAGAAGCTGGCTGGTATCTATGACATAATCCGCATATTTTTTTAATTCATTCACTGCTTCCCGCTCTTTTTCAATGCCGTCTTCAATCCGGCCGCTGCGTGCCAGGGGATGATTTCTTCTGGTCTCCTTGTAGCGTTTGATCAAAATACGGTTGCTGGCATTGAGAAACAGAATCTCAAATTTGACACCCATATCATGGACTTTTTTTAACTCATCCAAAAATTCATCAATGGATGCTCCGCTCCGGATATCAATGCCGAGAGCGACATTGGATATATTTGCAGTCTTGTCAAGGGTAAGCTCAGCAAATTTGCACAGCAGTCTGGTTGGAAGATTATCCACACAAAAATATCCAATATCTTCCAGCATTTTGAGAGCACTGCTCTTTCCCGCCCCCGACATCCCGGTTACAATTACAAACCTCATACGTAATTCCTCTAAAACTTTCCGACCCGTTTCACTTCCGGTTCCAGGTCCACTCCGAACTTCTCCTTCACTGTTTTCTGAACGTCTTCGATCAGCTGAAGAACATCTTTCGCCGTTGCATTCTCCTGATTTACCACAAATCCGCAGTGTTTATCTGACACACGTGCACCTCCGACCTGATATCCTCTGAGTCCTGCATCATCAATCAATTTCCCTGCAAAATAACCTTCCGGGCGCTTGAAGGTGCTGCCTGCACTCGGCAGTTCCAGAGGCTGTTTCGTCTTTCGGGCCAATGTATACTCATCCATCTGTTTTTTTATTTCAGAAGGGTCTCCCTCCTTCAAAGAAATCGTACCGCCAAGCACCGTGTATCCGCATTTAATGACATTGCTGGTTCGGTATCCAAGTTCCAGTTCATCGGCAGTAAGGGTAAGGATATCTCCTTCTTTCGTGAGTACCGTGGCTTCTTTTAACACCTGGATCATTTCTCCTCCGTAGGCTCCCGCATTCATAGTGATCGCCCCTCCGAATGTTCCGGGTATGCCTCCCGCGAACTCAAATCCCGTGAGATTCTGGTTCAGCGCTTCACTGGCAATGGAACTCAGCAATGCCCCTGCCTGAGCCGTGATCTCGGTCCGGTTTACTGTGATCTCATTCATATTTTTATAAATCTGAAGGACAATGCCGTCGATTCCACGGTCCCCTACCAATAGATTGCTTCCATTTCCTAAAATAAACATGGGAATTCCGTATTTCTTTGCGGTTTTCACTGTCCACTGCACTTCCCCGTAAGTTTCAGGAACGACGTACAGTTCCGCCTCTCCGCCGATGCGGAAGGTCGTATGTTTTTTCATCGGTTCTTTTGTAAGTACCCGTTCAGGTGCGATCTTCTGTCTCAATTCTTCAAGAATCGTACTCATGCTATTCTCCTTTAATCAGCCTTGCAGCGCCGTAAATTCCCGCGTCGTTTCCAAGACTCGCAAGAATAAATTTCCCTTCTTTTACAGCGCCGAAGGTATATGTCCCATAATGCTTTTTAATGGCGTCAAGAAGGATATCTCCCGCCTTTGACACGCCTCCCCCGATGACAAATACGTCAGGGTCTACTGTCAATGTTATATTTCCGAATGCCATTGCCAGCTTCTCTCCCAGCCGGTCAACCTGTTCCATGGCGAAGGCGTCTCCTTCTTTTGCCAGATCAAAAATATTTTTTGCCGAAAAGCCGTTCAGCCGGCGCAGCGGCGTTTCTATGTCAGATGCCTCCAATGCTTTTTTTGTCTCATAAACAATTCCTGTCGCTGAAGCATACAGTTCCAGACAGCCGGTCTTCCCACAGTTGCATCTGCGTGTCTCCGCCGGGTTTACGGTCATGTGACCAATTTCGCCGCCGTATCCGTGGCTGCCGTTGATAATTTGTCCATCGACGATCATGCCTCCGCCCACGCCTGTTCCCAGAGTAACCATGACCGCACTTCGATAATCTTTTGCGGCTCCTGCCCAGAGTTCTCCCAGTGCCGCCACATTTGCATCGTTGGTAACTTTGACAGGACAGCCCAGCTGCTTTCCTAACGCTTCTGCCACATTGACCTGGCCCCAGCCCAGGTTGACACATTCATTGACCTTTTCAAAAGAAAGTACTGCCCCGGGGACACCCACACCTGCCCCGATCAGCTGTCCGGCTTCTATCCCACGGGATGCGATATTTTCATTCAGCGCCGCTCCGATATCCTCTATGATATGTGCTCCGCCGTCCTCTTTTCTGGTGGGAATTTCCCACTTTTCTATAAGGCTTCCGTCCTCCTGAAACAGTCCCAGTTTTACGGTGGTGCCTCCTACATCGACTCCATAAATGTAATTCATGCTGCTTATTCCTCCAATTTCCCGGTCACTCTTTTGTATAATTCTTCCGCGGCATTATATCCCATCTTCTTCTGGCGGTGATTAATGGCCGCAGCCTCAACGATGATGGCCAGATTTCTTCCCGGACGGATCGGCAGCGCATGTGCCACTACCTTATTCCCCAGGTATTCTATATAATTTTCATCCAGTCCAAGCCTGTCATAATCTGTTTCTTTGTTCCAGTCTTCCAGCTGAATGACAAGGTCAATGCTCTGAGTCATTTTGACGCTCTCCACACCGAACAGATTTTTGACATCGATGATGCCGATGCCCCTTAGTTCAATGAAAAACCGGGTCACTGCCGGTGAGGAACCGATCAAAGTATCTTTGCTCACACGCTTGATCTCTACCACATCATCCGAAACAAGCCGGTGGCCTCTCTTTAGAAGTTCCAAAGCTGCTTCGCTCTTGCCAATGCCGCTCTCACCCGTGATCAGAATTCCTTCGCCGAATACATCCACTAACACTCCATGGATGGAAATCCGGGGCGCCAGTTCCACACTCAGCCAGCGGATGACTTCTGCGGTAAACTCTGAAGTTGAGTCCTTGCTGATAAAAACTGGAACTCCGTGTTTTCTTCCGAAGTCAACGATCTTATCACACGGCTGTTTTCCGCGGCAGAATACCAGACATGGAATCTGGGCACTGAAAAGGCGGTCCAGAATCTGGTCACAGTTCCCATTCTTTTCTAAAATATTATTAATATATATATATTCTACATTTCCGATGATCTGCACCCTGGAAGATGAAAAATGGTCAAAAAAGCCTGCCAGCTGAAGAGCCGGTCGGTTTACTTCGGCCTGGGTGATATAAATGTCATTGGTGTTAATTTCCGGGATCACCGGGATCAGTTCCAGCTTCTTTGCCAGTTCTGCCACCGATACCTTGTATTCCTCGCTCATAATGAATCCTCCTTGTCCGATTGTTATTATTAGTTTATCACATTTTCTTCCTGAGACAAATGGAAAAACGAATAGATCTCTTTTGCGGCTTTCCTTGTCATTCCCGGAACCTGCATAATCTCATCTTCCGTGGCCTCTTTGATGTTCTGTATCTGTTTAAAATGTTTCATCAGCTCTTTTCTGCGCTTTGGACCGACGCCTTTGATATCATCAAGCACAGAACTGACTTGTCCTTTTGCTCTCAGTGACCGGTGATACTCAATCGCAAACCGGTGGGCTTCATCCTGAATCCTGGTCACAAGCAGAAAAGCTTCACTTCGTTTTGGAAAGTAGATTTCATCATTATTATAGTACAATCCACGGGTTCTATGATTATCATCTTTTACCATGCCGCACACAGGAATTTCCAGATTCAGATCCTTTAAAACCCTCTCCGCAACGTTGACTTGTCCTTTTCCTCCGTCCATCAGCAGCAGGTCCGGAAACTTCGTAAAACTACCGAATTCCAGGTCCTGGTTTTTCTCTTTCAACTCCTCGATCTCCCGCTGTCCGTGCAACAGTCTTCTTGTAAGGACTTCTTCCATACTCTTGTAATCATCCGGACCGTCCACAGACTTCAGGCGGAACTTTCTATAATCCCGCTTTCTGGCTTTACCGTCCTCAAACACGACCATGGATGCCACCGTCTGAAATCCGCTGATATTGGAAATATCAAAAGCCTCCATCCTGTGAAGTCCCTTAATCCCCAGAAGCTGCTCAATTTCCTTAACCGCCCCGATTGTGCGCTGTTCTTCCCGTTTCAGCTTTTCCTTATCCCTGTTCAGGACATTCCGTGCATTTTCTTTCGCCAGTTCCACCAGACGGTGTTTTTCACCTCGTACCGGGATCCTGATATGGACACGGCCTCCCCGTTTCTTGGACAGCCATTCTTCTACGATTTCTATGTCATCCATACCGCATTCCAGAAAAATCTCCCCTGGAAGATATGGTGTCCCCGCATAAAACTGCTTTACAAATGCACTCATGAGCTCCTGATCCGAAGTTTCCTCGTCCTGGGTCATATGAAAATATTCTCTTCCTAAAAGCTTTCCGTCCCGTATGAAAAAGACAGAAACTACTGCATCTGTTTTTTCTTTTGCAAAGGCAATGATATCCCTGTTTTCAAATCCATGGCTGTTGATCTTCTGACGGTCTGCGATCTTTGCTATGCTTTTCAGCAGATTCCTGTACTCTGCGGCCGATTCAAATTCCAGCTCGGCAGCCGCCTGGTTCATCTTTTCGGTGAGCATTTCGGATACATCTTTATAATTTCCGTTTAGAAAGCCCAGAACTTTCTCAATGGATTTTTGGTAATCTTCCTTAGAAATATATCCCTGACAAGGCCCTTCACACTGCTTGATCTGATAGTACAGGCAAGGACGGTCTTTTCCGATATCCTTTGGAAGTTTCCTGCTGCATGTCCTGATCTTAAAAAGCTTCCTCAGCAGCTCAATGATATCCTTTACTGCTCCTGCGCTTGTATATGGCCCGAAGTATTTGCACTTGTCCTGCTTCATCTTTCTGGCCAGCATGATCCGGGGATATTCTTCATTGGTGGTAACTTTGATGTACGGATAATTCTTGTCATCCTTCAGCATGGTGTTGTATTTGGGCCGGTGCTCCTTGATCAGGTTGCACTCCAGCACCAGTGCTTCCAGCTCTGAATCTGTAATAATATACTCAAAATATGCAATATGAGATACCATATGCTGGATCTTTGTGGTCAAATTTCTGCTGCCCTGGAAATACTGTCTCACACGGTTGCAGAGTTTGATCGCCTTACCTACATATATGATCTCATCTTTGTCATTATGCATGATATAAACCCCGGGCTTTGCCGGAAGTTTTTTTAATTCTTCCTGTATGTTAAACATCCTGGCTCTCCTCCATCATCCCAACATGTGTGTACCATGATATCATACTCTAAAGAAACAGAAAAGAACAAAGTAGACAAGCCCCCATCATAACGCCCATAGGGCTTTTTTATTCTTTCGGAAGCTGCGACGACTATCAAAAGCTAGGACTCAAGCAGACCTATGGAATAAAATGATGCTCCTGCTCCTATTATTGATAAAAAGGAAGCAGACACACTCGATATTTTGACAGAAAAATACACTAAACTTATTGAATCCAGCAAACTTGCAAAGTTAGGTACAAAGGCAGGTCAACTTGTACCAGAAAAAATAAAGAAATGGGGGAATGATATTAGCCTTAATATATCGGAGAAAAAATTATATTCTCAAATGATGAATGTAATCGGAAGTGGATTTAAGACTATTGAGGAACAGGCGGCTAAATTTTCTATTAATGAGAAGCAGATCATCACTAAGGTAAACCAAAACTCTGGTTTTGAAATACAAAAATTAGATGAAATTTGTTTAGTAAGAAGTTATGACATAGCAAAATTGGTCAATACATATAAAAATCAAGATACACTTGTCGCCACAATAGAGGGTGGCGGAACAGGTGCATTTGGATTTTGGGGATTGCCTTTTAACATTGTTTTAAGCACTTTTCTGTATTTCAGAGCAGTACAATCAATAGCAATGTTCTATGGATATGATGTAAAAAACGATAGTACTGAATTAGTAATAGCAAGTGAAGTATTTACAAACGCATTAAGTCCAAGTACAAGCGATACCAACAATGAAGCAACGAATATTATTGGTAAGATTATGTTGATGAGTCAAGCTGCCGTTGTGAAGCAAACAGCGAAAAAAACATGGACGGATATGGCAGCTCGTGGTGGAATACCATTATTGTTGGCACAAATGAGAGCGCTAGCACATAAATCCGCACAAAAGGCACTTCAAAATGTAGGGGCAAAGGGATTGGAAAACAACATTTTCAAAGAAGCCTTTGAGCAAATTGGCCGAAAACTGACATTAAAAGCGATAGGAAAAGCAGTGCCGATTGCTTCCGCAGTTGCGGGTGCATTGATTGATACAGCACAAATGAAAAAAGTGCTTGAGTATGCCAATATATTCTATCAGAAAAGGTTTATTGTGGAAAAAGAAAGTCGTATTTATAATCTGATCGGTGAATAAGAAATTTTAAAAAAAATAGATAATCCAAGCAAAGGCATTTCTCCTTGAAATGTTATAAAGGCTCTTTTTCTGGTTCTATAAATATTTGCAAAAAATCATAAGACGATTTTTGTCTATAAAATCAAGAACAAAGTGGGCAAGCCCACTTCATCTCCCCAACCCCTCACTCTTTGAGGGGCTTGGCAACTTTGCGTGCCAGATGCGATTTGCCGCAGGCAAATAATTTCCTTACGCATCTGTGCACAGCCCGCGGAGCGTTTTTATTTCATAGGATTAGGGTGTCAAAAGACACATTAATAAATATCTGATTTTGTTTGTACCTTGAAAATTTAACACGAATTGGTTTGAGAATATTAAATTTAGAACAATCAACAGAAGGTGAGCTTGATGTTTTGAGTATT
>NZ_CAJSYK010000003.1:0-174586 GCF_910574135.1 Anaerostipes faecis | reverse complement strand
ATAACTTCTCGGAATCTTCAGCCCTGATTTTATAAGGCTTTCAGACCCTATCTCAAAAAAATCACCCACTTTTTTTAAAAACACTTGACAAATCGCTCAAAATTTGCGGCGAAGCCGATTGATTATATTTTATTTCAATTGACTGGAGGCGATTTCTTTGTTACCTACTAATCCCGGCGGACATGCCGCCTATCAGGATACTTTCGTATCCGAGTTTCTGAATTTTTATCCTGATCCCTTTGTGCTTTCCAAAAACACCTGGGATTATATCGTGCAGTTCTGGTATCTCGATCTTTCACCTACTGATTCTATCATGCGGGACTGCTACTCTGTCTTTGGACCGGAACCCCGGCTTCCTTCCTGCATGCTGCGTTCTTACCTGCTTGCCCTGAAACTGAAAGTGACTTCCATTACCGTCTGGTGCCGTATGCTCCGGGAAACTCCCCTTTATGCCATCCTCAGTGGCTTCCCTTTCGGAGATACTCCCGGTGTTGGTACCTTTTACGATTTCTTCTCCCGTATTTGGCAGGATGACTCCAACAACTCTTCTCCGAAAGACCGGTTTCCTAAAATGAAACCCCTTAAGGGAAAAAAGAAAGGCGATAAGACTCCCTGCGATTCTTCCAGTACAGCTTCAAAACTTCTTCCTTTGTTGGAACGCTGGCACTTTAAAGCGGATAATCCTTTTTATCTGATATTCCGTCTTTATCATCAGCAGTTCCTAAGCCTTTCTGTCCGTAAAGGCCTGATTGATCCGGAGCACCTTGCTCTGGCCGGTGACGGAACTCCTGTCCGTACTGCTGCTCAGCAACGGAAAAAAAGGATCTGCGGCTGTAAGGAAAAGGGCCGTTCTTCCTGTAACTGCAAGCATCATTATTCCCAACCGGACTGTAACTGGGGATGGGACTCCCACCGGGAATGCTATTTCTTCGGTTACCACCTCTACATGTATGTGGCTTCTGATTCCTACAGCGATCTCCCTGTATTTCCGCTTTTAGAAAGAGCGTCCCGACATGATATGCTTTCTTTTCTTCACTCCTTTTTTACAATGAAAGCATACCTCCCGGAATTCCGTATTGAGAAACTCCTCCTGGATTCCGCCCATGATGCTTATGCTGTCTATGAATACTGCCGGAAGGAAAAGATCTCTCCTTTTATTGACCTCAATCCTGGCCACACCGGACATTTTACCTATAAGGACGATTTCACTATTGACGGCGATGGTGTCCCTGTCTGTAAGCTGGGCTTACGCATGCACAAAGATGGATATGAGGTTGCCAAACACCGGGCAAAATACCGGTGCCCGAAATCAAACCGCAAATGCGGCTGCTTCTGTGAGCATCCCTGCTCACCGGCGAAATACGGCAGAACCGTACACATCTTCACCGATGATAATCCAAGGTTATTTAACATACCGCCAAGGGACAGTAAAGCATGGGAAAAGGAATATGACAGAAGGACTTCCGTGGAACGCTCCAACAAGCGTGAGAAAGAAGACTATAAACTAGAAGACGGCAGACACCGCTCTACGAAGATGTGGTACTGCCGCCTCTACGGCATCATGATGCTGCAACATCTTGATGCCTGGGAAATGCCGCCAACGGAGGCATTTCAAGAATCATTATTAAGTTTAGCCGCTTAATGATGATATCTTACCCCATACCATAGAATTTTTCAAGGCATAGCTTCCTCTATGTCCAACGTTTATGCCCTTTTTTGCCAAATCTCTATTCCTGCACGATATTCAGTTTTCAAATTTCAGTTAGAATCTCATTCATTGAGATTCCGAGAAGTTATGATTACAGTTTTTAGGAGAGAAAGAATCGGGGCCCTGTTTCTGTTCTGCTTATCTGTAATATCATTATAACGAAAAAATACAGATAAAAATATAAGATTACTGCTGCTTTATATCACTATCCTGCCATTTGCGTCGGTATTCTTTTGGTGAACATCCCATGGTTTCCCGAATGCGTGTGCGATCTGAGAGACCGTCAGTTTTTCAGAATAATGCTCCTGAACGTACTGCATTATGGATTTTATTTTTTTTGAGTCCAGAGATTTTGTGGCGTGCAGGACGTTGGAATTGACCAGACCGCCGGAACCGGCAGGAAAGCTCATTTTTCCGCCCGGAGTGTGATATTCCAGAGTTTCTTTTTGGATATAAAATAATCCGGCCTCCTTATGCAGTGCCAGGGGATCTGACCGCCGATACAGCGGTCAAACTCTACATAGGAACAGGTATATGGAAAATCCGGGCCAAAATCCGGGAAATGTGAAAATTCACAGCTTTTGTTCTGTGTCACGGAACCAATGACCGCTCCCTAAACCCGGCAAATCTATTGTCACCGGATGCTTTTGGGGTGTACTATTTGGTCAGTGAAGAAAACAACAAAGCAAATGCTAGGAGGATGTTGATTATGACAAAGAAGAAATATGCAGTTACAGTGGCAGGAGGAGGCAGCACATTTACACCGGGTATCGCTCTGATGCTCTTAGAGCACATGGACCGTTTTCCAATCAGAAAAATCATGTTTTACGACAATGACGCCGAGAGACAGGAAGTAGTGGCACAGGCATGCCGGATTTACCTGAAAGAGCATGCACCGGAAATTGAATTTGGATATACGACGGACCCGGAGACTGCATTTACAGACATTGATTTCGTACTGGCACATATCCGGGTAGGGAAATATGCCATGAGAGAGCTGGATGAAAAAATTCCGTTAAAATACGGAGTGCTCGGACAGGAGACCTGCGGACCGGGAGGAATTGCCTACGGAATGCGTTCCATAGGCGGCGTTATCGAGATTTTAGATTATATGGAACAGTATTCTCCGAATGCCTGGATGCTGAACTACTCAAATCCGGCAGCCATCGTTGCGGAGGCTACCAGGAGGCTGCGTCCCGATTCCAAGATCCTGAACATCTGCGACATGCCGATCGACCTGGAAGAGAAAATGGCAGATATGTGCGGGCTGTCTTCCAGAAAAGAGATGCAGGTCGGATATTATGGGCTGAACCACTTCGGATGGTGGCATAAGATTTATGACAATAACGGAAATGATCTGATGCCGCAGATTAAAGAGCATATGAAAGCAAACGGTTTTGCGGACGCATTGTCCGATACAAACCAGCATGTGGACGAAAGCTGGGTACATACCTTCCAAAAGGCAAGAGATGTCTACGCAGTAGATCCGGAGACGATCCCGAATACCTACTTAAAATATTATCTGTTCCCTGATTATGTGGTAGAAACCTCTGATCCGGAGTACACAAGGGCCAATGAAGTCATGGACGGACGGGAGAAATTTGTGTTCGGAGAGTGCAGGCGGATTGTAGAAAACGGCACAAGCAAAGGATGTGCGTTTGAGGCGGATGCACATGCAACTTATATCGTTGACCTCGCCTGTGCCATCGCTGAGAATACACAGGAAAGATTCCTCCTGATCGTTCCGAATGAAGGGGCAGTGGAAAACTTTGACCGCACAGCCATGGTTGAGATTCCCTGTATCGTAGGCTGCAACGGATATGAAAAGATCTGCCAGGGAGCAATTCCTCAGTTCCAGAAAGGATTGATGGAACAGCAGGTAAGTGTAGAAAAACTGACAGTGGAAGCGTGGATCGAGGGAAGCTATCAGAAACTGTGGCAGGCGCTGACTCTTTCAAAGACAGTTCCGAGTGCAAGGATTGCAAAACTGATTTTGGATGACCTGATCGAAGCAAACAAAGACTTCTGGCCGGAACTGAAATAAGTCAAATGGGAGGTATGGGATGTTCGGATTTTTAAAGGGAAAAAGTAAAAAAGAGAAGATTTTTTATTCCATGGTAACAGGAAAGAGTATTGATCTTTCTGAGGTAGATGATGAAATGTTTGCAGGAAGGGTTCTGGGTGACGGGATTGCTGTCTGGCCGGAGGAGGATGTGTTTTCGGCTCCCTGCACCGGTACAGTGACTACGGTGACGGATACAAAGCATGCCATCGGTCTTGAGAACGGTGACGGTGTTCAGGTGCTCATTCATATCGGACTGGACACGGTAAAACTTGATGGAAAGGGCTTTGAAACTTATGTGGAGCCAGGACAGAAGGTAAAAGTCGGTGATCCCCTTGTAAAGGTGGACCGTCAGATGCTCAGGGAAGAAAAAATTCCGGACGTCTCCATGCTGGTTTTCATAGAACCAAACGGACATAAACTGACCAAATTTTATACACGACAGACAGTGGAGGCGGGAACAAGTCCTCTGGTGGAATACGAGTAGGAAATTTCTCCATTATTGCAAGGCAGGTATCATGAGGATATCTGCCTTCTTGCATCAATGGACAAAATGTGGGAAATAGAGTAAAATTAGGGTAAGATTCAGGAACCAGAAGGCGGCGGAAGCATTTATGAGGTAGATGTCTTTATGAAATTAGATGAACTGGTGAACAAGCATTACGGACAGCTCAATGAAAATGATTTATACATATGGAATTACATATTTTCACACAGGAAAGAGTGTGAAAAGCTTACCATAGACCAGCTGGCTTTTAAGTGCAGTGTGTCGAGAACAACAGTCCTGCGGTTTGCCCAGAAACTGTCCTTAAAAGGCTACGGTGAACTGAAGGTCTTTTTAAAGCTTGACAATCAGGAAGCAAAGGAAAACATCAGACATGTGGACATGGTCTGTGAGTCTTACCGCCGGGTGATCGACAGCATGAAAGAAAAGGACTGCACAGATATTTTAAGGAAGTTTGACCAGGCAGAGAATATCTATGTGTATGGGATCGGCATGATCCAGTCCTCTATTAAAAAAGAGTTAAAGCGGACCTTCATGATGAGCGGGAGACTGATCTATGATCTGAGCGGATATGAGGAGGCGGAAAGGCTCCTCAGTATTGTCGCAGAGGACGACTTGTTCATCATCATATCTGTGTCAGGAGAGAATGAATTTATCAATAATTTTACTAGAAACTTAAAGATTCGGGGCGTCTCTGTGCTGTCCATCACGAAGCTTCGGGAAAATACGCTGGCACATATGGCGGACTATGCTCTCTACGTTACTGAGACGGTGTTTTCCCAGCCGTTCAGTCACATAGAGTATGATTCTCTCACATCATATTTCATTTTGATTGAGATTTTATTTTTAAAGTACATGGAATATAAGACAAAAAAAGAGGAGATAGCGGATGAGGCTGGAAACCCTGATTGAAGAAAATTATGATAAACTGAATGAAAATGATTTGAGCATCTGGAACTATATTCTGCGGCATAAGAAGGAGTGTCAGACCATGTCGATCCAGGAGTTGGCAAAACAGTGCCATGTGTCCCACACAACAGTCTCAAGATTTACTCATAAACTGGGGATGGAAGGCTACGGGGAACTGAAGATTTTTTTGAAATGGGACAGCCGGGAGGAGGAATCCTTCGATGTGAGGGAGATCGAGCGGGTCTACCAGGACTACATAAAGACTCTGGATATGATGAAGGGCAGGGACTGTTCTGATGTCTCAGAGATGCTTTCCAAGGCCGGAAGCATATATGTATACGGAACAGGAGCGGTCCAGAAAAATGCTGCAAGAGAGTTAAAGAAGAACCTGCTTTTCCTGGACTATTTATGTAATTTGATTGAAGGACGGGATGAAATAAAGATGGTGCTGGAAATCGTAAAAGAGGGAGATGTATTTTTTCTGTTTTCTCTTTCCGGTGAAAATGCCTTTGTCAATGAGCTGACAGGCAGGCTGAAAGCAAAGGGTGTCAAAATCATCTCTGTGACAAAAGTGGGGAATAATGAGCTGTCGCGGCTCAGCGATATCAGCCTTCAGTTCTATGCTCATCCGGTGCTGAAGGGAAGGTGTAATTCCGATGTATATATGACGGCTCAGTTTTTTGTGGTCAATGAGTTTTTACTTTTAAAGGGATTGGAGTATGGAAGAAGTGAAGAGTGAATTCTAAAAGGTACAATAGACGGTCTTTCTCTTTTCTGTTAAAATAAAAAGAAAAATCAGGTGGTGACAGATCATGTTTGTAGAAGAAAGACAGCAAAAGATTCTTGAACTTTTGCATGAAAATCAGAAAGTAAAAGTAAAAGAGCTGAGCCGGATGTTTGAGGTTACAGAAGACTGTATCCGGAAAGATCTGGCCAGTATGGAAGGCCGCGGCCTTTTAAAGCGTGCCTATGGAGGTGCTGTTTTGACGGAAGGCATGCACCCGGGGCACAGCAATGCGGTTTCTTCAAGGAAGGAAACGAACCTGAAAGAAAAACAGAGGATTGCAAAAAAAGCGGTAAAGCTGATCAGCGACGGGGATGTGGTTTTTTTGGACACATCCACAACGAACCTGGAGGTTGCGTGGGAAATCATCCGTTCTAAACGGAAAGTGACGGTCGTAAGCTGTATGCTGGATATCGCAAATCTGTTCGCAGCAGACGGAAACACTGGATTTATACTTTTAGGAGGAGAGTTCAACCGTTCTCAAATTGGGTTCCTGGGTTCGCTGACCCTTTCTATGATGGAGAACTTCAGATTTGATCTCTGCTTTATGGGTGTTGTCGGAGCGGATATAAAAGGAAATGAAGTCACTACCTATGTTCCGGAGGACGGAGCCATGAAGCGGAAGGCCATCGATAAAAGCCGCAGAAGATATCTGGTGATGGAGACAAAAAAGTTTGATTTCCAGGCAAATTATGTCTTCACAGATTTCACACAGGTAGATGGGGTGATCTGTGAGAAGGAGCCTCAGGAAGAGATAAGAGAAGTGCTGAGAGAATATGGAACAGAAATCATAGTATGACAGTTTCTGCATGATCTCCGCTCGATTTTTGAAATGTATGGATAAATAAGATCATAGGCAAAGTATCTGTAAAATATGGACAGATACTTTGCCTGTTATATTTATTGTTTGGTGTACTTTGTTAATTGAACATCAATATTCCGCCCTTGATACATTACGCGTATGATGGTCACTGTTCGGCCCGCTTGTATGTCGGAATATCCCTTTTCTAATTCTGTATTCATCTTTACATTTTCATTATATGGATTTGTCAGCACAAAAGTAATACAAATTAAAATTATTTTTATATTTGTACCACCCTGTCCACCCAGCCGCGGTAAAAATTCTCTTCATGAGATACAAGAAGTACGGTGCCCGTGAATTTTTTCAATGCGTCTTTCAATGCTTCTTTGGCCGCTGAATCCAGGTGGTTTGTGGGTTCATCCATAATCAGGAAATTACATGGGTTTAGTGTCAGCAGACATAACTTTACTTTGCACTGTTCTCCTCCGCTTAATGACCCGATCTCCTGTCCGGCATGACGGCTGGAAATGCCGCAGTGTGCAAGACGCTGACGTACTTTTTTTATCGGGAGGGAGGGATAACAGTCAGACACGATCTGAAGCGGTGTCATGGTCATATCATCCCATAACAGATCGATACTGGTAGCCGACAGACAGATGTCTCACAAAGAGATGGTCGGTATTTGTCAAGGGGAGCTGCGAAAAGTTAAATTGAGGACATCTCTCAGTTATATCCGGATCTTCCATACGCTCAATTCTTTTTAACTGCTTTTGACGCCCTCTGGCCATTTTTGATTTCCGTCCGGCAATATTTTTGCGGATAAATTCTTCTGTTTCTTTAATTTTTTTCTGCTGGGATGAATATTGGCGCACATATTCTTCCTGAAGAAACGTCTTCTTTTTTAAAAATTCTGAATAAGAGCCGTAATATTTTGTGAGTCTGCCGTTATGAATATCACAAATACGGTTGACGCTTCTCTCTAAAAAGTCATGGTCGTGGGAGACGGCCATAAAAGCATTGGGAAGCCCCGAAAGATAGTCTGCAAGCCATGAGACATGTTCTTTATCCAGAAAATTCGTCGGTTCATCCAGCAGCAGGACAGAAGGCTGTTCCAGCAAAAGTTTAGCGAGGATGACTCTGGCCCTCTGGCCTCCGCTGATTTCTTCTACCTGGCGTTCAAGACCTATGGAGAGGAGTCCCAGTCCGGCGGCTGCCTGTTCAATTCGAGTATCGATCTGATAAAAGTCATGAAGTTCTAATTGTTCCTGGAGCCGTGCGGCGGCAGAGAGTGCTTTTTCATCTCCGGCCGCTGCTTTTGAATACAGCAGGTTCATTTGCTCCTCTTTTATATAAAGAGACTGGAAAGCAGATTTTAAAAAATCTGAGATCGTTATCCTTTCCTATCATATAAAAAGACAGAAGACAAAATACATTACTGTATCTGCCTTCTGCCGTATCTTAGAGTCGGTGTATTATAAAACAACAAAAGGCCGCGGACAAAACATTGTCCGCAGCCTTATAGCATGGGATTTTTCGGGAAAACGGGTATCCAAATAAGAACTGCTCATGCAGCCGCAGATGATTCTTGATTCGGATCTGTCTCCCGATGAAATCTTAAAGCGGGCAGGTGCCGCCATACTCTGCAAAATGTCCTACATCCCTTCGTGGAATGTTCGTCTCACAACTTCTTCCTGCTGTTCTCTGGAAAGCTTATTAAAGTTTACTGCATATCCGGAAACACGGATCGTCAGTGTCGGATATTTGTCCGGATGTTCCATGGCATCAATCAATGTCTCGCGGTTGAATACGTTGACATTCAGGTGATGAGCGCCCTGTACAAAGTAACCGTCCAGGATATTTGCAAGATTTTCTTCTCTCTGGCCCTGATCTTTTCCTAAGGCCTCCGGTACAATGGAGAAGGTGTTGGAAACACCATCCTGGCATACGTCGCGGTAAGGGATCTTGGCTACGGAATTTAGAGAAGCCAGAGCGCCGCTGTTGTCCCGTCCGTGCATTGGGTTTGCACCAGGAGCAAGAGGCTCTCCTAATTTTCTTCCGTCCGGTGTGGAGCCCGTTTTCTTTCCATACATAACATTGGATGTGATGGTAAGCGCAGATAATGTATGGATGGCATTTCTATAGATCGGATGTTTCTTTAATTCCTCAGAGAATAAAGTGACAGTGTTGACGGCCAAGTCGTCTGCCCGGTCATCGTCATTGCCGTATTTCGGGAAGTCTCCTTCAGTCTC
This sequence comes from Anaerostipes faecis, assembly GCF_910574135.1. Classification (NCBI taxonomy): domain Bacteria; kingdom Bacillati; phylum Bacillota; class Clostridia; order Lachnospirales; family Lachnospiraceae; genus Anaerostipes; species Anaerostipes faecis. Next base: position 165,567 of record NZ_CAJSYK010000003.1, on the reverse strand, counting down.
AAAATCTACAGCCACACCGTTTTCATTGCGGACCGGTTTTACAGTGGCATATTTGATCGCTGATAAGGAGTCTGCCGCGATGGAAAGACCTGCCACGCCGTATGCTGCAATACGCTCCATATTGGTATCGTGCAGTGCGAACTGGCTCGCCTCGTAGGCATATTTGTCATGCATATAATGGATGATATTTACTGTGTCAACGTATAATTCGGCCACATAAGAAAGAACCTTTTTGTAGTTTGCCCAAACTTTTTCGTAGTCCAATACTTCATCGGTGATCGGCTCGATGCCCGGAATGACTTCAATGCCCTTTTTCTCATCGATGCCGCCGTTGATTGCATACAGCAGGGATTTGGCAAGGTTACAGCGCGCTCCGAACAGCTGGGTCTGTTTTCCGACTTTCATAGCAGACACACAGCAGGCGATAGCATAATCATCTCCGTAAATCGGTCTCATGACATCGTCATTTTCATACTGGATAGAGTCTGTGTCAATGGAAACTTTGGAGCAGAACTTCTTGAAGTTCGCCGGAAGCTTTTCAGACCAGAGGACAGTCAGGTTCGGCTCCGGAGCTGTTCCCAAATTATAAAGAGTATGGAGATAACGGAAAGAAGTCTTTGTTACAAGCGGTTTGCTGTTGATTCCGATGCCGCCGATGGACTCTGTGATCCAGGTAGGGTCTCCTCCGAATAATTCATCGTACTCCGGTGTCCTTAAATGTCTTACAAGACGAAGCTTGATGATAAACTGGTCGATCAGTTCCTGGGCGTCTTTCTCCGTCAGAACGCCGTTTTCCAGGTCGCGCTGAATATAAATATCAAGGAAAGTGGAAGTACGTCCGAGGGATGTAGCCGCACCGTTGTTTTCTTTTACACCGGCAAGGTAAGCCATATATACGGCCTGAACAGCCTCTTTGGCGTTGGATGCGGGTTTAGAGATATCCACTCCGTAGGAAGCAGCCATTTCTTTGATCGCTCCTAAAGCACGGATCTGCTCGGATACTTCCTCTCTTGCACGGATGCGGTCTTCGCTCATCGGTCCGTCTAAGGCATCCAGATCACGTTTCTTTTCTTCAACGAGATAATCAATTCCATAGAGGGCGGCACGGCGGTAGTCTCCGATTACACGTCCTCGTCCGTATGCATCCGGAAGCCCTGTCAAAAGACCGGCAGTCCTTGCAAGTCTTGTGCGCTGCGGATAAGCATCAAAGACACCTTCGTTGTGTGTCTTGCGGTATTCATTGAAGTGACGGTCAATTTCCGGATTCAGCTTGTATCCGTACTGCTCCAGAGAAGAATGGGCCATTCTCTTTCCGCCGTATAAGTTTACGATACGTTTTAACGGAGCATCTGTCTGAAGACCGACGATGACTTCATTTTCTTTGTCGATATATCCGGGAGCAAAGTTTGTGATGCCGGAGATGATGTCAGTTTCTACATCTAAAACTCCGCCTTTTTTTGTTTCTTCGGAAAGCAGTTCTTCGCATTTGTTCCACACTTTTTCCGTTTTTTCTGAAACACCTGCCAGGAAAGAGTCATCGCCCTCATATAACGTATAATTTTTCTGTATAAAGTCCCTTACGTTGGTTTCCTTTGTCCATTTTCCATCTTTAAAGCCATTCCATTCTTTTAACATTGTTTTCCTCCATATTGATCAAAATAGGTTTCCTGAAGTTGTTTGGTACGTTCCTTGTCCATTGCCGGAACTCCTTTGAGTGGGTAAGAAAGATTCATTACCTCATATTTGTTGGCACCGAGCAGATGATAGGGAAGAAGCTCTACCTTTTCTACGTTTGGTATGCGGTCTATGTATTCCTTTAATTCCTGCATGTGCTCTTCGCTGTCTGTAAGTCCCGGAACTACGACATGGCGGATCCATAGTTTCGTGCTGTTCCGTTCCAATGCCTTTAGAAATTCGTTGAACCGCTCCATCGGTCTTCCTGTCATAGACTCGTAAGCCAGTTCGGTTATTTCTTTGAGGTCTAAAAGTACCAGATTCGTGTAAGAGAGGATCTCATCATAATCTCCCTGTCCGAAGCCTGCGGTGTCAATGCACGTATGGATACCTTCCTGTCTGCAGAGTTTCAGGGTCTTAAGCAAAAACTCCGGCTGCATCAGCGGCTCTCCGCCCGAAAAGGTCACTCCGCCGTTCTGTTTAAAGTACGGCTTAAAGCGGGAAATCTTTTTCACCAGTGCCTCCGGAGTTATCTCTTCACCGCCCTGAAACTCCCAGGTGTCGGGGTTATGGCAGAACTTACACCGAAGGGCACAGCCCTGGAAAAAGACTACGCTGCGGATGCCCGGGCCGTCCACTAATCCCATGGATTCCATGGAATGGATGTGTCCAACAATCATAGGAACCTCCTGTAAAAATGTTGATTGGCTGCCTGGGATACGAGTATAAGCGGTTTATGGAAGGACAAAGTAGGCAAGCCCACACCTCATCTCCCCAACACCCCACTCTTTGAGGGGCTTGACAACTTTGCGTGTCAGATGCGATTTGCCAAAAGCAAATAATTTCCTTTGAAATAAAAAAAGCCGCACGTCCAGGCAGAGTGCCCAGACGGTCGGCTAAAAATTCATTGTCATACTTCCTGTGGTAAACTCCACTTGTCCGTCAGTCATATGACTTATGTCTTTAAAATACTATACCTGGCACCGGAATGTCAACCCCGGAATCGAAATATTTAATGTAAAATTTTTAGCCGGCTCCATCATAACCTGGATGCTTCTGCCTGTCTACCGGGTATCTGATAAAAGTTTTCATGTTTAAAATTCAGAAAATCCGGGCATGTTCATAGTATGAAGAAGAAATCAAACATCTGGATGTTTTTCCTTGCCGCCGCAGTGATCTTCTCTGTGGTCTGGGCAAAAGAGGAAGACGACAAAGCGGATCAGAAAATAAAACAGGGAGTCGTGCGGTTCCATATACGGGCAAATAGTAACAGCAGGAAAGACCAGGCAGAGAAACTCCTGGTCAGGGATCAGGTAGTGGCATATCTGAAGCCCTGTATGGAGCAGGCCAAAACAAAAGAAGATGCAAAGAGAATCCTTGACAGCAGGAAAAAGGATATTGCCAAAGTGGCAAAGGCCACGCTGCAAAAGAGGGGAAGGGATCTTCCGGTCAAAGTCTATCTGACCAGAGAGAAGTTTCCCGAAAAAGACTATGGCAGCTACGTATTTCCCGAGGGAACCTACGATGCACTGAGAATTGATCTCGGAAATGCCAGTGGACATAATTGGTGGTGTGTCATGTTTCCGGACCTTTGCATTACCAAAGAGAGTGAAGCGGCAAAAGACGAAAATACCAGAAAAAAACTGGAGCAGCAGGTAGGAAAAAAAGGAGTGAAAAAGCTGGAAAGGAAGAAGGAGAAGCTGCCCTGGTTTTTGAAATGGCTGGAGTAGAGAGGTAATATTTACTAAATAAATATATAAAAAGTTAACTACTTTTTTCGTTGATATTTGTTGTAAAAACAGGTATAATAAAGTTACAAAAGTTTTAAAAATTTATAATAATACATTTTATTTCCAACACGGCTGAGAGGGGCAGAAAGTGAAGGAGATGGTATGGATGAAAAAGATTTCAAAGAGGCATACGGTATGGTAGATCAATTATTTTTATAGGTCTCTGCTGCTCATAACAGCAGGGATTCTGATGCTTTTGGCCTTCCTGCTGCTCCTCCGGTAACTGCAGACGATTACATATCAAAATACAAAGAGGGAATTTTACAGGTGTATTCTGTAAACTTTCCTCTTTTATTTCATTTCATAGGAAAGTTCTATGACCTTCCCTATGAAATAAAAACGCTCCGTGGGTTGTGCACAGATGCGTAAGGAAATTATTTGCCTGCGGCAAATTGCATCTGGCACGCAAAGTTGTCAAGCACCTCAAAGAGTGAGAGGCTGGGGAGATGAGGTGTGGGCTTGCCCACTTTGTCCTTTCTCTGTGAGAAAGCAAAAAACATAAAGAGTGCACTATCTGGGAACCATAAAAACAAATGATGAAACAGGCACAACTTTTATGCTGCCCAAAACGTCTAATTATTAAATACGGATGTAAGGAGAATCTACAAATGAAGAAAAAAATAAAAAAAGATAAACTAAAAGAAATGAAGGATTTTTACCGTTCAGTCCTGCTGATTTCACTTGGCATCACTATGATCCTGATCTTCCAGGCAATGCTCATGTAGACAGAAAATCATGGACGATTCAGCTGATGAAAAAGACACGCCGCTAAAGCGTGTCTTGCGGTATGTATGTTTGGACTGCTTAATCCTCAGGCAAAGGTTTCTTTGCAGAGATCAACAGCAGTTTTTTCAGCTTATGTACACGAAACTTTGTGAGTCCCGCTGCCTTGAACATGCCAAGAATTTCATGAGTGGACGGCCGTTTCACCTTACAGGAAGGAAGAAGCCTGTCCGCCACGTTGCCGGTGATTCTTATTACCTCCGGGAATGCAACGACACCGATGTAAAGCCTTCCGCCAGGAGTCAGGAGATCGGCCGCTTTCTGAATGAACTCCGCCTGGTCGGGGAAGTGATGGAATGCGCTGCACACAGTTATGATGCGAAATGTATTGTCCTCAAAATCCAGGTCATCGCTGCTGCCTACCTGGAAATGCAGGTCGGGATAATCTTCACTGGCCCTGCGGATCATCTCTCCGGAGATGTCGACTCCATATCCTTCAGCGTTTCTCCAGCGTGTGAGTCCGGCGAGCAGCGCTCCGGTCCCGCATCCCACATCCAGAATTTTATCATTGTCGCGGACACATATCTTTTTGATCATCTCCTGTTCCAGAGAAGCCGCCATCTTACCGCTGATGGTCTTTTCATAATTTTCAGCCTTTTTATCGTAAATTTTTGCAGAACGTTCTTTTACATTTTTCATAGGTACGTCCTCTCTTTCTTCATCTTACTCTATTATTCTTTACAATGATTATATCAGATAAACGAAAACATCCGCAACAGATAAACCCAAAATGTGAGGCTGACAGAAGAAAGTACGGTTGCAGCCACCACAATACTGGAAGTCAGTACATGGTCGTTGTCCATGGCCTTCGCCATTACATAGCAGCTCACGGTAGTCGGTGAGCCGAGCATGATCAGAATTGCGATCAGCCCTTCATTCCGGAAACCGAAAAAAACAGCAAACGGAAGAAAGATGAGAGGCAGTATAAAAAGCTTGATGACTGCGGCAGCCATCGTAGGCCGGATTTTTTTCAAAGCCTTTGCGCCCTCAAAACCTGCGCCGACACAGAGCAGTGCCACCGGAGTTGCGGTGACAGAAAGTTCGTTTAAGCATTTATCGATGATCGGCGGAAAATCCACGGACAGATAGGAAAACGGAAGTCCGGCAAGAATTCCCAGAATGATAGGGTTTTTCGCGATATTAATCAGCGCGGATTTCATGCTGCCTGTGCCGGAACCCGATCCCCTGACTGTCAAAACGATGACAGAAAAGATATTATAAAGAGGTACACTGGCAACGATCATCAGCGGTCCCATAGTAGAATGCCCGTAAATATTCTCGATGAAGGCGATTCCCAGGATGGCGGCACTGCCCCGGAAAGAGGCCTGGACAAACGCCCCGGTCATGGACTTGTCCTTTAAGAAAATTTCTGCAAAGATCCAGATGCCGGAAAACATCAGAGTGGTGACGATCATGCAGAAAAAAAAGTATTTAAGATCAAAGGCCTGTTTCAGCGGTGCACCGGAAATATCCCGGAATAAAAGGGCTGGGAGGGCCGCGTTAAAGACAAATTTATTGGCCGTGTTTACAAAGTTTTCGTTAAACCATCCCTTTTCCTTCAGAAACCATCCGAGAAAGATCATAAAAAAGATAGGGACAGTCGAATTTAAGCTGAAAATAAAATCATTCATAAGTATCCTCCGGGTGAGATTATAGCAAATAAAAAAGAACAATTCAAACATGGCAATTTTTCTTGCTAAATGCAAATTGAGGTGATATAGTACCCTTGGATGGTATTCCTTAGAGAAATCATACCAGTGATCGAATCTTATGAAGGACATCACCTCAAGAAGGCAGGTGATTATTCCGTATGAAAGCAGGGTTTATCGGGGCAGGCAAAGCAGGCTGTTCCCTTGGCAGGTATTTCGTACATTACGGCATCCCTCTGGCAGGGTATGCCAGCCGCAACAAGGCTTCAGCCCAGGCGGCGGCAGACGCAACACACACACAAAGTTTTGATTCATTTGACAAATTATTATCAATGTGTGATGTTCTTTTCATTACTGTTCCCGACGGTCAGATCAAAGACGTGTGGGAGCAGATCAGAGCTTTTCCGGTCCGGGAAAAGTTTATCTGTCACTGCAGCGGTTCCCTAAGTTCCGCTATTTTCTCTGAAATAACCGAAGCAGGGGCTTACGGCTATTCTATCCATCCAATGTTTCCATTTAACAGTAAGAAAACTTCATATGAAGATCTTTCTGAAGCCTTGTTTACCCTTGAGGGTGACAGGGAGCACAGAGATCAGATGCTCTCATTTTTAAGCGTGTTGCCCAACCCGGTCGTGGAGATCGAGGCGGAGCACAAGGTTCGCTATCATGCGGCCGCGGTCATGGCGTCCAACCAGATGGCGGCGCTGATGAACCGGGCTTTAAGGATTCTTGAAAGCTGCGGATTCAGTGAGCAGGAGGGCCTTATGGCGCTTGCTCCTCTTGTCCGGCCGAATCTTGAAAATATTCTTCGTTCGGGGCCGAAAGTAGCTTTGACAGGACCGGTGGAGCGAAATGATGCAGCTACTGTGGAAAAGAATTTAAATGCTCTTTCCGGAGAAGAGAAGGAGATCTACCTTCCTCTGTGCAGGGAGCTGATAAGGATTGCGAAAAGCAAATATCCGATGAGAAGCTATGAACATATGGAGAGAATATTGGAGGAAGAACATTGAAGAACACAGTAAGTACATTTCAGAAGATGAAAGAAAAGGGAGAGAAGATCTCCATGCTCACAGCATATGACTATTCCACGGCCAGGCTGTTTGACGAGGCCGGCATTCATTCGATCCTAGTGGGAGATTCCCTGGGGATGGTTATGCTCGGCTATGACACGACGATCCCGGTGACTGTGGAGGACATGATCCACCACGGCGCTGCGGTTGTGAGGGGAGCAAAGAATGCGCTTGTCGTAGTGGATATGCCATTTATGTCCTACCAGACGTCTGTATACGATGCAGTGGTCAATGCCGGAAGGATCATGAAAGAGACAGAAGCTACGGCAGTTAAGCTGGAAGGCGGAAAGGACGTGTGTCCGCATATCGAGGCCATTGTGAAGGCTTCCATCCCGGTCGTGGCCCACGTAGGCCTTACTCCGCAGTCTGTAAACGCCTTTGGAGGATTTAAAGTACAGGGCAAAAGCAAAGAAGCGGCGAAGAAGCTTCTGGAGGATGCCCTGGCAGTAGAAGCAGCCGGAGCATTTGCGGTCGTGCTGGAGTGCGTTCCTGCAAAACTTGCAAAGCTTATTTCTGAGAAACTCCGCATTCCGACCATCGGCATCGGCGCAGGGGCAGACTGTGACGGTCAGGTCCTCGTTTACCAGGATATGCTGAATATGTACAGGGATTTTGTACCGAAGTTTGTAAAGCAGTTCGGAAACGCAGGCCCGGTCATGAAAGAGGCAGTGCAGGAGTATGTCAGGGCAGTAGGAGACGGGACATTTCCGGAAGAACAGCATACATTTGCGATCGACGACGATATTATAGAGAAGTTGTATTAAGGAGAGGATCATGAAGATTGTCAGTACAGTAGATGATGTCAGGAAACAGATAAAAGAATGGAAGATGCAGGGGCAGAGCGTCGGATTCGTGCCGACCATGGGGTATCTCCATGAAGGGCATAAAAGTCTGGTAGATTGTGCACGAAAAGAAAACGACAGAGTCGTCGTGAGTATTTTTGTAAATCCGATGCAGTTTGGCCCGGCGGAGGATCTGGCCGATTATCCGAGAGACCTGGAACATGACGCACAGATCTGTGAGAGTGCAGGGGCAGATCTGATCTTTCATCCGGAACCGGAGGAGATGTATGCCGGCGACTTTTGCTCTTTCGTTGATATGAGCGTTTTGACGGAAGGACTCTGTGGGAAAACAAGGCCGGTGCATTTCAGGGGAGTCTGCACGGTTGTCACGAAGCTTTTCAATATTGTCACTCCGGACAGAGCCTATTTCGGACAGAAGGACGGCCAGCAGCTGGCGGTGATCAGACGCATGGTGAGAGATCTGAATATGGATATCCGGATCGTGGGCTGTCCGATCGTAAGAGAAGAAGACGGACTCGCCAAGAGTTCCAGAAATACATATCTTTCACCGGAGGAAAGAAAAGCCGCATTGATTCTGAGTCAGGCGGTGCGGCTGGGAGCAGAGCTTGCAAAGACCGAAAAGGATGCTGAGAAGGTTGTCCTGGCCATGAAGGATAAGATACAGACAGAACCGCTGGCAAGGATTGATTATGTTGAGGCGGTGGACGCTCTGTCCATGCAGCCGGTGAAGACACTGGAAGGCGGCTGTATGCTGGCTATGGCAGTTTATATCGGAAAAACAAGACTGATCGACAATGTGTTAGTGTAAGGAGAAAGATGATGAAGCTTACGATGTTAAAAGGAAAGATCCACAGGGCCACGGTGAGACAGGCAGAACTGGACTATGTGGGAAGTATCACGGTGGACCCCGAACTTTTGGAGGCAGCAGGCATTCTGGAATATGAAAAGGTGGCCATCGTTGATATCAATAACGGCAGCAGGTTTGAGACATACACCATTGCCGGAGAGCCCGGAAGCGGCATGATCTGTTTAAACGGGGCGGCGGCCCGGTGTGTATCCCAGGGAGACAAGATCATTATAATGTGTTATGCTGAAATGACGCCGGAAGAGGCAAAAGAGCACAAACCAAAAGTAGTGTTTGTAGATGACAATAATAAGATCACCCGTCTGACCAGCTATGAAAAACATGGCCGGCTGGAGGATATGTAGGAGAAGACTATGCTGAGTGGAAAAACAATCGTCTTGGGTGTCACGGGAAGCGTGGCGGCCTATAAGATGGCTAACATGGCGAGCATGCTGATAAAAAGGGGATGCGAAGTCCATGTGATCATGACAGAAAATGCAACCAACTTCATCAATCCCATTGCATTTGAATCACTGACCAATACAAAATGTCTGGTGGAAACCTTTGACCGGAATTTTCAATTTCATGTGGCGCATGTGTCACTGGCAAAGAAAGCAGATGCCATGCTGATCGCTCCGGCTTCCGCCAATGTGATCGGAAAGATCGCAGGTGGAATTGCAGATGACATGCTGACAACCACCGTAATGGCATGCAAAAGTCCCGTCCTGATCGCGCCTGCTATGAATACAAATATGTATGAGAATCCAATCCTTCAGGATAATCTTGAGAAACTCAGAACATACGGTTATACGGTTATCGAGCCGGCCAGCGGACATCTGGCCTGCGGGGATACAGGTGCGGGGAAAATGCCCTCTGAGGAAGTCCTCATGGCTTATATTGAGCGGGCTGTGCACCGGCCGAAGGATCTTGCAGGAAAAAAGGTGCTGATTACTGCCGGACCCACGAGAGAGGCGATTTGTCCTGTGCGGTATATCACCAATCACTCGACAGGGAAGATGGGCTATGCCCTGGCAAAGATGGCAATGCTCCGGGGTGCTGATGTGACCCTGGTTACCGGCCCGGTAGAGATTGAGCCGCCGATGTTCGTTACCACAGTGCCGGTTGTAAGTGCAGCCGATATGTATGAGGCTGTCATGAGCAGAAAAAAGGAACAGGACATCATCATTAAATCGGCGGCTGTGGCAGATTATACTCCGGCCCGGGTAAGCGATGAGAAGATGAAAAAGACCGATGGGGATATGTCCATTCCTCTAGTCCGGACAAAAGATATTTTACAGGAGCTGGGCCAAACAAAAGAAGAAGGCCAGTTTATCTGCGGATTTTCTATGGAGACCCAGAACATGCTGGAGAATTCCAGAAAGAAGCTTAAGAAAAAGCAGATAGATATGATTGTAGCCAACAATCTGAAAGAGTCCGGAGCGGGATTCGGGACGGATACAAATGTGGTGACGCTGATCACCGATGACCGGGAAAAACAGCTTCCCATCATGTCCAAAGAAGATGTGGCAGATGCCATTTTAAATTTTATTAAAACTTCATAAAACTTTATTCAAATACTCTTTTTCCCACCTTCCTATGATATAATAGAAGTACCAAAAGCAGCAGGAAGGTACGGGGTCATGAAAGTAGTGAACAAAGTAAGAATTATATTTTTGCCAGCGATTATACTGCCGATTTTCTTGATGGTAGTATCAATCGCTGCTTTAAGTGTAGGGTATATCCGCACAACCAACGAAAACATATATTCCAATGGAATCGAAGGATTCGCCAATCCATTGAAAACGATGAACAATGAGACGAAGTCCTGTTTCAACGACTTGAAGAGGAGTGCCATCGAGAATCCCGCGGCCTTTGAGGATACGGATTACCTGAACAGGATCAATCAGAGGCTAAAAGAAAAAGAGTCTTATCTGATCATCAGAAAAGGAAAGACAATCGTATATCGGGGAACAAAAGAAGATCACACCGAGACGGAGAAGAAACTTCCCGGGTTTGGGAGTGAGATCAGCAGCCAGGACAGCGGAGTATTTCTCGGGAAACCGGAAAATTTTCTTGTCAAGCAGCAGGACTTTCAGTATACCGACGGAAGCAAAGGCTCTGCGTTTATTCTGACAGATTTGGAGACAGTCCTGCCTCATTATAAGAATATTATAAGCCAGGTCTTCTTTTCGATTGTGGCGATCCTGATTCTTACCAGTTTTCTGCTTTCCTGGTTTATGTACTCTGAGTTCATAAGGCCGTTAAAGAAACTCAAAGAAGGTGCAGACCGGATCAAGGAGGGCAACTTAGACGACGATGTGGAGATCAACAGCAAGGATGAGATCGGGGAACTCTGTGCTTCCTTTAATGCCATGAGGGCGGAATTAAAAGAGTCTATTGAGGCAAGAATTATCTATGAAAAACAGAACCGTGACCTGATCAGCAACATTTCCCATGACCTGAAGACGCCGATCACAGCCATCAAAGGCTATGTGGAGGGGATCATGGACGGAGTGGCAGACACGCCGGAGAAGATGGACCGGTATATTAAGACGATCTACAACAAGGCCAACGACATGGATGTGCTGATCAATGAGCTGTCCCTGTATTCCAAGATCGATTCCAACATTATTCCTTATAATTTCAGGAAGATCGATATTAACGCCTACTTTAAAGACTGTGTGGATGAGATTGGTTCAGACCTGGAGCAGAAGGGAATGATGTTCTCATACAGCAACTACTGTTCCGCAAATGTAGCGGTGATGGCTGATCCTGAACAGTTAAAGCGGGTGATGAACAACATCATTAACAATGCCTGTAAGTATACCAATAAAGCGAAGGGCAAGGTCAGCATTACATTAAAAGAGCTGGACCGCAAGATCCAGGTTGCGATTAAAGACAACGGCATCGGTATTTCCAGGGAGGATCTGCCCAATATTTTCCGCAGAACCTACCGCGCGGATATGTCCAGGAATTCTGCCGGAGGCAGCGGACTGGGACTTTCCATCTGTAAGAAGATCATTGAAGAACATGGGGGAGAGATATGGGCGGAGAGCAAGCTGCGCTCCGGCACCACAATATTTTTTACATTAAATAAAATCGCAGACACCCAGGAGGAAGAGAGTAATGAGTAGAGTTTTAATTGTAGAAGATGAACTGGCCATCGCAGAGCTTGAGAAGGATTATCTGGAGCTGAGTTCTTTTGAAGTAGAGATTGAGACGGACGGAGAGAAAGGTCTGAAACTGGGCCTTACCGAAGATTTTGATATGATTATTCTGGACATTATGCTTCCGGGTGTGGATGGTTTCGAGATCTGCAAGCAGATCCGGGAGAAGAAAGATATTCCGATCCTGATGGTATCCGCCAAGAAGGAGGATATCGATAAGATCCGCGGACTGGGTCTGGGAGCAGATGATTATATCACAAAGCCGTTCAGTCCGAGCGAACTGGTTGCCAGAGTAAAGGCCCATCTAGAGAGATACCGCCGTCTGGTATCCAGCAACACCCAGGAAAATGATGTGGTGGAGATCCGCGGACTCAAAATTGATAAAACCGCAAGAAGAGTCTATCTGAACGGAGAAGAAAAGGCATTTACGACGAAAGAGTTTGACCTTTTAACTTTTCTTGCCAGCCATCCAAACAGGGTATTTACAAAAGAGGAATTATTTAATAAAATTTGGGATATGGAATCTCTCGGAGACATTGCCACGGTCACCGTCCATATTAAAAAGATTCGGGAGAAGATTGAACTTAACACTGCAAAGCCGCAGTATATCGAGACCATATGGGGTGTCGGATACCGGTTTAAGATGTAGGAGCAGTCATGAGAAGAAAAAGAGAAGTAAAGATACTTTACAAAGATCAGGATATTGCCGTCTGTGAAAAGCCGGCGGGGATGCCCACGGCCGATGACAAGAGCGGAGATATGGATGTATTTCACAGTCTTAAAAACCAGCTCTTTTTTGAGGAGAACCTTGACAGGGAACCGGAGCTCTATGTGATCCACCGGCTTGACCGTCCCGTGGGAGGCGTCATGTTGTTTGCCAGGACGAAGGAGGCGGCGGCAGAGCTGAGCCGCCAGATCAGGGAACATATATTTGAGAAGGATTATCAGGCCATTATAAACGGCTGGCTTCCTGAAGAGGACGGGGTATTTACGGATTATCTGTTGAAAGACGATAAGAAAAATACGTCCTGCACCGTGCCGGGGGAAACGCAGGGAGCAAAGAAAGCGGAGCTGTCTTACGAGGTTCTGGATATGGTGGAGACAGGAGAAGGGAAACTTACCTACTGCCTGATTCATCTCATGACCGGGAGACACCACCAGATCCGGGTCCAGTTTGCCGCCAGAGGCTTTGGACTTTACGGAGACACTAAATACAATAAGAAATTCCAAAAGACGAAGAAACAATACGAAGAGATAGGACTCTATGCTACCAGGATCAGTTTTCGGCATCCGGTGACCGGGGAGGCATGTACCTTTAAGGCGGAGCCGAAAGGGAAGGCATTTCGTATGCTGGAAGAGCTGGATGCCTGGTAGAGACACGAAAAGAGGGAAGGCGAAATGAAATTCAGGCCGTGCATTGATATTCATAACGGAAAGATTAAGCAGATTGTGGGAGGCAGCCTGTTAGACAAGGGAGACCATGCAGAAGAAAATTTTGTTTCCGTACATGACGGAAGTTTTTATGGTAAACTATACAGAAAGCACCGTTTATCCGGAGGACATATTATCATCCTGAACCCTAAAAGCTCAGAGTATTATGATGCGGATGTACGGGAAGCATTGGCGGCACTGCGTGAATTTCCGGGAGGACTTCAGGTTGGAGGCGGCATCACTGACGAGAACGCTTCCTTTTTTATCAAACAGGGGGCATCCCATGTGATCGTCACTTCCTATGTATTTTCCGGAGGGTTGATCCGGCTTGAGCGCCTGAGACAGCTTTCGAATATCGTCGGGCGGGAGCATCTGGTGCTGGATTTCAGCTGCAGGAAGAAGGGCGGAGAGTATTATATCGTCACAGACCGCTGGCAGAAGTTTACAGATGTCATTCTTACAAAAGAACGCTTAGAGGAGATGGAAGAATACTGCTCGGAATTTCTCGTTCATGGGGTCGATGTGGAGGGAAAGGGACAGGGCATTGACGAGGAACTGGTCCGGATTCTCGGAAGCTACATGGGAAACCCTGTAACATACGCGGGAGGCATAAAGGACTTTGCCGACCTTGAACTGATCAAAAGAGAAGGAAGAAACAGAGTGGATGTGACCGTCGGCAGCGCTCTGGATTTATTCGGCGGGCCTATGGAATTTGAGAGAGTCCTTGGTTATTGTGATTGATATTGGAGGAATATATATGAAACTATGGTATGAAGCCAGCAATTTTACTATACAGCCCCATTGGGTCATTCCGTTTGCAATTCTCGGAGTGATCGGGCTGATCCTTATTTTTGCGTCTAAGAAATCCTTTTTTAAGCTGCTTGGTGGAGTCTGCCTTGTGATCTGTGCCGTGACGGCTCTGAGATTCTGCTATGGGTATGTAAGGATCATCCACGCATATAAACAGGGGAACTACAAAACAATCGAAGGCTACGTAGAGAATTTTATTCCGGCGTCCAAGGGCGGGGAGACAAATGAAGATACGGAGCAGGAGAGCTTCGACATCAAAGGGTTACATTTTTCTTACGGAGACCGCTTTATTAAGAAGTTCGGGTATCATCTGCCTTCTACTCAGGGAGGATACATTAAGAAAGATGGACAGTATTTAAGACTCGGCTACATTGACACCGAAGACCAGGGATATGTCATTGTCAGGATTGAAGAGCGCAGAGCAAAAAAATAGGTGAACAGGAAAGCTGTACTATCCTTTTTGGGTGGCACAGCTTTTTATGTTATGAGGGTTATTTAGCAGTCAGGAGGTGCTTATGAAAAAGGTAGTAGTTGCAGGATACCTTTGTCTGGATATCACGCCTAAATTCCATGGCAGCCGGGAACAGCAAAAAGCTGCATCAGAGTGGTTTCTGCCGGGCAAGCTTCTGCAGGTCGGCGAAGCGTCTATCCATACCGGGGGAGCCTCTGGACCTGACACTGATTGAGGAAGACAGTGACGCGGCACAAATTGACTGGAAAGGGCATCGGGATGATAAAATGCGGTGTCAAAGGATTGTACTTAAAGACCGGAAGAAATTTAGAAATGCCGGAAGAATGGCAGAACAAAGAGCTGTTCGAGCCAGGCTTTCAGGCAGACATAGTCCGTTCCGCAGCGTGGGCAGGGGATGTGACGATTGCCGCTTTCCTTACAGGTCTTCTGGAGGGAAAAGACCCTGGCCGATGTCTTCAGCTCGGTGCAGCGGCGGGAGCCTCCTGTGTAACAGAGTATGACTCTTTGAACGGACTGCTGACCATGGAGGAAATGGAACAAAAGATAGACAAAGAATGGAAAAAGCTCTGCATGAAATAACAAAAACGACCGGTCATATTTGATCGGCCGCTTTTGCGGGTATATGTCATATTTTTAATTCTTATGTTTCAATTCTGCCTATTTCCTGCCTGAAACATTACGGGATGCTTCGATCGTTTTCTTCTTAAACTTCTTGAAGAATCCTTTGGGCTCCTGCGGCGGTGCAACGTTGCGCAGATTGTGGATTTCGGTAATATATATGCCGCTGACTTTGGCTTTGATCTCGGTTTTGACAGGCACTTGATCGTAGATCAGTTCATCACATAACAATGGAGTGATCTTCGGCCCGATCTTTACTTTTACCACAGGTACTTTGGCAATCTTGCCGCGCTTTGGAATCTGGTCGATGACCATCTTCGGAAAACCTGCCTCTGTCATCTTCATCTTCTTTTTATCAATGACCAGCATTGAATACATCTGAGCTGCACTTTCCAGCTGTGCCCGCTGGGCTTCCTGCTTCTTCTGAAGTTTGTTTCCTACAAAATACAGAATGGCAAGAACAGCAATAATGACGACAGCAATAATCAATAAAACCATCCATACTTGCATTTCTTTCTTCCTCCTGGCTTTTCACATCTTAAACTTCATGCCCTCGTACGGCATGCCTAAAAAACATTATATCATCTTTTCAGGCCATTGTCTTATGTTTTTTTCTCATTTCGATAATTTCTTCACGAACTGTCGCCCCCAGATGTTTCTGGGCCTGGCGGTCCAGCTGGTCTGGATAGATCGGCCGGCCGAATGTGATATGGACCTCTGCAGGCTTCACAGTGTATTTTTTGTTGTTCTCCAGAATATCCGGCGTACCGGAGATTGCCATGGGAATTACCGGCACCTTTGATTTCAAAGCGGGTCTTAGGCTGCCTTCTTTAAATGTGTGTGGATCTTCATCCTGGCTTCTTGTGCCTTCCGGGAAAATGACCATGGAAAATCCGTCCTTCAGATACTGGGTGCCTTTGTTGATCGTCTTCATACCTTCTTTGATATTTTTTCTGTCCAGAAACAGGCAGTTGATGAATGTCATCCAGTGGCTGAGGCAAGGAATCTTACCCATCTCTTTTTTCGCGAAAAATCCGGCGCCGTGGGGAGTTGCCACGTAGCTGCACAGGATATCGTAATAACTGCTGTGATTCCCTACATAGAGGACCGCGGTATCCTCGGGTATATTCTCGCGTCCTTCTACGATGACTTTAGTGCCTGCAAACCGAAGGCAGATCTTAAATGCATTCATGACCATAGACTGGGCTTTCCTTGCCCTGCGGTGTTCCTGCCCGGTTTTATTCCAATGGTTAAACAGCGGGTACATCGGAAAAGTGAGAGTCAGGAAGAAAAAAAGATATATGATATCAGCAAAAAAACGAATCATAGAGATTCTCCTTTCAATATTCTTTATTTTACGGCTTTTGAGAGAGCAGCTTATTTTTTAAATCATACAGAGGTTTAGAGAGATCCACATAGACATTCTGCGGATTGACTAAACGCCGAGTCTCGTCCCACAGAGTGTTGAGCTCTCCGGTACAGTAATCTCTGATCTCCATAGCCGAAGGAGTTTCGTAGACACACTGTCCTTTCAGGAACACGGGAACCAGGAGTTCTCTGAGTGTATAGGTTCCACCTATGATCGTGGATTTTTTCCAGGTAGCGATCGGGTCAAAAATGACCAGGTCCTCTTTGCTGGAATAAGCTTCATCTGTCAGGCAGATCAAATCCGCACGGATCTTGCCTGTGGTCTTGTCATAAATCCGATAAACAGTTTTATTTCCCGGGTTTGTAACCTTGGCAGGATTTTCCGAGATCTTGATCTTTGCCGTAAAGTCTTTTTCACCCTGATGCTTTGCAGCCGCAAGCTTATATACACCGCCGAACGCAGGACAGTCTGAGGAGGTAATAAGCTTGGTGCCGACTCCCCAGGAGGTGATCGGAGCACCCTGGAGTTTTAAACTCTGTATGAGGTTCTCGTCCAGATCGCTGGAGGCGGATATAATAGCCTCGGGAAATCCTGCTTCGTCCAGCATGGCCCTCGCTTTTTTAGAAAGATAGGCAAGATCTCCGCTGTCTAAGCGGATACCGATTTTGCGGGGATGTATGCCCTCTTCCCGCAACTCTTTAAAAACCCGGATGGCGTTGGGGACACCGGATTTTAATGTGTCATATGTGTCTACCAGAAGCATGCATGCATCCGGATACAGAGCGGCATAGGTTTTAAATGCCGTATATTCGTCCGGAAAACTCATGATCCAGCTGTGGGCATGGGTGCCCAGCACCGGAAGGTCAAACATCTTCCCGGCAAGTACATTGGAGGTGCCGTCACATCCGCCGATCACTGCGGCTCTGGCTCCGTATGTCCCGGCATCGGCACCCTGGGCACGTCTCAGTCCGAATTCCATAACACCGCTTCCGCCTGCTGCATAGACGACGCGGGAGGCTTTCGTGGCAATCAGGCTCTGGTGATTGATGATATTTAATATGGCAGTCTCAATCAGCTGGGCTTCCATCATAGGAGCGATCACCTTTAAGAGCGGCTCCATCGGAAAAACAACAGTGCCTTCCGGAATGGCATAAATATCACCGGTAAAATGGTATCCTGCAAGGTATTCCAGGAAATCTTCATCAAATATGTCAAGGCTTCGCAAGTAGTCAATATCTTCATATGAGAAAGACAGGTTTTTGATATAATCAATAACCAGCTCAAGTCCGCAGGCAATGGCATAGCCGCTGCCGGAAGGATTGTCCCGGTAAAAGACGTCAAAAATCACGGTCTCGTCATTGCCGGACTTGTAATATCCCTGCATCATGGTCAGTTCATAAAGGTCCGTAAGCAATGTAAAATTTCGAGTCATCATCCCCCGATATCTCCTTTGTGTAGTTAGATTTTGATTTATCGTCATTTTTATATATTATATCATAAAATGTAAACTAAAAATCATGAGTTTTTACCGCAGTTTCCGTCGCGGGATGAATTTTAAAGTTCCGTTTCCAGAATATTCAGGAGCTGCTCTCCGACGGATTCTTCATTTGGTCCCTCAACCGTGACAGATATCTCATCCCCGCATCCGGCTCCCAGGGCCATGAGATCAATGGGATTTTCGGCAGCAGCCTCAATACCTCTGCAGGAAAGCACGATAGAGCAGCCGGTATTTCTGGCTAAAGCAATGATAGAGACGCAAGGACGGGCATGGAGTCCGTTCGGCGCCTCAATTTTATAAGAAAGTGTTTTCATGAGATAAAACCTCCAAATGTTACCTGATTTATTTTGGTATTTTGATATAATCTTATTACTATCTATGGTAACATATTGTGAAAGAAAAAATCCATAAATTTGTTTGGAGAAAAAGATTTTTATGTCATTTATTAAGATTTCATAATGCAGAAGAAGGCGAGGCCGGTGTTGTTTTATTGTGACTGCAGGGAGGAAGATCCGTTCCGTGATTTTACAGATGCGGACCTGCGGTTTTTGTTGTCGGGAACAGAAATTCATGAAGGTGGTTGACATTTAAAAATGCCTATACTAAAATAAACACAAATAAACATTTTCAAAGAGCGTTGACAGAGACAGTACTTATGCTGTAAAAGCAGAGAGCGAGTCAGGGGCGGTGGGAGCCTGATGCAAGTAGCACATAAGGAATATCACTCTTGAGCTGCAAGCTGAATAAAGTAAGCTGTGCCGGCATCCTCCGTTATCAGGATAACATATGTCAGTATGTGAAATAGGTGGTATAGAAGCAGCAAGTGTTGTCCTATTTTAGGGCAGCACTTTTTTATTCCATAGGAAAGTTCTACGAACCTCCCTATGAAATAAAAACGCTCCGCGGGTTGTGCACAGATGCGTAAGGAAATTATTTGCCTGCGGCAAATTGCATCAGGCACGCAAAGTTGTCAAGCCCCTCAAAGATTGAGGGGTTGGGGAGATGAAGTGGGCCCGCCCACTTTGTTCTTCCATAGCTTATTAATAAAAAAGGAGAAATAGACGATGTACAAGAAAGTATCTTCCGACTTGAATTTTGTTGACCGCGAAAAACAGACAGTAGAGTTCTGGAAAGAACACAAGATTTTTGAAAAGAGTATCGAAGAGAGAAAAGGGGATGACACCTATACTTTTTATGACGGGCCTCCGACAGCAAACGGCAAACCGCATATCGGCCACGTCCTGACACGTGTCATCAAGGATATGATTCCGCGCTATCAGACGATGAAAGGACACAAGATCATCCGTAAGGCAGGGTGGGACACCCATGGTCTTCCGGTAGAACTTGAAGTGGAAAAGAAGCTTGGACTGGACGGAAAAGAACAGATCGAAGAATACGGACTGGCTCCTTTCATCAAAGAATGTAAAGAAAGTGTCTGGAAGTATAAAGGCATGTGGGAAGATTTTTCAGGTGTGGTAGGCTTCTGGGCAGATATGGACGATCCATATGTAACTTATCACAACGACTATATCGAATCAGTCTGGTGGGCATTAAAACAGATCTGGGACAAAGGTCTTCTTTATAAGGGATATAAGATCGTCCCTTACTGTCCGCGCTGCGGAACCCCGCTTTCCTCTCACGAGGTTGCCCAGGGGTATAAAGATGTAAAAGAAAAATCAGCTATCGCAAGATTCAAAGTAAAGGGAGAAGACGCCTATATTCTGGCCTGGACCACAACCCCATGGACCCTTCCGTCAAACGTAGCACTCTGTGTGAATCCGAATGAGACTTATGTCAAAGTGGAAAATGACGGATATACTTATTATCTGGCAGAAGCGCTCTGTGACAGTGTTCTCGAAGGCGAATACAAGGTGCTTAAGACATACAAAGGAACAGACCTGGAATACAAGGAGTACGAGCCGCTGTTCTCGTTTGTGACACCGAAAGAGAAAGCATATTACGTAACCTGCGACACCTATGTAACGCTGACAGACGGTACGGGAGTGGTACACATCGCCCCTGCATTCGGTGAGGACGATGCTCAGGTCGGCAGAAAGTACGGACTGCCGTTCGTACAGCTGGTGGATGAAAAAGGTGAGATGACAAAAGAGACACCTTGGGCAGGAACATTCTGTAAAGAAGCGGATAAACTGATCCTTAAAGATCTGGAAGAAAAAGGGCTCTTATTTGCGGCACTTGACTTTGAGCACAGTTATCCTCACTGCTGGAGATGTGATACTCCGCTGATCTACTATGCGAGAGAATCCTGGTTTATTAAGATGACGGATGTAAAAGACCAGCTGATAAAGAACAATAACACCGTCAACTGGATTCCGGAAAACATCGGTAAAGGACGTTTCGGGGACTGGCTGGAAAATGTCCAGGACTGGGGTATTTCCAGAAACCGTTACTGGGGAACTCCGCTGAATGTCTGGGAATGTGAATGCGGACATCAGCACGCCATCGGTTCTATTGAAGAGTTAAAGAGCATGTCTGACAACTGTCCGGATGACATCGAACTGCACCGCCCATATATTGACGATGTGACCGTGAAGTGTCCGGAGTGCGGAAAAGAGATGCACCGGGTGGAAGAAGTCATCGACTGTTGGTTTGACTCAGGCTCCATGCCGTTTGCCCAGTGGCATTATCCGTTTGAAAATAAAGAAATCTTTGAGGAGAATTTCCCGGCGGACTTTATCTCGGAAGCAGTGGACCAGACAAGAGGATGGTTCTATTCTCTCCTGGCGATCTCTACATTGCTGTTTGACAAGGCTCCATATAAAAATGTCATTGTATTAGGCCATGTCCAGGATGAAAACGGACAGAAGATGTCCAAGTCCAAAGGAAATGCAGTCGATCCTATGGAGGCACTGGCAGAGCACGGGGCAGATGCCATCCGCTGGTATTTCTATACAAACAGCGCCCCATGGCTTCCAAACCGATTCCATGGAAAAGCTGTTACTGAGGGTCAGAGAAAGTTCATGGGAACACTGTGGAATACCTATGCATTCTATGTGTTATATGCGGAGATCGATCAGTTTGATCCTACAAAATACAGTCTGGATCATGACAAACTGCCGGTCATGGACCGCTGGCTTTTATCCAAGCTGAATTCTCTGGTGAGGACTGTAGATGAGAATCTGGGCGCTTACAGGATTCCGGAAGCAGCAAGGGCTCTTCAGGAATTTGTCGATGAGATGAGCAACTGGTATGTAAGACGATGCCGTGAGAGATTCTGGGCAAAGGGAATGGAGCAGGATAAGATTAATGCATATATGACCCTTTACACTGCTTTGACGACTGTCTGCAAGGCAGCGGCTCCGATGATTCCGTTCATGACGGAAGAGATTTATCAGAATCTCGTAAAGAGTGTGGATCAGGAGGCTCCTGAGAGCATCCACCTGTGTGACTTCCCGGCTGTGGACGAAAGTCTTTGTGATAAAGAGCTGGAAGAAAATATGGACGCTGTACTGAAGATTGTAGTTCTCGGACGTGCGTGCAGAAACAGTGCAAGCATTAAGAACCGCCAGCCGATCGGGCAGATGTATGTAAAAGCACCTTCAGAGCTGCCGGAATTTTATCAGGATATTATCCGCGAAGAATTAAATGTAAAAGCCATTGAATTTACGGATGATGTTTCAAACTTCACCACTTATAATTTCAAACCGCAGTTAAAGACGGTTGGACCGAAATACGGAAAACTCTTAAACGGTATCCGCAAGCATCTGACAGAGCTGGACGGAA
Source organism: Anaerostipes faecis (assembly GCF_910574135.1). NCBI lineage: Bacteria > Bacillati > Bacillota > Clostridia > Lachnospirales > Lachnospiraceae > Anaerostipes > Anaerostipes faecis. The sequence continues at coordinate 143,845 of NZ_CAJSYK010000003.1, read as the reverse complement.
ATAAGGCCAAAGCAGAGCTGGATTCCAAGGGAATGCTTGAGTTTACTGTGGATGGTATGCCGGTGGAACTTTCCGAAGAAGATCTCTTGATAGAAATGGTGAAGCAGGAAGGCTTTGTGACAGAGGCGGACAGTGAATTTACTGTTGTGCTGGATACGAATTTGACAGAAGAACTTCTCGAAGAAGGATTTGTCCGCGAAATCATCAGCAAAGTCCAGTCTATGAGAAAAGAGGCGGGATTTGAAGTGATGGATAAGATCACGATCTTTTATGAAGCAAATGAAAAAGTCAACGAGCTGATCTCAAAAAATGAAAGTACTGTCATGAACGATGTGCTGGCTACGGGGATTGTGTCAGGAGAGGCAGCAGGCTTCACGAAGGAGTGGAATATCAACGGAGAAAAAGTAACTCTTGGGGTGAAAAAGAACGAAGAATAAAAATCATCAGATAAAGATGAAAAAGAGATGGGCGGGATATCATCAGCAGATGGGTATCCCGCCCATCTTTTGCAGATAAAAAGCAGGGATATGTAAACGATAAAATATTGTATCACTTTAACTTTTTTAGCATAGACAAAACGTCTGGCTGGGTAGGAGTAAATTTAACGCCTCGTTTGAGCATACCTAGAACTTTTTTTGCTTTCGTTTGGACAATCTTGGCGGTATGTTGGCTGGTTAATTTTAAATGATTCCCGGAAATGGTAAAGGGACGCTTGATATATTTTTCTGTTATAGGAAACATATCCTGTATTAAGAAAACACTTTCGATGCCGGTGTCCAATTTTGCAATATGCAGAATATCACAAGGTCTGCCATCAGAAATGCGCTGATCCATGAGCTTTTGATATTTCATAATCTTACTGCTCATAGGAATCATCCAGTAAATTTCATGTGAGATATCCCGAAAGCAGTAATAATGTGGCCTGGATTCAAGTTTATTGCCTTTCAGATATGGATCATTCATGTCGTGGAAAAATTCATCTTTTATAATGTAGAATCCTGAGATTGTCATATAAATATCCCTTTTTAGTATAATTATGTAAATAAAGATTATAAAAACTTCCCACAATTTGTGGGAAGTTTACAACCCAACTACTTATATACCGCATATTGGTCAGCGGTAAACTTACAACCCAACTACTTATATACCGCATATTGGTCAGCGGTAAACTTTGTATATTTATCATAACAAGGTTTTTACGTACTGTCAATATTTATTTCTATTTATATACAATTATGATTGATTATGTAAAATAGTTTTTGGAATACATTCTGCCTGTCCTGAATAAAATAATAAGACGGACAGGAAGGGGGATTTTGATGAGAAATAAATTGTCCTACCTTTTCTTTTTACTGTTTCTGTTCTGCAGTGTTCCATATCTGCTGACAGTAGTGCTTTCAGGAAAAGAAGAAGCAAAACCTGTGGATTTTCAGACACACACCAGCGGCTATACTGTGACAGTAAGCGGAAAACCAATGGACTTAGAAGCCTATCTGCTGGGTGTATTGCCGACACAGATTTCTATGGATGATGAAAAAGAGGCGCTAAAAGCCCAGGCGGTCATTTTGAGGACAGATATTATACGAAGAATGGGTGATAAAAAGAACATAAGCCAGGATTCTCTTCCATACAAATATGAGTCGGATGACAACCTTCAGGAAAAGTTAGGGGAACAAAAATATAAAATAACCGATCAGTCAAGAAAACAGGCAGTCGGGGAGACGACCGGGGAGGTCATGACATATGAGGGAAAGTACATACAGCCGTATTTCCATGGCATCAGCGTCGGTACTACTTTGAGTGCCAAAGAATGGTTCGGAAAAGAGATCCCTTATCTTCAGGAAAAAGACAGTTTGAAAGATGTGGAATCATCGGAATATATGACTGGTATCCCAGTTACATACGGACAGGTGGTGACTCAGCTAAAAAAGGAGAAAAAGATCAGTCTGTCGGTGGAAGAAGCCAAGAAATCCATACGAATCAAAGAAAAGACGGGAAACGGTTATGTCAAAAAGGTACAGGTAGGAAAATATGTTATGACCGGAGAGGCGTGGGCAAAATGCTTTCAGCTGAATTCTACCAACTTTTATCTGGAGCCGTATGACGGCAAACTGAGGATGGTCGCCTTGGGAAAAGGACTTGGACTCGGACTGTCCCAATACGGAGCCAATGAGCTGGCCAAGGACGGAAAAAGCTATAAAAAAATCTTAAAATATTATTACACAGGAATTCAAATTACAAAAATGTCTGATCAGTGAATAAAGCCTCTGAATTCGGTAAAACTATCACTGAGGTGATGAAAATGAAAGGACATAACCGGGACGTCTCTTCCCCATTAAAGAAATACTATGCGGTGATGCTGGTAGGACTGGCCCTTTTTATCGGGATCATGACATATTACAGCATAGAATTTAAAAATAAAAGAGACTTAGCAAAACAGCAGGTAGATTTAAACAAGGATTCTGTCGGTGTCAATAACGGGGCTACCGAGGGAACAACAGAAGCAACGACAACAGAAGCGACAGAGGCAGAGACTGAAAAGACCACAGAGACTATGAACCAGAATACGGTATCATATGATGGAAAAACAAAGCTTGCCTGGCCGCTGACAGGAAACATTCTGATGCCTTACAGCGTAGACTCCACTATTTATTTTGAATCCCTGGATCAGTACCGGGTAAATAAGGGAATCATGATCGAGGCAAAAGAGGGAATGGCAGTAAAAGCTCCGAAAAATGCAAAAGTAGAAGAAATCCGCAAGACCGAAGAATACGGACAGACTGTACTCCTGGATTTAGGAAATGGTTACACCGCTTTCTACGGACAGCTGAAAGATCTTGCTGTGAAAGAAGGAGATATGGTGACCAAGAACCAGATCCTCGGTAAGGTGGCGGCTCCTACTGACTGCTTTACACTGGAGGGTGCAAATGTGTACCTGCAGATGGAAAAGGACAAGAAGACAATTAATCCAACCAGTTATTTAGAATAGTGGAACAAAGATGTAAAAATATCGTATACTATATAAGAAGCAAAAATAACAGTCAATGTACTTTCTACTTTACTTTGCTTTTTAGGGTATTTTACTTTTCACATCTTTGGCTGCTGTAGAAGAAAGGCTGCCGCTTCGGCAGCTTTTTCTTCGAATAAACGAAGGAGAATTATAGATGAAGAACTATACATATATTTTAAAGTGCAGCGACAAGAGTCTCTACACAGGATGGACCAATGACATTGAAAAACGGCTGAAGTCCCACAACGAGGGCAAAGGCGCCAAGTACACAAGAGGCCGGACGCCGGTTGAACTTGTGTACCTGGAGGAGTTTGATACAAAAGAGGCGGCGATGAAAAGAGAAGCCGCCATAAAAAAGATGAGCCGGGCAGAGAAATTAAAACTGCCCGGCATAAAAGTGTGAGTTTTTCAGCACTATTTCCGTCGCACTTTGTTGTAGAATCGTTGCGAGCTGTAACCGTGAATCCGGAACGGTCTACTGTGTGTGCAGATACTCTTCTGTTCATGACTGCTCCTTCTAGGCCAATTACAATTATCGGAGTAGAAGAAAAAGCTTCGGTAAAATTCACCCTTGCATCTACGGTAGAAGAAGCGTTTACACTGACACTTCCTCGGTTTATCAATATTTTTCTATTTGCAAATTTATCTAGTTGTGAATTGGTATTATCTAAGCTGGTTTTATCTGCTTTTAAAGCCGAAGTTGTATTATTTAAAGCCAAATCTAAATCATCAGCCCTACGATTCACTTCACTGATCGCTTCTGTATGTTTCCGGTAAGCCTCAATATTCACCAACCCGCTGGAATCCAGTACAACTTCAAACGGTACCGTATTGGAAGTATTAAAATAAAAATTCCACGTAACAGAGTACCCCGGGCTTTCTGCTTCAGAAGGAACATGTTTCGCCTGTGATGCCTGTGAAATGCAAAACAATATCTCACCTTCATCCGGATCTTCCGCGAAAAAACCAACCTGCCATAAGTCATAGCTCTCTTTTAAACCTGTGTTTTCCCAAATATTCATTTCTTTCTCCTTTGTAAAAAAATGATTTGTTAACTGCAGAAATGAATATAGCATGATGACCGCGGGCAATGTGGGCAAGTTTGGGTTTGCGCAGAAAAAAAGAAACACAATGCTTCTGTGTTTCTTTTGATATCTCCCCAATATGCTGCCTCCAAACAAAACGTTAAATAAAAAACATCATGATCAAATGGCAGGCGCTTCCTCCCATGACGAACAGATGAAAAATTTCATGCAGTCCGAAATTCTTCCGGTGGTTTTCAAACCATGAAAGCTTCAGGGCGTAGATGATGCCGCCTACGGTGTAAATGATACCGCCGGCCAAAAGGAGTCCGAAGCATACTGCAGACAATTTCTTAAATAACGGAGATATGGCTATGACGCAGAACCAGCCCATGGCGATGTACATGACAGATGACACCCATTTAGGACAAGTCACCCAGAACATTTTAAAAACAATTCCTAAAATAGCGATGATCCAAATGGCGGTCAGCAGCCCGTAGCCCACTTTGCCGCCCAGTACTATGGTGCAGATCGGTGTATAGGAACCCGCTATCAGGATAAAGATCATAGCATGATCGAGTTTTTTCAAGACTTTCATGACATGTTCAGAAGAATAGATGGAGTGGTACGTTGTGCTGGCCCCGTACAGGCCGATCATACTGAGGACAAAAATAGTCAAAGAGGCAATGCGGATATAGTCATGGGTCTTTATACTGCTGACAATCAAAGGAATACCAGCCGCAATGGATAAAACCATGCCTATAAAATGTGTGACAGCACTTCCGGGATCTTTCAGTCTATAATTCATAGTGTATATACCTCCGATAAAAACTTGAGTCATTAATATATTATATGTAGTAATGAAAACTATATTCGGTGTATTTATATACTACTACTACAGTGCAGTCATTTCAAGGATTTTTCCTATATTTATAAAAAGTTAAGATATTAATTGACATATGTCAGAAATGTGGTATCATAATAAATGACATATGTCAGTAAAACCACCAAAGGAGAAAACGGATGCCGAGACCCAGAAAATGCAGAAGAGTCTGTGCCATGCCGGAGAATCAGGGCTTTGAGCCGCTGGGAAAACAGGAAAAATACTGCGGAAACAGAATCGTCAAGATGAGTATTGATGAATACGAAACCATTCGGCTCATTAATTGGGAAAAGCTCACTCAGGTGCAGTGTGCGGAGCAGATGGGGATTGCCAGGACCACGGTTACAGGCATCTACGATTCTGCCAGAACTAAGCTGGCTGATGCTCTCATTCATGGAAAAATGTTAAAGATTCAGGGCGGGGATTATACACTCTGTTCTGGAGATAAAGAAAAATGCAGCGGGCACTGCTGTAAAATAGAAAAGGAGAAAGAAAGATGAAGATAGCAGTAACTTTTGAAAACGGAGATATTTTTCAGCATTTCGGACATACAGAGCAGTTTAAGATTTATGAAACAGCCGACGGAGAAGTGTTAAACAGTGAAGTCGTATCCACCATGGGAAGCGGGCACGGTGCTTTGGCAGGATTTTTACAGGAACACGGGGCAGATACTCTGATCTGCGGCGGAATCGGTGCAGGGGCACAGGAAGCTTTAAAGGAAGCAGGAATTACTCTGTACGGAGGAGTTTCCGGAAGCGCGGATCAGGCTGTTGAGGATCTGCTTAAAAATGAACTATCCTATGACGAAAATGTCATGTGCAGCCATCACGGTGAAGACCACCATCATGACGGAAACTGCGGGGAGCACGGCTGCGGCCGTCACTAATTGTCGAAAGACAGGCACATCGTCTTCTTGACGCGGAACATGAAAATGTGTTATAGTTGATAACGTTGTTGCTCTGGATTGTCAGCATGCCTGACAACCCGGAGCATTATTTTTGATTGAAAGAGAAAGATACAGAGGAATTTATGGACGCAGTAAGATTTGATGAGTTGAATATTAATGATAAAATATTAAAAGCAGTGAAAGAGATGGGCTTTGAGGCTTCCTCTCCGATCCAGGGGGCGGCAATCCCGGTGATTCTTGAGGGAAGAGACATTGTTGGTCAGGCACAGACAGGAACCGGAAAGACCGCTGCATTTGGAATACCGCTTTTGGAAAAGTTGGATACCAAGGTGAAAAAGCCTCAGGCAATGATTTTATGTCCCACAAGAGAACTGGCGATCCAGGTGGCAGATGAGATCCGTAAATTAGCCAAATTTATGCATGGAGCAAAAGTGCTTCCGATCTATGGGGGACAGAACATTACAAATCAGATCCGGTCCCTCAAAGCAGGAGCCAATATTATAGTAGGAACACCGGGCCGTATCATGGACCATATGCGCCGTCATACTTTAAAATTAGAAGATTTGAAAATGGTAGTCCTGGATGAGGCGGACGAGATGCTGAACATGGGATTCAGAGAAGATATTGAAAGCATTTTAAAAGAAGTGCCGGAAGAAAGGCAGACTTTATTATTCTCTGCCACGATGCCAAAGGCGATCCTGGACATTACAAAAAAATATCAGAAGGATTCCAAGCTGATCAAGGTAGTGCGCAAGGAACTGACGGTACCGAATATAGAGCAGTACTACTATGAGGTAAGGCCGAAACAGAAGGTTGAAGTGCTCTGCCGTCTGCTGGATATGCATTCTCCGAAGCTTTCTATCGTATTCTGCAATACAAAACGTATGGTAGACGAAGTTGCGGGAGAGCTGAAAGGCCGGGGATACTTTGCAGAGGGAATTCACGGAGATTTGAAGCAGAGTCAGAGAGACCGTGTCATGAAAAGTTTCAGAGGCGGGCGCGTGGATATCCTTGTGGCAACAGATGTGGCTGCAAGAGGCATCGATGTAGATAACGTAGATGCAGTATTCAATTACGATCTCCCTCAGGATGATGAGTTTTATGTGCACCGGATTGGGCGTACTGGACGCGCAGGCAGGACCGGAAATGCATTTACTTTTGTAGCCGGAAAAGAAATTTATAAGCTGAGAGACGTACAGCGATACTGCAAAACAAAGATTAAGGCAAGACCGATCCCCAGTATAAACGATGTTCAGGCTACCAGAGCAGAAAAGAGCCTGGAAGAGATCACAGGGCTGATCGAAGAAAATAATCTGGATAAATATGTGGATATGTTGGATGAGTTTATTAATGAGACTGACTTCACTGCATTGGAAATCGCCGCGGCATTTTTGAAAAAGCAGATTTCTGAAAACGAAGAGGAAGTTCGCCAGGGTGAAGATTTTGGAGATACCGGTGCCGAAGCCGGTATGGTGCGGCTCTTTATCAATATCGGAAAGAAGAAAGGTGTCAGGCCGGGGGATATCCTTGGGGCGATTGCAGGGGAGTCCAGTATCTCCGGTGATTTGGTAGGTGCCATTGATGTGCATGATCAATATACATTTGTAGAAGTGCCGAAAGAGGTTGCAAAAGACGTTATGTACGGAATGAGACACGCAAAGATCAAAGGGAAAAGTGTCAGCATGGAGCCGGCAAACAGGAAATAAATACAGAGCACTATGACGGAATGAATTTTCGTCATAGTGCTTTTTTTCGCATATTTCTCAAGTAAGGTCCTTGACAACACATGTAAGGTGATTTATACTAAAAACAGTAACAATTATTATTATGAGAGGAGACGCCTATGCAGCCTGCGACGAAAAGGAGCAAGCAGAGGGATGCGATCATTAACTTTTTGATGACGAGAAAAGATCATCCGACTGCGGATACCATTTATGTAAATATAAAAGAAGAGTTTCCAAACATCAGCTTAGGTACGGTTTACCGCAATCTGGCACTGCTGTCAAGCCGCGGTGATATCTTAAAACTGAGCTATGACGGCGGGGCAGACAGATATGATGCTAATGTTGGTCCGCACTATCATTTTATATGCAAAGAGTGCGGGGAAGTTATCGATCTTGAGATGGACCCGATCGACTATGTGAATGCGATTGCAAGCGCCCAATTTAAAGGTCGTGTAGACGAGAATGTCACTTACTTCCGTGGGGTATGTGAAAAATGTTTAAAAAAAGATATTGACAATACAAAATAGCGGTGTTATCATTAGATCAGTAAGAAAACAGTAATAGTTACTGATATCTTAACTGGGTTTCTTGAACATAGCAAGAACAGTAAAACAAATAAATCAAAAGGAGATGTATAAGTATGAAGAAATGGGTTTGTACAGTATGCGGTTACGTTCACGAGGGAGATACTCCACCAGAAAAATGTCCGACATGCGGAGTTCCGGCAGAAAAGTTTAAAGAGCAGACAGGCGAAAGAGAATGGGCTGCTGAGCATGTAGTCGGAGTGGCACAGGGAGCCAGCGAAGACATCATGGCGGACTTAAGAGCAAACTTTGAAGGAGAATGTTCTGAAGTAGGTATGTACCTTGCGATGAGCCGTGTGGCACACAGAGAAGGATATCCGGAGATCGGATTATACTGGGAAAAAGCTGCACTGGAAGAAGCAGAACATGCAGCAAAATTTGCTGAACTGCTCGGAGAAGTATTGACTGACAGCACAAAGAAAAACCTTGAGATGAGAGTTGATGCAGAGAATGGAGCAACAGCAGGTAAGTTTGATCTTGCAAAGAGAGCGAAGGCAGCAAACTTAGACGCAATCCATGATACTGTACATGAGATGGCAAGGGATGAAGCCCGCCACGGAAAAGCTTTTGAAGGATTATTAAAAAGATATTTCGGATAGAAAACATAGAGAAAAGAGACTGCGGCCGCAGTCTCTTTTCTTCTTGCTTCTCAGTAAAGTGTAAATCTAAGGATTCAGGATATTTTTTACAATATCTGTATCGCTTAAATAGACCATTTTGGAATCTTTCAGCTTCACATAGTAATTTTCTCCACTCTTGTCTTTGGAACCGATATAAAGGGTGAGAGATTTTGTTTTCTTTGTTTCCGTATCCTTGTAAGTAATATCTACTGTGATACGGGATTTACTGTTCAGGCCGTATTTTGCAAGGTCTTTATTTTCTGCAGAGTAGTTCTGACAGTCACCGAATGTGAAAACTCCAAGTCCTCCGGCAATGCTGTCCATATCATTTTTGGATTTAGATGTGTAGGTTTTTACCCTGCTGCCGCTGGTTACAACAACTTTTTTTAGATTCCCGCTGCTCAGTGTGGGAAAGGTATCCGTCTGCATCATATCATTCAGAGAGTAAGATAAACCAGAGAGAAGATCTGCGGATACGGTATAAACAGTTGATTTGTCATCCAGCGTCAGATAATAGTTGTCTCCGGAGGCACTGCCGATATAATAAGTCGTCTGTGTTCCCTTTTTATCTTTCACCCTGATCGTATAGGCGGGGTGTTCCAGCCCATAGTCTTCAAGACTGTCACCGTTTTTTAATTTCCGGACGGCCTCTATCTTTTGAAACTGAGATGCCATGGAGGTGAGATAACTCTGTTCCAGAGGAAATTCGCTGTCCTTTTCATAAAACCATGTACCGTTTCTTTTCACAAAAGACAGGTTCTGTCCGTTGTTATAAGAAATAGAGGTGAGGTCCGACATATTTTTAATGATCAGTTTATCGGAAGAACGTTTTTGTTCAGACTGTTTTTTCTGATACATGCGGATTCCGGCGTACAGGGCCAGAAGGCCCGCAAATACCAGGGTCAGAATGATCAGTGTTTTTTTCTGTCTCATAGAAACCTCCTTACCTTCTTCTTCTGCGGAACCATATGATAAAGCCGCCGGCAATGACCACAGAAGGAATCACGAAGATGATCAGGATACTGAAGATACCCGGATGTGCAATGGTGTTATAAGTTACCTGAAGGCTCTTCGGTGAGATGGAGATATTATCTGCACTGTCCAGATTTGCGGTGACAGAATTCATGAACAGAGTAAGGTTCTCTAAGGTTGAGAAAGACTCTGTTACCTGTGCGTCGATGAGCATATTGCTTCCGTAAACGGTCAGACGGCTGTCTTTCTTTTTTTTCTTTCCTCCGCTGTCTTTTACAGTGACCGATTCTGTGGCCGCTGCTCCCAATATATAGGTTCCCTGCGTCTGTTTTTTCTCTGTCACGGCACAGCCGTTCTCGGAAGTGGTCATAAAAGATTCCACGTTGATTGTGTCCCGGACAGGATCTGTCTGCGTCATGCCTTTCGAGTTGACCACCAGCACAGAATTTGAGGAAATACCGGAAGCCATATCGCCGCTCACAGATAAGTTTGGTATGAGGTAATAATAATTACCCTGATAGCAGCGCTCTGCATCCGCAATATATCCATTGGCGACTTTCATGCCGTAGTCCTCAAAAATGCCATAGAGCCGTGTCATGCTCTTGTTTGTATAGGCCAGGAGGGACATGACGTTTCCTCCTTTTTTCAGATAAGCGGTCAGAACTTTGGCTTCATCTTTTGTGAGATCACTGGTGGGGCCGTTGAGTATAAGAAGGTCACAGTCATCCGGTATGGATGAGGCAGTCAGGAGATTCAGCTCTGACACAGAGATTCTGGATTTTTCCATCAGGCCTGTGACAGAAGATGACAGGGCGGTTTCACCGTGTCCGGCCGTGTAATAAGCCTTGTATTCTTTTGTATTTGTCACATAATCTACTGCACTGGTCAGCTGCCCGTCTCCGTCAAACTTTGTGGCGGAAGAAGATGTATTATAATAGGAAGATTCAGTTACTAAAATATCGTCGAAGGAGATCGAAGTCTGCCGGTCTGTTGCTTTACAGGATACGACGATACTGTTTTTTTCCGTGTCATACTTTGTCAGTGCAGAAGGATGCAGTACGGGGTCGATCCATTCTACTCTGAGGCGGCCGGAGAGAGAGGCATACTTGGTGATAAAGGTCTTGATGCGGTCATCAGTGCTTCCTTTTTCCGCGATTACATAAAGGTTGACGTCATTCTTCAAACTTTTAAGCAGCTTTTGGCTTTTTGACGAGATCTCATATATATTGGTGTCACTGATATCAATCTGCCGGATCTTTTGAGGCAGCTGGGCCACAAGAAGATTAAACAGGATTACGATTCCTATGACAACGGCAGTAACAGCTATGCTGTATGAGCCTCTCCTGGAATCCTTTGTCTGAAATAGTTGTTTTATTTTATCCACTTACAGTCCTCCTAACTCCATCGTCTTTTCTGAAATGTCTGTATCGTCAAGAAAATAAAAAGAATGATGACGGAGAGATAATATAAAAGCCCTCCGATATCAAAAATATAGTTCTGGGCAAAATTATAGAAAACGCCGGTCAGGACGAAATGTTCCAGAATATCATGAATGAAATTTTCAAATACAGACGATTTAATGAAATATACTGCAATACTTATGACTGCTCCGGCAATTTCTACGGTTCCGGCGATAATCTGATTTTTTGTTATATGAAAGATCAGGCCTGCGGCCAGTGACAGGATCAGGATGGTGATGATGACACCGCTGGGTGCGCTGGTCGGAATATAGCTTAAGAGATTATCAAGCATATACAAAAAGAATAAAACCCCGAAGGTGCTGATCGCCGCAATGACCGGACTCTCTGTCAGGGAAGACAGTAACATTCCGATGCCGATAAAAACACAGCCCAGCAGATAAAATGCCAGGATTGAAGAATAGTCCACCAGAAGATGGGCATTTCCGTGAAACTTGATAATCAGAGGAAACAGGCAGTAGATCAGGCAGGGCATGGCGAATACCGTGATCATCGCAAAGTATTTGCCTAAAATGATCTTTGTCAGAGACACAGGCGAGGTCAGAAGCAGCTGGTCTGTCTTGTTTTTTCTCTCCTCCGCGAAGCATTTCATGGACAGAACCGGGACCGTGATCAGAACGGCAAAGATTACACCGGACAGAGAATAAGAAAAATAGGGATATCCGCTCATCAGGTTATATACCATAAAATATACACCCCCGATGACAGTGAGGAATGCCGCAAAGGCACAGCCAATCATAGAGGTAAAATAGGAGCGGAGTTCCCGCTTATAAATTGCTTTCATTTTCTTCGTCTCCTTCCTGTTCCTGAATGTCTGTATCGGTCAATTCCAGGAAAATGTCCTCAAGAGTCGTCCTGGAAATATAAATCCTGGTGACCGGGATTTCTTCTCTTGCAAAAGCGAGGGAAATCTCCCGGCAGATCTTCTGGCTGTCGCCGGAGAATTCCACAGAGATGTCGCAGGAATCTCCCGTGTCTCCTTTCCAGTAGATCGCGCGTATGCCAGAGAGAGAATCCAGGACAGACTGTATCCGTGCCGGGTCCGACATGATGGTAAGCTCCACAGTATCCTTTCCGCGGGACATTTCTTCCAGCTGTTTTGGTGTACCCTCGGCTGCCAGGCGCCCTTTTGAAATAATAAGAACATAATCGCAGATCTCCTGGACCTCCGCCAGGATATGAGAGCTGAGGATGATAGTATGGTCTTTGGAGAGCGTGCGGATGAGCTGCCGGATTTCGATGATCTGTTTTGGGTCCAGGCCAACGGTCGGCTCATCCAGAATAATGATATCGGGGAAACCAAGGACTGCGGCCGCGAGACCGGTCCTCTGGCGGTATCCTTTGGAAAGATTGCGGATCAGGCGGCTGGAAACATCGGTAAGCCTGACGAGACTTAGGATTTTATCCACCTGTGCTGCACTGTCTTTTCTGGGAATCTCTTTTAATTCAGATACGAAACTTAAATATTCCCGGACGGTCATATCCGGATAGAGGGGCGGAATTTCCGGCAGATATCCCACGGATCTTTTCGCTTTCTCCGGCTCTTTTAAAATATCGAACCCGTTTATCAGAACTTCTCCGCTGTCTGCACCGATATATCCGGTCATGATGTTCATCGTGGTAGACTTTCCGGCACCGTTAGGTCCGAGGAAACCATAGACCCGGCCTTTCTCGATCGTAAATGACAGGTCATCCAAAGCTGGATGGCTGTCATAGCTCTTTGTAAGGTGTTTTACTTCAATCAATTTACTGCCTCCTTTTATGTTGTCTCTTAACAGAATAAAAGAGAAAGCTAAACAAAATGTGATGAAAGTTTGATTCTTTTGTGTTCTCCTTCTTATCCTCAGTTACAAGTCTTTTTTTTTATTTCCATTTCTGTTATAATCTTAGAAAATAATTTCCATTTGACCTGCATTGTGTGAAAAGGGGCGGTGACTATGAAGGTAAAAGGCGTCAGACTTTATGGGGTAAAGGACATCAGGATGGAAGAATTTGAACTTCCCGGGATCAAAGAGGACGAGATCCTGCTCAAGATCCTCTGCAATGGAATTGCTATGTCTACTTTAAAAGAGATCACGCTTGCACAGAGGCATCTGAGGGTTCCGAAGAACATACGAAGATATCCGATATTGATCGGACATGAATTCGCCGGTGTCATTGAACAGGTGGGTGAGAAGTGGAAGGATCAGTACCGTCCGGGGGACAAGTATGTAGTTGTTCCTGAGATACCGGGACAAATCGAGTCTCCTGGTTATTCCTATGAGTATTTTGGAGGAGCTGCCACCTACTGCATTGTCCCGGGAGAAGTGATTGAAAAGGGATGTCTGCTTACTTTTGAGGGGGAAAGCTACTATGAGGCAACGGTGGCACAGGCACTGTACAGTATCGTAGGAAGCTTTCACTCCAATTATCACAGCAAACCTGGTTCCCATGACCATATCTCCGGCATTAAAGAAGGCGGCAATACAGTGATCCTCGGGGGATGCGGACCCATGGGGCTGATGGCCATCCGCTATGTCCTGGCTATGGAGAGGAAACCGAAGAGGCTTGTGGTGACGGATATAAACGAAGAACGGATTGCCAAGGCCAGAAGGCTGATACCGGTGCAGGAGGCCCAGAGGACCGGAGTGGAGCTTTACTATATAAATCCGTCCATGATGGTAGACCCTGCTTCCGCGCTGCTGGCGCTGACCAATGAAAAGGGGTATGATGATGTTTTCGTCTATGCCCCGCCGAAAAATGTAGCGGAGACAGGAAACAGGATCATGGCCATGGACGGCTGCATGAATATTTACGCGGCTACTGCGGACAAGAAGTACAGGGCGGGCATGAACATCTACGGCAGCCATTATCTCAAGACAAAGCTTATCGGTTCATCCGGGGGCCTGAGAAGCGATATGGAGGAAGCCCTTGAACTGCTCCGTGACAAAAAGGTTGATCCGGCTATGAATATTACCCATATCGGCGGTCTTAATGCGGTTGTGGATACTACACTGTATTTAAAGAAAATGCCGGGAGAGAAAAAGATCGTGTACACGCACATCTCTATGCCGCTGACGGCGATTGAGGATTTTCGGAAGCTGGGAAAAGAAGACCCTTTATTTAAACGGCTGGCAGATGCATGTGATGAGGCCGGGGGATTCTGGAACAAGAAAGCGGAGGATATTCTGCTGGGTCGGCATTCGGCAGAAGAATAGAGATACAGATTTTTTTACCGTTATTTCCTAATAACTTCCTTGCATATTTGTATGTGAGTTAGTATAATATAGGAGTGAATTTACTTGACAAGTTCGGGTATAAGTAGGTATACTTTGATAATCAAACTATTATGAGGTATGAAGGAGATTAATTATGTTAGAGAAAATGAAGGAAATCATTGCAGAACAGTTAAGCGTTGATGAAAGCGAAATTGCGTTAGAGACATCTTTCAAAGATGACTTAGGAGCTGACTCCCTGGACTTATTTGAATTAGTTATGGCATTAGAAGAAGAGTACGATGTAGAGATTCCGTCTGACGATCTGACAGAGCTTAATACTGTCGAAGATGTAATCAACTACTTAAAGAATAAAGGCGTAGAAGATTAAGATTGACAAAATATTGACTTATAACTGATGATTTGAGGTTATAAGTCAATTTTTTAGAAACAGATATTTTGAAACTCAAAGTAATTGACGAGGTGATAACGATGGGTAAAATTGTTTTTATGTTTCCGGGACAGGGAGCACAGTATGTCGGTATGGGACAAGAGTTCTATGACTCTTTTGAACACAGCAGAGAAGTATTTGAAAAAGCAAATGAAGTGTTGGATATTGATGTGAAGGCATTGTGCTTCGAGGAAAATGAAGACATCAACATTACGGAGTATACACAGGCGGCCATGGTGACAGCCAGTGTGGCCGTCTTAAGAGAGATCGAAGCCATGGGCATAAAAGCGGATATGACAGCTGGTTTAAGTCTCGGGGAATATTGTGCCCTTGTTGCAGGCAATGTCATGAGCTTTGAGGATGCAGTCAAAGTAGTCCGCCAGAGAGGAATTCTCATGCAGGACACAGTGCCTGCCGGAGAGGGAGCCATGGCGGCTGTTCTTGGCATGAAGAAAGAAGAGATCGAGGCCGTGCTTCCCGGAGTGAGCGGAGTTGTCTCCATCGCCAATTACAACTGTCCCGGACAGATTGTGATATCAGGTGAGGCCAAAGCCGTCGAGGCAGCGGCAGATGTACTGAAAGAGGCGGGGGCCAAAAGAGTCCTTCCGCTGAAAGTGAGCGGGCCGTTTCATTCTCCTATGTTAAAGACTGCCGGGGAAAAACTGCTTGAGGTCTTAAAAGACGTGGAAGTTCATGATCCGGAGATTCCATATGTGTCAAATACGACTGCAGAATTTGTCACTTCCAAAGATCAGGTGAAAGACCTGCTGGGAAAACAGGTTTATTCTTCTGTCCGTTGGGAACAATCTATACATAAAATGATAGAAGCGGGAGCAGATACTTTTATCGAGATCGGTCCGGGAAGAACTCTGTCCGGATTTATGAGAAAGATCGACCGGAAGATGAAAGTGATCAATATAGAGAAAAAAGAAGATTTGAAAAAGCTTGAGGAGGTCTTATCATGTTAGAAGGAAAAGTAGCTGTTGTCACAGGCGCAAGCCGTGGGATCGGCCGTGAAGTGGCACTGACCCTTGCAGGCTATGGGGCGAAAGTCATCGTCAATTATTGCGGGTCCAAAGAAAAAGCCGAAGAAGTGGTCGCTTCGATCAAAGAAAACGGTGGAGAAGCCAAAGTATATCAGGGAGATGTCTCCGATTTTAATACAGCCAAGGAAATGATGGCTTCCGTGAAAAAGGAATTCGGTTCCATCGACATTTTGGTCAACAATGCAGGAATCACAAAAGATAACCTGGCTATGAAGATGAGCGAGGAAGAGTTCGATCAGGTGATCAATGTCAATCTGAAGGGAACATTTAACTGCATGAAGCATGTGGCAAGGATTATGCTGAAACAGAAGTCCGGCCATATCATCAACATGTCTTCCGTTTCTGGAGTGATCGGAAATGCCGGGCAGATGAATTACTGTGCCTCCAAGGCAGGAGTCATCGGTATGACCAAATCACTGGCAAGAGAGCTTGGTTCCAGGGGAATCACGGTCAATGCGGTGGCACCGGGGTACATAGATACGGAGATGACGGAAGTGCTTCCGGAGGACGTGAAAAAGGGAATTATCGATACGATCCCGTTAAAAAAAGTAGGGACTACGAAGGATATCGCAGAGACAGTAGCATTTTTAGCATCTGACAAGGCGTCCTATATTACTGGGCAGACGATCAGTGTAGACGGCGGAATGGGAATGTAAAGGAGAGCAGTATGAAGAATTTAAAGAGAGTCGTAGTTACCGGAATGGGCGCGATTACTCCGATCGGAAACAGCGTGGAAGAGTTCTGGGACGGAATTAAACAACAAAAGACTGGATTTGCTCCAATCAGTCATTTTGATGCCAGTGAATATAAAACCCATCTGGCAGCAGAAGTAAAGGATTTTAAAGCGAAAGATTATATAGACCCGCGTTCTGCAAGGAGGATGGAACTGTTCTCCCAGTACGCCGTAGCTGCGGCCAAAGAGGCGATTGAGGATTCCGGACTGGACCTGGAAAAAGAAGATACAGCGAGGATTGGTGTATCCGTCGGGTCCGGCACAGGAAGTCTGCAGATTGTAGAAAAAAACACCGAAGTCATCCGTACAAAGGGTCCCAACAGGGTCAAGCCTCTGGTAGTTCCGATGATGATCTCCAATATGGCTGCGGGAAATGTGTCACTTGCGTTTGGATTAAGGGGTAAGAGCATCAATGTAGTCACTGCGTGTGCTACAGGCACACAGTCTATTGGAGAAGCATTCCGCTCTATCCAGTGCGGTGAGGCAGATGTGATGGTGGCAGGAGGAACGGAAGCCTGCATCACGCCGGTAGCTGTGGCAGGATTTGCCTCTCTGACAGCATTGAGCAGTTCAGAAGATCCAAAACGTGCATCGATTCCATTCGATAAAGAGAGAGACGGATTTATTATTGGAGAGGGAGCAGGCGTGGTAGTGCTGGAGACATTGGAGCACGCCAAAGCCAGGGGAGCCAATATCCTTGCGGAAGTTGTGGGATATGGGGCGACCAGCGATGCTTTCCATATCACTTCACCGGCAGAAGATGGAGAGGGAGCAGCGCGTGCGATGCAGTTTGCCATTGACGAGGCGGAGATCCGTCCCGATGAGGTGGATTATATCAACGCCCACGGAACAAGCACACCGGCCAACGACAAGTTTGAGACAAAGGCAATCAAAACTACCTTCGGCGATCACGCCAGAGACTTGAAGATCAGCTCTACAAAATCGATGATCGGTCACGGACTCGGGGCGGCCGGAGCCATTGAGTTTATCACCTGTGTAAAGACTGTTTTGGAAGATTACATTCATCCCACTGTGGGACTTAAGGTGCCGGATGAAGAATGTGACCTGGATTATACATTAGAGCCGGTCACAGACCGCACAGTCAATTATGCTCTGAGCAATTCACTTGGGTTCGGAGGGCATAATGCAACGCTTCTGATCAAAAAGTTTGCGGAATAGGGAGGATAGGCTATGAAATTAGAGGAAATGAAAGAACTGATCCAGGCATTATCAGAGTCAGATGTCGATAAGTTTGAATATAAAGATGATGATTTCTCAGTGAAGCTGTCAAAGAAGAAGGAAAGAGTCTTCGCATCACCGGAATTCGCAGCGCCGCCTGTGCCCGCGGCTGCACCTGCGTCGCAAAGCACGCTGGAAGCTCTGCCGGAAGACGAAGAGGCGGAAGGCAATGCCGTGACTGCTCCTTTGGTGGGTACCTTTTACGCTGCTCCGTCGGAAGGAGCAGAACCGTTCGTGCAGGTAGGCGATACGGTGACAAAGGGACAGATCATTGGAATTGTTGAAGCTATGAAGCTGATGAACGAAGTGGAGAGTGAATTTGAAGGAACCGTAGTGAGCATCCCGGTTAATAACGGGGATATCGTGGAATACGGGGAAACTCTGGTCATTATCCGGTAGGAAAGGGGAAACATATGCTGAATATTAAAGAAATTATGAATATTATCCCGCACAGGAGCCCGTTTCTTCTGGTTGACCGGATTGAGGAAATGGAAGTCGGAAAAAGGGCAGTGGGCAAAAAATGCGTGACATACAACGAACCGTTCTTTGCGGGACATTTTCCGCAGGAACCGGTGATGCCGGGTGTGCTGATCATCGAGGCGCTGGCTCAGGTGGGAGCCGTGTGCTGCCTTTCTGCGGAAGAGAACAAAGGAAAGATCGGATTTTTAGGCGGAGTCAATAAGGCAAAATTCCGCGGCAAAGTCGTACCTGGAGACGTGCTGAATCTGGAAGTAGAGATGATCAGGGTGAAAGGACCGGTAGGCGTCGGCAAGGGAACCGCAACGGTGGACGGAAAGGTCGTCGCGTCCGGCGAAATCACATTCATGATCGGCTAGGAGGAAGCGTTGTATGTTTAAGAAAATTTTAATTGCAAACAGAGGAGAGATCGCGGTGCGCATCATCCGGGCCTGCCGTGAGATGGACATCCTTTCTGTAGCAGTTTGCTCCGAGGCAGATAAAGAAGCTCTGCACGCACAGCTGGCGGATGAGACCGTCTGTATCGGGCCCGCGCCTGCAAAGGACAGCTATCTGGATATGGAGAGGATCATCGGAGCTGCTATGGCAGTAGGGGCGGATGCCATTCATCCGGGATTCGGATTTTTATCGGAGAACAGTAAGTTTGTCCGCATGTGTGAAAAGTGCAACATATCCTTTATCGGGCCTTCCGCAGAAATCATTGACAAAATGGGGGATAAATCTTCTGCCAGAAAGACTATGATGGAGGCTGGTGTTCCGGTTGTGCCGGGGACCAAAGAGGCGGTTTACGAAGCCTTGGAGGGCAGGAAGATTGCCGACGAGATGGGATATCCCGTCATGATCAAGGCATCCGCAGGCGGCGGAGGCAAGGGCATGAGGATCTGCGAAGACTCCGCAGAGTTTGAACATATATTTGAAACGGCAAAGCGGGAAGCAGAAAATGCTTTCGGCGACGGCACCATGTATATTGAAAAATATATCCGTGATCCGAGACATATCGAATTTCAGATTCTGGCTGATAAATACGGAAATGCGGTTCATCTGGGTGAGAGGGACTGTTCCATCCAGAGACGTCATCAGAAGCTGATCGAGGAGTCACCGTCACCGGCCATTAACAAAGAGCTCAGAGAGAAGATGGGAGCCATTGCAGTCAAAGCGGCAAAAGTGGTCGGATATTACAGCGCAGGCACCATTGAATTCCTGAAGGACCAGGACGGGAATTTCTATTTCATTGAGATGAACACCAGAATTCAGGTAGAACATCCGGTCACGGAATGGGTCACCGGCATCGACTTAATCCGGGAACAGATTCGTATTGCGGCGGGAAGACATCTGACTTATCAGCAGAAGGATATCCATATCTCCGGACACGCCATCGAGGTAAGGGTAAATGCAGAGGATACGGAACATGATTTCAGGCCGAGTCCGGGAACTGTTACAAATGTACATTTTCCGGGAGGCAAGGGTGTGCGCATTGACTCTGCCCTGTTTACCGGATATCAGATCCCTCCATTCTATGATTCGATGGTTGCAAAACTGATCGTCTATGACAAAAACCGTGAACTGGCTTTGAGGAAGCTCAGAAATGCTCTGGGAGAGCTGGTACTGGAAGGCATCAAGACGAACATCGATTACCAGTATGACATCATCAATCATCAGGATTTTATTGACGGAAATGTGGATACCGCATTTATTGAAAGGTTCCAGAAGGAACGGGAAGAAGAGACAGAAAGCCAGGGTGAAGCATCATGTTAAAAGAAATGTTTAAGAAAAGAACATTGACACCTCAGGAGAAAAAGCAGGCGGAACGGGTGAAAAAGGCCAAAGATACCCTGCTTGAATATCAGGCGCCGGAAGGACTGTTCCAAAAATGCAGTGACTGCGGAAAGCCGGTCTATAATGAAGATATCATTGAAAATTATTATATCTGCCCCCACTGCGGAAATTATTTCAGAATACGGCCGAGAACAAGGATTGCCATGGTTCTGGACCGCAATACCTTTGAGGAGTGGGACACCGGACTTGTCACGTCCGATCCGCTGGAGTTTCCGGGCTATTTGAAAAAGCTGGAGCACCAGAAATCTGTGACGAATCTGGAAGAAGCGGTGATCACGGGAAAAGGAAAGATCGGCGGCAGTGAAGTGGCCATTGCAGTCATGAGTGCTGATTTCATGATGGGCAGCATGGGCCAGGTCGTCGGTGAAAAGATCACGAGGGCTATCGAGAGAGCCACCGAGCAGAGAATACCAATCATTATTTTTACATGTTCGGGAGGGGCCAGGATGCAGGAAGGTATCATTTCCCTGATGCAGATGGAGAAGACGTCGGCGGCTTTGAGAAGACACGACCAGGCAGGGCTTTTGTACATCAGTGTACTGACAGATCCGACGACCGGAGGAGTGACTGCAAGTTTTGCAATGCTCGGAGATGTGATACTGGCTGAACCGGGAGCGCTGGTCGGATTTGCAGGACCCCGCGTCATCGAGCAGACCATTGGGCAGAAGCTTCCGGATGGTTTCCAGAGATCCGAATTCCTGCTGGAGCACGGATTTGTAGATAAGATCGTTGAGCGGAAGAACCTGCGGAAAGTGCTTGCCACCATTATAAGGAGTTGTTGTTATGAGTCATAATAATTTAACACCATGGGAGAGAGTCGAGATCTCAAGGTCAGCGGAGCGGCCGACCAGTCTGGACTACATTACAACGATCTTTGACCGTTATATGTCCCTGCACGGAGACCGCCTGTTCGGCGATGACGGAGCGATCGTCGGGGGGCTGGCATCCATAGACGGCATTCCGGTCACAGTGGTTGGACAGCAGAAAGGCCGTTCTACAAAGGAAAATATAAAAAGGAACTTCGGAATGCCTTCCCCGGAAGGTTACAGGAAGACGATGCGTCTCATGCGTCAGGCAGAGAAATTCCATCGTCCGGTCATCTGTTTTGTGGATACGCCGGGAGCCTTCTGCGGCATCGAAGCTGAGGAGGGCGGCATCGGTGAGGCGATCGCGAGAAATCTTTATGAGATGTCTTCCCTGAAAGTTCCGATACTTTCGATTATGATCGGAGAAGGCGGCAGCGGCGGAGCTATCGCCATGGCTGTCGGCAATGAGGTGTGGAGCATGGAAAATTCCACTTACTCAGTCCTATCCCCGGAAGGGTTTGCAAGTATCCTGTGGAAAGACGGAAGCAGGGCATCCGAGGCTGCAAAAGTAATGAAGATCACAGCGGCAGATTTAAAGGAACTCGGAGTGATCGAGAGGGTCATCAGAGAACCCGAACCTGCAAGTATTGATAATATTATCGAATTGTCAGAGGAGATCAGAGAGATGATCGTTGATTTCCTGAAACGATATAAGAAGAAAATGCCGGAAGAGATTGTAGAAGAGAGATACCAGCGCTTTAGAAAAATGTAACTGAAAGAAAGACCACGGAGGTAATGGAAGTGAAACCATTGAAGATCGGGGATTTGGTTGCGAAAATCCCTATTATACAGGGGGGAATGGGCGTAGGTGTCAGTTTGAGTTCTCTTGCGGGAGCTGTTGCAAGAGAGGGCGGCATCGGTGTGCTGTCGGCGGCTCAGATTGGATACAACGAGCCGGACTTTGAGCAGGACCCTGAGGGCGCCAATATGCGTGCCATGAAAAAACATATCAGGAAGGCGAGAGAGATCGCACCCGACGGTGTCATTGGCATAAATATCATGGTAGCCACAAGGCTGTATGCCAACTATGTAAAAGAAGCAATTGCAAACGGCATTGACCTGATTATTTCAGGCGCCGGACTTCCTACGGAGCTTCCGGCTCTGGCAAAGGGGAGCAAAACAAAGCTTATCCCGATCGTATCCCCGAAAAAGTCGGCGCGGGTGATTCTCAAGATGTGGGATAAAAAGCATCAGACGGCACCGGATGCTCTGCTGATCGAAGGTCCAAAGGCCGGGGGCCATCTGGGATTTAAATATGAAGAGCTTGTCAGCGATGAGACTTATGAAAATTATGACGACACGATTCAGGAGATCATCGACATGGTAAAAACATATGAAGAAAAATATGAAAAAGACATCCCGGTTATCGTGGCGGGAGGAGTTTCCTCCAAAGAAGACCTGGAACACTGTCTTTCCATGGGAGCTTCCGGAGTGCAGATTGCCACTCCATTTGTCACTACTGAGGAGTGTGACGCGGATATCAAGTATAAAGAGGCTTATATTAACTGCAAAAAAGAAGATATCACGATCGTAAAGAGTCCGGTGGGAATGCCTGGGCGGGCCATCAAAAATAAATTTATGGAAATCGTCCAGAGAGAAGGCAGGATCAAGCCGAAGCACTGCTTTAACTGTATGTCTGCCTGCAGTCCGGCTGAGACCGTTTACTGTATCACGGAACGGCTGATCGAGGCTGTTAAAGGAAATGTAGATGACGGACTGATTTTCTGCGGAGCTGATGCGTGGAAGTGCAATAAGATCACCACTGTGAAAGACGTTATTGGAAGCTATTTAAGATGAGAAGAGAGAGAAAAAGCGAAATGGTATCTGTGGATCTTCATAGGTATAGCTGTGCTGATCCATCTGATTCTCCAAAGTGATTTTGGGGATGACTTAATCTTTGGAGCACAGCTGGAACACAAGGCTGTCCTGCCGTGGCTGGTCCACAGGTATCACAGCCTGTCTTCCAGATTCCTGGTTGAAATCTCCATGGCGGCGGCGCTTAAAATGCCGGTTCTGCTCTGGAAGGCTGCAGATATCCTGATCTGTATCCTGCTGGGTGCAGGACTCAATTATCTGCTGGACAACAAGGGGAAGTGTGCAGTTTTCACCGCAGCGCTGCTCTGTGTATATCCATTTATGCATATGGGTTCTGCCGGATGGAGAGTTACTATAGCCAATTACCTCTGGCCTTTGGCTGCAGGTATCGGATGTTTTGTGTTGTTTAAAAAATTCCTGGAACAAAAGAAGCTGTCTGTGGCTGAGTATGTTCTTTATATGGCTGGCATGCTTTATGCGGCGAACCTGGAACAGATGGCTATTGTGCTCGCAGGCAGTCTCTGTCTGCTGATCTTCTGTTTCAGAGACCACAAAAAAACTGTGGTCTTTCTTGCGGCAGGACTTATAGCTGTCATTGGGAACCTGGTATTTATTTTGAGCAATCCAGGAAATTCTGTCCGAGTGGCAAAAGAGATCCACGACAAAATGCCGGAATTTATCCGTCTGACATTCCTTGACAAGCTGAGACTTGGATTTGTGTCAATCTTCCAGCATTTCACCGTGGTGCCAAATTTCATCCTGTTTATCTTTTGTCTTTTGCTCATTCTTCTTGCCGTTGACAGGAAGTTCCGGGGATGGAAGCTTGCCGCAGCACTGGTCCCTATGGGGCTTGATATCATCTACAGCCTGTATTTTCTTGTTGATATCGTCAAGAATCGGTCAGTGGAATACACGGAACCGCGGGTTCTCCCGGAAAATGCAGTACAGTGGGGATTCCAGATCCTTATGGGCGTTGCTTTTCTGATTTTTATCATATGTGTGATCTTTGTCTGTATAGAAGGGCTCAAGGACAGCAGGGACCGGATGCTTGTGATCTCAGGGTTTTTGATCGGAGGAGCTACCAGAATGGCCCTGGCCTTTACCCCGACCATGTTTGCGTCCAGCACCAGGACGTATCTGTTTTTATATATGGCATTCATACTTGGATCGGCGGTCATCTATAAAAGGATTGAGAAGGTCCGTTTTAACTGGCTCCTGAATGCAGCCATTGTTTTTGGGGTTCTCATGAATCTGGGAGGTATCGTCATGCTCCAGATGAAATATTAAAAATTCATAGTAATCTAAAATCTCTGCAGAAGGATCGTTTGTCCTCTGCGGAGATTTTTTAGTTTTTGCATCTCAAAATTTGCATAGCGAGAGGTCAGCTCAATGAAAGTTCCCAGCGTTGCTATCAGTTTTATGATATCAATACCGATTCTGTCTATGTATGATGAAGCAGTGATAATATACTTACACCAGAACCACGTCGGTCATTTCCTGTATGTTGCGCAGCACGTCCCCGGGAATATCTCCGTCGATGATCAAATGGTCGATATCATGCCAGCTTGTGTACTGAATCAGGGAAGATGCTTCGGCCTTGGAGCTGTCTGCGATCACCACATTGGTTCTGGCGTTCGGTATAATGGCCTGTTTTGTCTGGGCATCCTGAAAGTCTGATACAGCGGGACCTTTGTGCTGTTCAAAACCGTTGGTACCTAAGAATGCAATGTCAACCTTCAGTGAGTTAATCAGACTGGTAGCCTGGAAGCCCTCGGCTGCCATGCTGTTTGGATTTAGCATGCCGCCGGTAAGAATCACCTTATTGTTGCTGTGAACCAAGGCATAAGCAGCCTCCAGTGAAGTGGTCACAATGGTGTAGCCGGATTTCTTGCTCAGCATTCCTGCCAGGCAGAAGATGGTGCTTCCGGAGTCCAGGAATATCACATTGCCGTCCTCAATGAACTCCATAGCCCGTTCGCACAGCTTTTCTTTCAGCGGTACCTTCTCCCTGACCCTGGACTCCCACGGCAGAGGTTTTAGTTCATAGACAGAAGTGGCTCCGCCGTGGCTTTTCTTTACCGCTCCTATTTCATTTAGATGTAGTAAATCCCGCCGGATCGTTTCTCTGGATACCTGGAACTGTTTCGCAAGCTGGCTGATCTTTACGCTCCCATTGCTGTTTAGCAGCCTTATGATTTCTTTTTGGCGTTCTGCCGCGATTAATTTTCCCATGCTGTGTCTCCTTCGTAGATCAAACTATGATAAGTTTTCTTATTGAACTATTTTAGAAATAGTTTACATCATTTTAATTGCGAAGTCAAATTTATACAACACAAAAAACTGCAAAACTGCAAAAAAAGCAAAATATTATGTTGACATTGTTGGGTTGTGAATCTATAATGAAAGCATAAAGCAACAAAAGACCACAATTAAAAAACATATTGCCACATGTTAAGGAAAAGGAGAATATCATGGAAGCAGTCAATTTAAAGATAATCACGGATGAACTGTCAAAGTTTTCAGGGATGGTCAAAGAAGAAGAAATCCAGGGTCTGGCAGATGAGATCAGGAAAGCAAACAAGATCTTCCTGGCAGGAGCAGGTCGTTCTGGACTGGCAGCAAGAGGATTTACCAACCGTTTATTACATATGGGATTTGACGTGCACTTTGTAGGAGAGATCTCCTGTCCGCCGATCAAAGAAGGAGACCTGATCGTCCTCGGATCTGGCTCAGGAACAACGCAGAGTCTGATCGTCATGGGTGAAAAGGCAAAGAAGGTTGGAGCAAGAATCGCTACTGTGACTATGTTTCCTACACACACCATCGGACAGATGGCAGATGTGATCGTGACAGTGCCTGGATCTACCCCGAAGAAAGCAGAAGGAGAAAAGAATCTGGCAGAATCCAATCAGCCAATGGGAAATCTGTTTGAGCAGATGAGCTGGCTGACCTATGACAGCATTATCATGAATCTCATGAGCGACCTGGGACAGACAAGCGAAGAGATGATGGGAAGACATACAAATTTAGAATAGGAATCTAAAAAGGAGGAAGAACATTGCAGAGATTTGTAAATAATCCGGATTACATTGTAGAGGATATGGTCAAAGGCTTTCTGAAGGCTCATGACGATCTGATCGTTAAAAATGAAAAAAATGACCGCGTTGTCCAATATAAAAATGCTCCGGTAGAAGGCAAAGTCGGTCTGGTCACCGGAGGCGGAAGCGGACATGAGCCTGCGTTCCTTGGATACGTAGGAGAAAATATGATGGATGCGGTAGCTGTCGGAGAGGTATTTTCTTCTCCGTCTGCCCAGGCATTTTATGACGCATTTATGGCGGCAGATTCCGGAAAAGGTGTTGCCTGTCTGTTCGGAAACTATGCCGGCGACAACATGAATGTAAAAATGGCCATCCGCAAAGCAAAGAAACAGGGAGTCACAGTTAAGTATGTCACAGCCACGGACGATGTGGCATCTTCTCCAAAAGAGACAAAAGAAAAGCGCCACGGAATCGCAGGCGGAGTCTTTATGTGGAAGGTTGGAGGCGCTAAGGCGGCTAAGGGAGCAGACTTGGACGAAGTCATCGCTACAGCGCAAAAGGCAGTGGACAACACGAGAAGTATCTGTGTGGGACTGAGCCCGTGTGCAATCCCGGCAGTGGGCCATCCGAACTTTGACATCAAAGAGGGGGATATGGAATTCGGTATCGGCCATCACGGTGAGCCAGGGATCAATGTCCAGAAACTAAAACCAGCCAAGGAAATTGCCAATGATATGGCAAAAGCAGTCATTGATGACCTGGAGCCTGCTGACGGTGATGAAGTGGCAGTGCTTTTGTCCGGATTGGGAGCTACACCGATCATGGAACTGTATGTGCTCTACGATGAGATTGAAGCATACCTGAAAGAGCAGGGGCTTTCCATATATAAAGTACTGATCGGTGACTATGTGACCTCACTTGATATGAATGGTGCGGCTCTTACTGTGATGAAGCTGGATGAGGAGTTAAAAGAGCTGCTTGACTACGATGCCAAAGCGCCAGGTTTAAAATAAATTTATAGACAATGTTAATCATTTAGGAAAGGAATCCAATTATGAAATTACAGTTAGCATTAGACGAAATGCCGTTAGTAGACGCCTTGAGATTTGCAGATAAGGTAGCAGAGCACGTTGATATCATTGAGATCGGAACTCCATTTGTTATGGATGAGGGAATGCGCGGAGTGCGTGAGTTCCACCGTTTCTTCCCTGACAAAGAAATCCTTGCGGACTTAAAGATCATGGACGGAGGATACCTTGAGGCGAGTTATGCATATGAAGCTGGGGCGGCTTACGCAACCATCCTCGGAGTGTCTGACAACCTGACCATTGAAGGAGCTTTGAAGGCTGCCAGAGATTATGAAAGGAAGCTTGTGGTAGACATGATCTGCGTAGAAGACCTTCCAAGCAGGATCGCAAAGATGGAAGAGATCGGCGTTGACATCCTGGCAGTACATACCGGAGCTGACCAGCAGGCAGCGGGAAGAGAACCGATTGAGGATCTCAAAGTTATGACAGAAAATGCAAAGAAAGCACAGATCGCCGTAGCCGGAGGAATCAATAGCAAAACCATTGACAAATATGTAGCATTAAAACCGGAGATCATCATCGTGGGTTCTGCTATTGGCCATGCAGATGATCCTGTAGCGGAAGCAAAAGCAATCAAAGACGCAATGCTATAAAATAATACAAAAGTGATGAGGTGAGAACAATGACTAGTTTTAAAAATGCCGAAGCAGGTTTGATTGTTGACCAGCTGATCAAGACCATCCAGGAACAGAGAGATTATCTGAGTGAGATTGACGGCAAGATCGGGGATGGGGACCACGGTATCAACATGAATAAAGGCTTTACAATGTGTGAAGAAAAGTTAAGCCATATGACATATAATCTGAGTGAAGCTTTGTCAACCCTTGGTGAGACATTGTTAGACGACATCGGAGGTTCTATGGGACCGCTGTATGGTATGCTGTTTGATGAAATGGCCATGGCCTGCGAGGACGCAGAAGATATAGACGCAGAAGTCTTCGGTGAGATGCTGGCCAATGCGGTAGAGGGTATCCAGGAGATCAGTCCGGCAAAAGTCGGAGATAAATCACTGATCGATACACTGGTACCTGCCAAGGAAGCCTTTATCGCGGCAAAAGAAGAAGGAAAAGAATTTGTACAGTGTCTGGAAGCAATGAATGATGCGGCCGAAAGGGGATGGCAGTCAACAAAGGATCTTGTGGCAAAGATAGGCCGGGCAAGCCGTCTGGGAGAGCGTTCCAGAGGTGTTCTGGACGCAGGTGCCACCAGCTGTTACTTCATTGTGACAGGGATTGGAAAAGCAGCAATCGGGCTGCTGAAATAAATCTGCCTGAAATATACAATGTGAGAGATTGAGGGATTTCTTATTCAGGAAAGGCTGTCATGCCGGGAAACTGGAGACAGCTTTTTGCATGTGTCCCTTTTACAAGTATAAAGAATTAAGAGCAGAACCGGGAATGGGTCTGCTCTTACAAATGAAGAGGATCATTTATTTTTTCTTCTCACACATTAAAAGATGTTCACAAGCCAGGACCACTCTTCCATCCTGATTGATAACTTCTAATGCCTCTGTTACCACCCCCATATCAGGATTTTTCTTATGATCCTTCTTTTCTTTAATAGTGACTTTAGTATGAATGGTGTCACCGATAAAGACGGGACCGATGAATCTCAAACGGTCATAGCCGTAGGAAAAAGCCGCAGGATTGATCACATTGGCAGTAAGTCCCACACCTATGCTGAAGGTTAATGTTCCGTGAGCAATCCTCTTTCCAAAAGCGGTTGTCTTTGCAAATTCCTTATCTAAGTGATGGGGGAAGAAATCGCCGGTCTGGCCTGCATGCATTACGATGTCAGTCTCTGTGATGGTCCTTCCGATACTTTCTCTGACACTTCCAATTTCATAATCTTCATAATAAATTGCCTGTTCCATGATAAATCTCCTTTTTAATGAATATAAAGTTCGTTATCCTGTCCGATGACAGGAGCTGCTTTTTTATTTGTATAGCGCTGCCGGTCAATGGTGATCGGACATCTCGTTGTATATAATTCGGTACCGTTTTTGCGGGTAATCTTTTGGATCATTTCAAGTTCCTTAAATCCGTCCCGCTGCATCAGTTCATCCCAATTCAATACATCGGCACACCAGATGTCTGCTCTTTCAAGAATAGAAAGCCAGTGAGAAGTGGTATTAGTTTTTAAGAAATCTTTTAAGATTGTTTTAATTTCATCTCTCTGATCAGACCAGGAAGAGGGATCAGTATACTGAAGTAGAGCTTTACATCCGATGAGCTCCCCTAAATAAGGGATCGGAACCATGGCCAGTGCAAGGTAGCTGTCTGCAGTCTCATAAATTCCGTATGGAGCACCGATATATGCATTGGCATTATTCACAGCGCTGCGCACAGGTTCTTCGTATCCATCATTGAGATAGGTTGTAAATACTTCAAATTGAATGTCTAAAATTGATTCCAAAAGACTTACCTGGATCAGTGATCCTTCGTTGGAATGTTCTCTCTTGATCAGTGCGGATAAAACTCCCTGCACCAGATGCTGACCGGCAAACATATCTGCAACAGAAAGGCCAAAAGGCATGGGAGCATCATTCCGATTTCCGTTCAGGAAAGGAAGGCCAGACAGCGACTGGACCAACAGATCCTGTCCGGGCTTTTGTTTCCAGGGGCCTTTACAGCCATAGCCGCTGATCTCGCCGTAAATGATCCGGGGATTTATTTTTTTTACAGAATCATAATCTAGTCCCAGTTTTTCTGTAACTCCGGGACGGAAGTTAAATAAGGTCACATCGGACTGACTGATTAAGTCCGCAAGGATACTTTTGCTCTTTTCTGCCTTCAGATCCAGTGTAATGCCGTCCTTATTTCTGTTGATTGCGTGGAAAAGAGAACTGTCCCCGTCAATCATGCAGTTGGAAATATAAAGCGTGCGACAGATATCTCCTGTTTCTGGTTTTTCCACTTTGATGACATGGGCACCCATGTCAGCAAGTCGCAAGGCAGCGGAAGGAGCGGATAAAAACTGGCTGAAATCTAATACAGTAATGCCTTCAAGGGGCTTCATAGTGCATCTCCTTTCTCTGAGATCAAGCCGAATTCACGGCTGATTTTTTCGGTGTCTTCTCCTAATGCGGGTGCCCACTTGGAAGACTTCATAGAATCTCCGTTTACAGTGATCGGACATCTGGACGTCCACAAATCCTGACTGGTATGCGGACGCTTTACATTTTGAAGAAAGTCCAGGGCTTGAAAGCCATCGGACTCTATTAAACGATTCCAACTATATACATCAGAGCACCAATAACCGTTCGCTTCCAAGATGTCTAGCCAATGACCAGTTGTTTCTGATTTTAACTTTGCTCCGATGAGCTGCTTGATCTCCTCTCTTTTTGTAAACCATTCGTTCTGATCCGTATACCGGGCAAGTTCATCAATGTGGAGATATCTGCCCAGATCTGTCACAGAGCCCATTGCCAGTGCTATGTAGTTATCTCTGGTTTCATAGATACCGTAAGGAGCGCTTAAGTATGCATGGGCATTGTTGTATTTGCTGCGCTGAGGCTGCTTATGACCGTCATTCAGATAGGTTGTCAGAACTTCAAACTGCATATCTAAAATAGATTCCAACAGGCTGACCTCCACAAGGCCGCCCTTGTCAGTTCGGAATCTTCTGAACAAGCAGGCCATGATCCCTTCTGCAAGATGAACCCCGGTATAGGAATCGGCAATAGAGAGAGCAAAAGGTGCAGGGGGTTCACCGTCATTTCCATTTAGCCATGCAATTCCTGATAAGGACTGCAGCAGCAGGTCCTGACCTGGCTTCTTTGTCCATGGCCCTACTGTGCCGTATCCGGTAACGGTTCCGTATACAATACGAGGATTTATTTTCGTTACCGCATCATAGTCCAGGCCTATTTTTTTCATAACACCGGGCCTGAAATTCTCGATCATTACATCTGCTTTTTCGATGAGTTTTTTTACGGCCGCAAAGTTACTTTTGTTTTTCAGGTCAGCACAGAAGCTTTCTTTGTTGCGGTTGATTGTCTGAAATAAGACGCTGTCTTTATCTGCAATTAGATTCTTCAGGGTCATACTGCGGCTGCCGTCTCCAGAAGAGGGGCGTTCTATTTTGATAACTCTTGCACCAAGGTCTGCCAGGCGCAGAGCGGCAGAAGGACCAGCCAGGTACTGGCTGAAGTCTAAAACTAAGATTCCTTCTAGTGGTTTCATGAGTTTTCTCCTTTCGATTTGAGATAAAGGGCATTTAACTGATTCAGTGTTTTTTTCGGATCACCGCCGTTCATAACATAATCCTGGACATAATCACCTGCATGATCCTGGAAGTACAAGTATCCGCTGTATCTTGGACGCAGATAAGAGTGATCCAGGGTTTTTAATGTGTCTTTGAAGAAATCCATACACCGGCTGTTGGCGGTTTTATCTGTCCATGCACCGCGGTGGCCCGGCTGTCCTCCGTTATCAAAGAATAAGGTTCTTTGAATGAGAGGAGATGCCGTATACTCAGCAAATTCAACAGCGGTATCAATATTCTTGCACTGGCTTGAAATGGCAAGACCGGTACCTCCTAAGACTGTTCTAAACATATTTCCTTTGTAAGTGACCACATCTGCTGCTTTCAACAGGTGTTTTGCATAACCTTCCCTGGAATAGTTGGTATATCCATAAGCGAATGGACAATAATAGATTTCCTCTTGTGAAGAGAGAACCTCATGGACCTGGATTGGATCCCAGGAAAACATCTCTTTAGGACAGTAACTGGCAAGTTCTCTCATAGTCTCTAAAATTTCAATTCCCGAGGAGATATCGATGACTTCATCCTCTGTAAAAAAGCTGGAAGCAGAAGTGGCTGCAAACATATAGAAGTCCATTAATAAGTTCAAAGGGATACCGGCGTAAGCTACCACCCCCTGTTTTGCCAGAGTCAGCACTTCCTCAAAGGTCATAGGGACATTTTGTCCAGTGTTCTCAAAGTAATCCGGCCGGTATACTGCGATGGGAGTAGCTGCATCAATTGCCAATGCGCTCTGGAATCCCTGAAAATTGTAACTGATATGGGAAGCACCCACAGAATTCTCAGCCTGATCTTTTAGAAAATCTTTAGACAAATACTTTTCTAATGGAAGCAGGATTCCTGTGTCTGCAGCAAAACCAGCCCATGGATGGTCAATGATCAATAAATCATATGTCTTCGCCAGATTTTCTATAGGAGCATCGGCAAATTCCTGGAGAGAACGTTTTTCCCATTGAATATCGACACCCGGATGGAGTTCACTGAATCGTTGTGATACGGCTACGATAGAGGTAAAACCTCTGCTGTGCGACCATGTGATACCTTTTAATGTTTTGTTCATGAATGTTACCTCCTAACATTATCTCAAGTCGGTAATACCAAGGATAATATGTTGGTACTACCAAAATTTTTTCTTTTATTATATGTTTTATTGTATAATAGGAAAAATAAATGCGTCAATGGGAAAAATAGATAAAAACTGATAAAATATTTAGTTAATATTGCATATTGCATTAAAATAAATGCAGTGTTAAAGTGTAGACAACTGGTATCGTGGTAGTACCAAAAAACGAATGTGAATTAAGGAGGATGTATTAATGGTGATTTATGGTTTTGGTGTTTTGCTGCTTGCATGTCTGTTTCAGGGGAGTTTTGGTATCTGTTTTAAAAAATATCAGCCTTTTTCATGGGAAGCGTTCTGGGTGTTATTTTCAATTGTAGGAGTTCTGCTTATTCCTCATATCTGGTCGTTCATAGAAGTTCCTAATTATATAAGCTACATTATGCAGACCCCGGCGAAGACACTATTTTTGGGGGCGCTGGCAGGATTCTTTTGGGGGATCAGTTCTATTTGGTACAGTAAGTCCATTGATATGATAGGAGTTTCCTTGGTAACCGGGATCAACCTTGGACTTTCTAATCTGCTGGGAAGTTTTGTTCCCATGGCCATCCTCGGCAATGTGCCGTCTGCAAGAGTATTGGCTGTTCTTCTGGTCGGTCAGGCCGTTTTATTAGTAGGAGTTGTGATTTTATCAAAAGCCGGATTTATGAAGAATGATGATACCAGGGAAAGTATGCAGACAGAGGGAAAGAAAGGTTCCTTATTTGTGACAGGACTGATCATGGCACTGGCATCCGGGGCAGGTTCTGCAGCCATTAATATCGGCGCAACAGCATCAAATTATCCTGTGAATCTGGCGGTTGCGGATGGCATCAATCCTACAAGTGCTAGTTTATTATCATGGGTAGTGGTATTCTTCGGCGGTTTCATCGCAAATTTTGTCTACGCTATGATCAAATTGATCAAGAACAAAACTTATACGGATTATACCAAACCGGGATGCGGAAAAGCATACTTTAAAGTTCTTATTACATCCATTGTGTGGTTCAGCGCACTGGCTGTCTATGGAAAAGCGACATCATTGCTGGGAACCTTTGGACCGGTAGCCGGATGGGTTGTCTTTAATGGTTTGGCACTGATCATTGCGAATTTATGGGGATTTGCCGACGGTGAATGGAAAGGCTTTGAGAAAGCAAAAAAGGTGGCATTACTGGGAAATGGCGTCATCGTAATAGCGTTGGTGATCGTGGGTATATCAAATGGTTTGTAAATTAATTATAATGATATTGAATAGGAGGAAGCAAAAATGGTAAGCAGTGTAAAGGAATTAAACTATGCACCAGAAATGCCTGAGAAGGCAAGAAATATTGTGATCATAGGTGCGGGAGGGATCGTTTCAGGATCTCATCTCCCGGCATATCGGCTGGCAGGATATCCGGTGGTGGGCATCTATGATCTTGATGAGGAAAAGGCCAAAAGTGTGGCAAAAGAATTTGGGATCGCAAATACAGCGTCTACTGTAGAAGAACTTGTAAAGATCGGAACAGAGTATGATGCGGTATTTGACATCGCGGTTCCAGCTTCAGCGACAGCTGCGATCTTAAAACAGCTTCCGGATGGAGGGGGTGTTCTGATGCAGAAGCCCATGGGTGAAAGCATTGAACAGGCAAAAGAGATTCTGGACATCTGTCATCAAAAGAATCTGACTGCAGGAGTAAACTTCCAGCTCCGCCAGGCTCCTTATATTATAGCGGCAAGAAAGCTCATTGAAGAAGGTGTTATCGGGGATGTTGTAGATGTGGACTGGAGAGTTGTAGAACTTCATCCATGGCATTTGTGGGATTTTCTGTTTGAAAAAGAGAGGATGGAAATCAATTATCACAGCATCCACTACATTGACTGTATCCGAAGCATTGTCGGGGATCCGTCAGGAGTTTACTGTAAAACCATGCAGCATCCCAAAATGAGAGATCTGGCTCAGACACGTACAGCTGTCATCATGGATTATGGAAAAGATCTGAGGGTAAACATTCATGTCAATCACAATCATGATTTTTCAAATGACTATCAGGAAAGCACATTAAAGATTGAAGGAATGAAGGGTGCTATCCGTGTGACGGTTGGTTTGATCCTTGATTATCCGACGGGACGGCCTGATAAACTGGAATATATTACAGATGACGGCAAGGGATGGCGTGAAGTAGAAGTGAAGGGAAGCTGGTTCTCAGAAGCATTTATCGGCACTATGGGTGGATTGATGAAGAAGTTAGATGATCCGGATTATCATTATATGAATAGCGCAGAGGATGCTTACCGCACTATGTGTGTTGTGGAATCCTGCTATGAGTCAAGTGCTGATGGTGCAACGCCGGTAGAATATTAAAGGTAGTGTAAAGTAGCCTATGAAAAAACGAGCCAAAGAAAAATAGAGCTCAATGAACCTTGATAATTGCAGATATTATAGATGCTGACAGCATACGCCACCCTTGACGGCGCGCCAAAGCAATGCTCTGAACGTCATACCGACGGCGAAGAACTCAAGAACAGCTAGCAGCTCTGTTTCGTTGCAGCTTCAGGATTTCCTGTCGACCAGGAAAAATCAGGAGCTGCCATTTGTCGGGTATGCCACTTGCACCTTCCAACAATTCCGCCTTATTTAGGGGTTCTTTTCCGCCGGATAATTCGTGTGGACGTAAGAAGTTGTAATAGGCAACCCAAAGGGAGGCGTTGTGAACAGCGCCGCTTTCTGTGCCATAGCCGCAAGTAATGCCGTACGATTCTTTGAAGGTGTGGTTAAGACGTTCTATGAACTGCATAAACGGACGGAACTTTTTGAATTTATCAAAGGCCATGCGTATGGTGAGGATACAGGGACCTGGCTCTCTGGAAGTGGATACCTGATATCCGAGAATCGAGCGAGAGACTTTGTCCATGATGAGCCGGACATAGGCTTTAACGCCACTGATTTTAATGTAAGTTTCATCGGCAGCCAGTTCATTGGATGGATTATAGTTATAAGAATCCACAAAAGGACGGATGATGACAGCAGCTGTCTTAGCATAGTTGTTGCTGATACATTTATGGACACGGAAGTGTTTTCGGTCTTTGACAGGCTGGAGTGCATGACCACAGTATGGGCATTGGAGTTTTAAAGCAGTAACTATCTGAAGGAATATTTCGGGTCTTACCCTTGTGAGGCTTTACTGGTTTTTTCTGCTTTGCCATAGCTGAGGTGGTAATACTCGGTACCATATTAAAAATGGAGGGGATATCATGAAAATAATAGATACGCATTTACACCTTTGGAATATTAATGAGTTTTCTCTGCCGTGGCTGGACGGAGAAGGTTCTGTTTTAAAAAGAAATTATTCTATAAATGACTACAGCAAAGATATGGCGGCAGGATCAGATTATGAAATAGAAAAAGCGGTTTACGTGGAAGTGGACAGCGCCGATTTTGAAAAGGAACGTGAAAATCAATATGCATTAAACCTTTGCAGGGACAGTTCCAATATGGTATCTGCAGCTATTATTTCCGGTGACCTGACGAAAGATCAATTTAAAGAATATATCAATGCTTATCGGGATATTCCTCAGGTGAAAGGGGTAAGGCAGGTGCTTCATGTACCGTCTGTAAAGCCTGGAACATGTCTTTCCGGACAATTTATTGAAAATGTACGCTATCTTGGAGAAAACGATTTTCTCTTTGAGGGATGTTTAAGGAATGAAGAGCTTCATGATCTGTATCAGATGGCAAAACAATGTCCAGATACAATGATCGTTTTAGATCATATGGGAATTGCAGATCCGGATATTATTTCAAAGCCGGCTCCGGATGCAGAGGAACTGGCGTATAAGCGGCAGTGGATAAAAAACCTGACATTGCTGGCAGGACTTGAACATGTCGTGTGTAAAATCTCAGGACTAAATCCTGCCGGAGAGTGGAATGTAGATACTTTACGTCCGGCTGTGGATATTGCACTGGACATCTTTGGCGAAGACCGGGTGATGTTTGCAAGCAATTATCCGGTATGTAATATAGCAACCGGACTGTCCCCGTGGATTAAAAGTCTGGATGAAATTACAAGAGAGCGGGGAGAAGAGTTTCAAAAGAAACTATTTTATAACAATGCCAAACGGATTTATCATTTATAAGAAAGGAAATCATTATGGGAAAAGTACAGCGTTTTGGAAGTATTTCAAAAGTGAAACCGGAAAAATTAGAGTATTATAAAAAGCTGCATGCCAATCCATGGCCTCAGATCAATGCGATGATCAAAGAATGTAATATTGAAAACTATTCTATTTATTATCATGATAACCGTCTGTTTACTTATTTTGAATATACAGGGGATGATTACGAGGCAGACATGGCAAAAATGGCGGCAGATCCTGAAACTCAGAGATGGTGGGATGAATGTATCCCGTGTCTTGCCCCATACACAGAGGACGGACCGTGGCTTGATATGGAATGCGTATATCGCTTGGATTAGTATTGGAGGAAGAGTGAAAAATAAAGTAGATTTTGAGACGCACTTAAATTAGTTATCGTTGCGTTTTACTAACTTAGTGCTATCGTAACCAAGAGATTCAAGGTAGGCGAAAACATTGTTTTCGTTTAATGTAACCCGCCCTACATGATTTTGGGGATTCATCAATTCCTCATAGTCAGTCGGGGTAAAAGGCTTCTTTTCGGAAACCATGTGGTAAATACAGACCATCATCATACGTGCAATGGCGATAATGGCTTTCTTGTGACCACGACGCTTTTTGATACGTCCATATTAGCAATTATTCTTGATAAGCCAGGTTCTTGCCGGTGGTTACGATGGTTGCAACGATGACATTTTTGTGGACATCAAGCCCACAGCAGATGGAGTATCTTAGCTTCATCATAAGTATCACCACCTTAACTAAAAAAGGAATAGCAGCATTGACTGTCATCCTGCGACTAAATAAACATGGTTTATTACCAATGATAAGAGTCCGGGCTCAATGTCCCACTTGTTTGTGCTTGAAAGGATGACGGCACATATAAAAATACGGGGTGAAATAAATTCGCCACTCCTCCTCCCGTGCTCTGTAGTGTATTGCTATTCCATAGGAAGATTATATAACGGAAAATGGAGGGGCACAACTTTTTTCATTAACCTGTTTGTGCCTTGAGCGAAGCGAAAGGAATGGTAAAAATGATGAAAGGTTTATATGTGGCATCTATCACCCCTTATGATAGAGAGAATAAGATCAATGAAGAAGCAGCCAAACAGCTGTTTAGCAAGAATTTGGAAGAAGGTGCAAAAGGATTTTTTGTGGGAGGCAGCTCCGCAGAATGCTTTCTGATGACGAGAGAAGAAAGGGTTCAGTTGTTTGAAATAGCCAGCGGATTTAAAGAAAAAGCAGATCTTTTTGCCCATGTGGGAGCGCTTTCCACGGATGAAGCAATCTATTATGCCAAAGAAGCCAAAGCGATGGGATATGAGAATATTGCGGCAACACCTCCTTTTTACTTTGGATATTCACAGAAGGCCATTGCGCAGTACTTTTATGATATTGCTGAGGCGGTTGATATGCCGATTTTATATTATAATATCCCTTGTAATACATATAAAGAGTTGGATTTGACCAATGCGGATACGATTGCCTTGTTAAAGTCGGGAGCCTTAAGCGGTGTAAAGCATACTAATCTGGATGTGTATCAAATGGAGAGAATCAAAAATGTGAACCCTGAGTTATTGACATTCGGCGGATTTGAACAGAATATGGTTGCCTTTTTAGCGTTGGGATGCGACGGATTCATTGGAAGCACATTCAATTTTATGCTTCCGCACTACAAGAAAATTTATGATTTATATCTGGACGGAAAATCGGAAGATGCAAGAAAGCTCCAGATCAAAGCAAATAATATTATGGAGTGTATCTGGAATATCGGATTGTTCCCTGCGATCAAACATATCTTAAATGCCAGAGGAATGTATGTAGGGGAAGTGAGAAAACCGTTTCTTGAGTTAAGTCAGGAAGAAAAAGAAATTGTGGATCGTGTGGTCAGAGAAAATTTAGAGAACTAAAAATAAAGAAGTATTTCCGCTGAATGTGGGAAATACTTCTTTTTATTGTGTATTATTGTTCAATGGATGCGGAATTATCTATGGTAATAGATTGAATAGAATATTTAAAAAAGTCATCTAAGGCTTTTTTTAGTTTCTCCCGGTCATCCTGGTGAAAACAGTCAATGATTTTTTTGCGGTAATAAATGGCAGACGCTCTCGAGGTTGATAAAGCAAGAATCTTCATAGCTGATTCTTTCCTGAGGAGTACCATGGTCTGCATGAGCTTGTTATAGATGTTGTTGCCGCATGCACTTCCTACATAGAGATCAATATCTGAAATCAATGTATAGAAAGTGTCTGACGAAATTTCATTGATATCGGCATCAAACAGGACATCACCATAAGAAGTGATACGGGATATAATGTCTGGAGTCCTGTGATCAAAACATGTTAAATATACTTCAGTTTCGATCAACTTCCTTGCGGCATAAATTTCATCATGATTGTGGATCTCCTGATGATATATCCATAATAAAGTTTCATCGGGGATCTTGATTCCTTCCTCGTTGACAAAGCTGCCGTCACCTGGTTTGATCGTGATTAGACCAATCAGTGATAATGCGCGAAGTGCCTCACGAATCCTGCTTCTGGTGACATTGAACATCTCGCCCAAAGCGCGTTCATTTGGAAGTTTTTCTCCTGGTTTTAATTGTCCGGAAGTGATCTGAGAAGCAATCTCCTGCATGATCTGTTCCGTTAAAGTGATTTTCTTGACTGGTTCAACTTCCATGAAGCTAACCTCCTTTGTTTAAAATCGATACTCTAATTATACTGATAAAACAAGGAAATAGCAACTGATCTAGGTGCGGGAAAAACGAATCTGGGTACCTTTAATACTTCAGATAGACGTGCTTTGCACGAAAAGACACCGGCGCAGGTCCTCCTTCACTGACTTGTGCAGGATGGATTCGGAGTCATACCGAAATCTTCAAATGAGAGAAGGATCCGGCAGAACATGGGGAATTTTGATTTCCGGCTGACAGATGAAGAGATGAGCCGCATGCAGGAGCTCGCAGAGAAGCAGATCCAGATGGGAGATAATCCGAGAACCTACCGGTTCCCACTGCTGGATGAGATGATCGCGGCTGGAAAGGAACCGGAGAAGGATAAATTCGGGAATTATATGTAAGAAAGCGAAAAAAGAAGGACGGGTGTGCCCGTCCTTCCGATGTTTCCAGGGATATTAGGTCTGTTCAATAAAATGTGTATTAGTTTAGCTTTTTACAATCCCTGCTTAAAAAAGCTACTTAAATTTATAGTATTTTTCCGTATAATTCTGATCCATATAATTCATACCTTTTGAGGAAATATTCCAAGTACATATGACCTTAATATTTTTGGCGAGATATCTTTTTTTAGATCCATTTCGCTTACAGCGGATGACATCTACAAGAAAGCCTTTTTTGAGAGTTTTTTAATAGTTTGAATAATATAAAGTTTTCCGCGGACCGTATAATTTGCACATTTGGAGATTGTTTTAACTTTATCATTTTTTGTGGATAAAAACCTGAGAGGCTGTCCGCCATAGGCGTCTCCTGAATAGGGGTCTAAATATAAGTAATTTCCAGAACGGGTTGTCGAAGTGACATTCTTTGCAAGCCGCTTTATCTTTTTTGTTTTCATAATTTTAGACCACCCTTCCTTATTTCTTATAATTATACAATATTTTGGGTGGTTATCCAAGTTATTAATTGTAAAACTACAGATGATGAAATGTGATAATGGAAAATTGCATTCCTCAAATAGATATGCTACATTTATTCTATATAAAAGTAGTCAAACCAAAAAGAAAAATTAGAAATAGGAACAAAATATATGGATATCACTGATACAAGCGGAATAAAGAAAACAGTATTTGAAGAGATCAGAAAATTGGCAGAAGATTACGGCGTTAAAAAGGTTATTTTATTCGGCTCCCGTGCCCGTGGGGATTACCATAAGAAAAGTGACATTGATCTGGCAGTGTGCGGCGGAGACACAAATCGGTTTACACTGGCAGTGGATGAGGAGACTTCTACTCTGTTGATGTATGATGTAGTAGATTTGGGTCTGCCGGTTCAACAGGAATTGAAAGATAAGATAATTGAAGAAGGGTTAGTCATCTATGAAAAAATTTGAAAACTTCTGCAAGGCAGCAGATAATTTAGAAGATATATATAAGTATAAAGAGCCGTATGACAACGTTGTTCTCACTGGTTTGGTAGGGCTCTATGAAATCTGCTTTGAGCAGTCATGGAAGGCGGTCAAAGAAGTTCTATATGACAATGGAATAAAAGAGGCAGCCACAGGTTCACCCCGCAGTATTATAAAACTGGCTTACAGTTCAGATCTGATAAAGGATCAGGAGGTCTGGCTGGAGGCGCTGATTTCCAGAAACAATGTTGCTCATGCATACAATCATGCTATCGCCATGGATATTGTCAAAAAGACAAAAGAGAGATATGTTGATATGTTCCGGGAATTGAGAGAAGAAATAAAAGAAAACTGGATTTAAAGGTATTTCTTCTATATTATATAGCAAAAAGAAAAAACTTTGACCAATTTAGAAAATTTACAGTCTGGTATTCCAAAAAAAACAAAAAAAGCCTTGCAATACCTTGGATATTCGTATATAATCAAATCGTTGTGACCTTGATAGCGGTGAAGCGTGAGGTTGCTGTACCGGCAAAAGCCGGCGCAGGTTTTCCGTGGAGCGAATGTCAAGTTGTTAAAACTGGCGACAAGTCACTGTACGAATATTACAATCTATTTTTATAATATAAAGATAGAGACGCAGTGTGTAAATCTTACGATACACACGGAGGAGTGTACAGTCACCACTTGTCGTGCTACAAGAAATTTATAGTGCGAAAAGGAGGCGGCTTTTTTTATGGCAGCAAGTCAAGTAATGAGAATTACATTAAAAGCGTATGATCATCAATTAATCGATGCATCAGCAAAGAGTATCATCGAAACAGTAAAGAAGACAGGATCTAAGGTGAGCGGACCGGTACCGATGCCGACAAAGAAGGAAGTAGTTACCATCATCCGTGCCGTACACAAGTACAAAGATTCCAGAGAACAGTTCGAGCAGAGAACTCACAAGAGATTGATTGACATCATCACACCAACACAGAAGACAGTCGATGCATTATCTAAGTTAGAAGTACCGGCTGGTGTTTACATCGATATCAAGATGAAAACAAAATAGGAAGTTATCCCGCAGGGTTATGAACAAATAAGGAATCCCCTTTAGCTTTCATAGCGTCTAGGATGATTTTAACGTCATGCGTTATAATCCGCTGTAGATTAAATAGGAGGAAATATCAATGAAAAAAGCGATTTTAACAACAAAAGTCGGAATGACTCAGATCTTTAACGAAGACGGAGTTTTAACACCGGTTACTGTACTGCAGGCTGGGCCTTGTGTCGTTACTCAGGTAAAGACAGAAGAAAACGATGGCTACGAAGCAGTTCAGGTTGGATTTGCAGATAAGAAAGAAAAGTCTGTAAACAAACCGGAGAAGGGGCACTTCGACAAAGCAGGTGTTGCACCTAAAAAATTCGTGAGAGAATTCAGATTTGAAAATGCTTCTGAATACACAGTAGGTCAGGAAATCAAAGCTGACATTTTTGAAGCAGGAGATAAAATCGATGCAACTGCTACATCCAAAGGTAAAGGATATGCAGGTGGTATCAAACGTCACGGTTTAAGTACTGGTCCTAAGACACATGGTTCTAAGTATCACCGTCATGCAGGTTCCAATGGTATGGCTTCTGATCCGAGCAAAGTTTTCAAAGGAAAGAAAATGCCGGGACAGATGGGTGCTGAAAGAGTTACCATTCAGAATCTGGAAGTAGTAAAGGTTGATGCAGAAAAAAACATTATTTTGGTAAAAGGTGCTGTACCAGGACCTAAGAAATCTTTAGTAATGTTGAAAGAATCAGTGAAGGCGTAGGCCTAGGGAAGGAGGACAAACAGATGGCAGAAGTATCTGTGTTAAACATGGAAGGAAATGAAGTTGAGAAATTAAATCTTAACGACAGCATCTTCGGTGTTGAAATAAATGAGCATTTAGTGCATTTGGCAGTTGTAAGCCAGTTAGCAAATAACCGTCAGGGTACACAGAGCGCGAAGACACGTTCAGAAGTACGCGGCGGCGGAAGAAAACCCTGGAGACAGAAAGGTACCGGTCATGCAAGACAGGGATCTATCAGAGCTCCGCAGTGGACAGGCGGAGGAGTTGTATTTGCTCCGAAACCAAGAGAATATTCTAAGAAGTTAAATAAAAAGGAAAGAAGATTAGCTCTGAAATCCGCTTTAACTTCCAGAGTCAATGAAAATAAGTTCATCGTAGTAGATGAGTTCAAATTTGACGAAGTAAAGACAAAGAATGTTGCAAACATGTTAAACAACTTAAATGTAAAAAAAGCGCTGGTTATCATGGGAGATAAGAACGACAACTTAATCTTATCTGCAAGAAACATTCCTGGAGTAAAAACTGCTCTCACAAGCACCATCAACGTATATGATATCTTAAAATATGATACCGTTGTTGTTTCTAAAGAAGCAGTAGCAAATATTGAGGAGGTGTACGCATAATGGCAGACATCAAATATTATGACGTTATTTTAAAGCCGATTGTAACTGAAAAAAGTATGAATGCAATGGCAGAGAAAAAATACACTTTCTTAGTTCATCCGACTGCAACAAAATCTCAGATTAAAGAAGCAGTGGAAAAGATGTTCGAAGGAACAAAGGTTGCCAAAGTCAACACAATGAACTACGAC
This sequence comes from Anaerostipes faecis, assembly GCF_910574135.1. Lineage (NCBI taxonomy): Bacteria > Bacillati > Bacillota > Clostridia > Lachnospirales > Lachnospiraceae > Anaerostipes > Anaerostipes faecis. The sequence continues at coordinate 100,656 of NZ_CAJSYK010000003.1, read as the reverse complement.
GGAAAGACAAAAAGACGTGGAATGACTTTCGGAAAGACCGCTAAGACAAAGAAAGCGATCGTACAGTTGACAGAAGAAAGCGCAGATATCGAGATCTTCGAGGGGTTATAGGCATTGAGCACTTAGAGAGTGCAAGCGAAAGCGCAGCATGAGCTTAGTGCGAAAGCCGTTACCGAGACTCAGTGAAGCCGAGCCGCAGGCGAAAGCTGAACGCTAGTCGAGTGTAACTACCTTAATATATTTTATTGAAGCTATACGCAACAAAAGCGTGATATTAAATTGGAATTGAAAGGAGAAAGACATGGGAATCAAGACATATAACCCATATACACCTTCCAGAAGACATATGACCGGGTTAGATTTTACTGAAGTGACAAAGAGCACTCCTGAAAAATCTCTGACAACTTCCTTAAAGAAGACAGCCGGCCGTAATAATCAGGGTAAAATTACAGTAAGACACCGCGGAGGCGGAGTCAGAAGAAAATATAGAATTATCGACTTCAAGAGAAGAAAAGATGGTATTCCGGCAACAGTAACAGCTATCGAATATGATCCGAACAGAACAGCAAACATTGCACTGCTCACATATGCAGACGGTGAGAAAGCTTATATCATCGCTCCGAACAAATTAGCTGTAGGCGCTACAGTTATGAACGGTCCGGACGCTGAGATCAAAGTTGGAAACTGCTTACCGATGGCAAACATCCCGGTAGGTACAGAAATCCACAATATCGAAATGTATCCTGGAAAAGGCGGACAGTTAGTTCGTTCCGCGGGAAATTCCGCTCAGCTTATGGCGAAAGAAGGAAAGTATGCAACCCTTCGTCTTCCGTCAGGTGAGATGAGAATGGTTCCTGCTGTGTGCAGAGCTACTATCGGCCAGGTTGGAAACATTGAACATGACCTCGTAAACATCGGTAAAGCGGGACGTAAACGCCATATGGGATTCCGTCCTACAGTCCGCGGTTCTGTTATGAACCCTAATGACCATCCGCACGGTGGTGGTGAAGGTAAGACTGGTATCGGCCGTCCGGGTCCATGTACACCTTGGGGTAAACCGGCACTTGGTTTGAAGACACGCAAGAAACACAAACAGTCTAACAAGATGATCATTAGAAGAAGAGACGGTAAAAACGTTAAATAGTTTAAGGAGGTAACTTATGGCTCGCTCACTGAAAAAAGGACCATTTGCGGATGCAAGTTTATTGAAAAAAGTTGATGCAATGAATGAAGCTGGAGACAAAAATGTCATCAAGACATGGTCCCGCCGTTCCACAATCTTCCCATCCTTTGTAGGGCATACAATTGCCGTACATGACGGAAGGAAGCATGTGCCTGTATATATAACAGAAGATATGGTTGGACACAAGCTCGGGGAGTTTGTTGCGACCAGGACATTCCGTGGTCATACAAAAGCAGAAAAGAAATCAGGAATCAGATAATCGATAGAGGAATGGAAGGAGGTTTCACAATCCATGGCTAAGAAATACAGCAGATCTCAGTACAAAAAAGAAAGAAATGCACAAAAAGATACGAGACCTAGCGCTACCTTATCCAATGCCAGAGTGTCTGTTACTAAGGCATGTTTCGTATTGGATGCGATCAGAGGAAAGAGCGTTCAGGAAGCACTTGGTATCTTATTATATAACCCAAGATACGCATCTAGTTTAATCGAAAAATTATTAAAGTCTGCAATTGCCAATGCAGAAAATAATAATGGAATGAATCCGGAAAACCTTTATGTTGCAGAGTGTTATGCAAACAAAGGACCAACAATGAAAAGAGTTAAACCTCGGGCACAGGGAAGGGCATACAGAATCGAACACCGTATGAGCCATATCACTGTTGTGCTTGACGAAAGATAGAAGGAGGCAATAATGGGACAGAAAGTTAATCCTCATGGTTTAAGAGTTGGTATTATCAAAGACTGGGATTCCAGATGGTATGCAGAAGGCGATTTTGCAGATAACCTGGTTGAAGATGATAAGATCAGAAAATATGTAAAGAAAAAATTATACAATGCAGGAATCTCCAGAATCGAAATTGAAAGAGCTTCCGACAGAGTAAAATTGATCGTCTATACAGCAAAACCTGGAGTAGTGATCGGAAAAGGCGGATCTGCCATTGAAGAACTTAAAAAAGAACTCCAGAAGATGACAGACAAGAAACTGCTGATTGACGTAAAAGAAGTAAAAAGACCGGACAAAGACGCACAGTTAGTTGCAGAAAATATTGCACAGCAGTTAGAGAACCGTATCTCTTTCAGAAGAGCTATGAAGTCCTGCATGCAGAGAACGATGAGATCCGGAGCACAGGGAATCAAGACATCCGTATCCGGACGTTTAGGCGGAGCTGACATGGCCCGTACAGAATTTTACAGCGAGGGAACAATTCCTCTGCAGACACTCCGTGCAGACATCGATTATGGATTCGCTGAAGCAGACACAACTTATGGTAAAGTCGGAGTTAAGACTTGGATCTACCATGGTGAAGTTCTTCCGACGAAAGAAAAGCAGGAAGGGGGAAATAAATAATGTTAATGCCTAAGAGAGTAAAACGCCGTAAACAGTTCCGCGGAAGCATGCGCGGAAAAGCGACTCGCGGTAATAAAATCACTTACGGAGAATTCGGTATCGTGGCAACAGAGCCGGCTTGGATCAGATCCAACCAGATCGAGGCAGCCCGTGTCGCTATGACCCGTTACATCAAGCGTGGTGGTAAGGTTTGGATTAAGATTTTCCCTGATAAGCCAGTGACAGCACAGCCTGCTGAAACTCGAATGGGTAAAGGTAAAGGTAACTTAGAGTACTGGGTAGCAGTTGTAAAACCAGGACGCGTTATGTTTGAGATTTCTGGTGTAAGTGAAGAAGTTGCAAGAGAAGCTTTACGTCTTGCTGTTCATAAACTACCTGTTAAGTGTAAAATTGTTTCTCGTGAAGCTTTAGAAGGCGGTGACAACAGTGAAAACTAAAGAATTTGTAAAAGAGTTAAATAATAAATCTATTGATGAATTAAACAAAGAGCTAGTAGCTGCGAAAAAAGAATTATTCAACTTGAGATTCCAGAATGCAACAAATCAACTTGAGAACACAAGCAGAATCAAAGAAGTTAGAAGAAACATCGCTCGTATCCAGGGAGCGATTACAGCAAAGGCTAACGCTTAAATCGAAAGGAGGAATTTGTTGTGGAAAGAAATTTGAGAAAAACCCGTGTCGGGAAAGTTGTAAGCGACAAGATGGATAAGACAATCGTAGTTGCAATCGAAGATAATGTAAAACATCCATTATATAAGAAAATCGTGAAAAGAACTTACAAGTTAAAAGCTCATGATGAAAATAATGAATGCCGTATCGGAGACAGAGTTAAAGTTATGGAAACAAGACCTCTCTCTAAGGACAAGAGATGGAGACTTGTGGAAGTAGTCGAAAAAGCGAAATAGATTGTTCCATTAGGAAAGGAGAAACAGCATGATTCAACAGGAGTCAAGACTTAGAGTGGCTGACAACACTGGGGCAAAAGAAATCCTTTGCATCAGAGTGTTAGGTGGATCCACTAGAAGATATGCTAACATCGGCGATATTATTGTAGCTACGGTCAAAGATGCAACACCAGGTGGCGTTGTAAAAAAAGGTGATGTAGTAAGAGCCGTTGTTGTTCGTACGAAAAAAGGTGCCCGCCGTAAAGACGGATCTTATATTAGATTTGATGAGAACGCTGCAGTTATTATCAAAGAGGATATGAATCCAAGAGGAACTCGTATCTTTGGACCAGTGGCAAGAGAGCTCAGAGACAAAAAATTCATGAAGATTGTTTCATTAGCACCAGAAGTATTATAAGGAGGAAACACTGTGTCAGGAATTAGAATTAAAAAAGGCGATCTTGTGAAAGTCATCGCTGGAAAAGATAAGGGTAAAGAAGGCAAAGTTGTTGCAATCGACCACAAGAAGAATACTGTTATCGTTGAAGGTGCTAATATGCTCACAAAGCATACAAAACCAAGCGTACAGAACCAGCAGGGCGGTATTGTGACAGAAGAAGGCCCGATCCATATTTCCAACGTGATGTTTGTTCATAACGGCAAAACTACAAAGATCGGCTATAAAGTAGAAGACGGTAAAAAAGTCCGTGTTGCAAAGGCAACCGGAGATGTGATTGATTAATAAAGAGAGGAGGTTTCGGACAGTTGAGTAGATTAAAAGAACAGTATACCAACGAAATCATGGAAGCCATGATGAAGAAATTCGGATATAAAAATATAATGCAGGTACCAAAGCTCGAGAAGATCGTGATCAACATGGGCGTTGGTGAAGCAAAAGAAAATAAAAAGCTCTTAGATGCTGCTGTTGCAGATCTGGAAACGATCTCCGGACAGAAAGCGATCGTAACCAAGGCAAGAAAATCTGTTGCTAACTTCAAGTTAAGAGAAGGAATGCCGATCGGATGCAAGGTTACATTAAGAGGAGAGAGAATGTACGAGTTTGCTGATCGTCTGATCAACCTGGCACTGCCTCGTGTACGTGACTTCAGGGGTGTAAGCCAGAACTCTTTTGATGGAAGAGGAAACTACGCATTAGGAATCAAAGAACAGTTAATTTTCCCGGAAATTGAATACGACAAAGTGGATAAAGTCAGAGGTATGGATGTAATTTTCGTTACAACAGCCAACACAGACGAAGAAGCTCGTGAATTATTAACCTTATTTGGTATGCCGTTTAAGAAATAGTTAGGAGGGTTCCCATGGCTAGAAAGTCAATGGTATTAAAGCAACAGAGAAAACAGAAGTTTTCAACAAGAGAATATAGCCGTTGTAGGATTTGTGGACGTCCACATGCTTACTTGAGAAAATACGGAATCTGCAGAATCTGCTTCCGTGAGTTAGCGTACAAAGGACAGATTCCAGGCGTGAAAAAGGCCAGCTGGTAAGAATAGGGAAGGAGGAACTAACAATGACAATGAGCGATCCGATTGCAGATATGCTTACAAGAATCCGTAATGCAAACACTGCGAAACATGATACCGTAGAAATTCCTGCTTCTAAGATGAAGGTTGCGATTGCTGAAATCCTTTTAAAAGAAGGTTTCATCAAATCTTTCGACATCAAAGAAGAAGGTGCATATAACAACATCGTTATCACATTAAAGTACGGACAGGACAAGAATGAAAAGATCATCACAGGTCTTAAGAGAATTTCTAAACCGGGACTTCGTGTGTATGCAAACTCAGAAGAACTTCCTAAAGTATTAGGCGGACTTGGAGTAGCGATCATTTCAACAAACAAAGGTGTTCTTACAGACAAAGAAGCAAGAAAAGAACACGTAGGCGGAGAAGTACTTGCGTTTGTATGGTGACCTAGAGCACTTAGTGAAGGCAAGCGTCAGCGCAGACTGAGGTCAGTGCGAAGGTCGTTCGGAGGAATTTAATGAACCGAACTTCCTTACAAAAGGCTTGCGTAAGTTTCGAAAAAATTTTTTAACTTGAATTTATCTTATTGTTAAACTTTATATTATATAATAAAACGAATTCTGAAAACAGAAAGGACGCCCAGTCCTTTCCGACAATTTAAGGAGGTAACCTATGTCTCGTATAGGTAGATTGCCAATCGATATCCCTCAGGGAGTTGAGGTTAAGATTGAAGAAGGAAATAAAGTGACTGTGAAAGGTCCTAAGGGAACACTGGAAAAGAATCTTCCGGTGGAGATGGAAATTAAATTAGAAGACAACCAGATCGTGGTATCCAGACCGAATGACTTAAAGAAGATGAAATCCTTACACGGGTTGACCAGATCTTTGATCGCCAACATGGTGACTGGAGTGTCTCAGGGATATGAAAAGAAGCTTGAAATTAACGGTGTTGGTTACAGAGCACAGAAAAAAGGAAAAGAAATTACTTTCAACCTTGGATTTTCACATCCGGTAGCAATGACAGATCCAGAAGGCATCGAAACTGAAATGGAAGGTCAGAATATCATTATCGTTAAAGGTATTGATAAAGAAAAAGTTGGACAGTACGCTGCGGAAATCAGAGAATTAAGAAAACCTGAGCCTTACAAAGGAAAAGGTATTAAATATGCTGATGAAGTTATCAGACGTAAAGTCGGTAAGACTGGTGCGAAGTAAAGGAGTGAGATAGGATGATTAAAAAACAGTCAAGAAGCAAAGTTCGTGCGAAAAAACATTTAAAGCTTCGTAATCATATTAGCGGAACAGCGGAGAAACCGCGTTTAAGCGTATTCAGAAGCAATAATCATATGTACGCTCAGATCATTGATGACACCGTTGGAAATACTTTAGTATCAGCATCCACTTTACAGAAAGACGTAAAAGCTGATTTAGAAAAGACTGACGATGTAAAAGCGGCAGCTCACTTGGGAAAAGTGATTGCTGAAAGAGCTATCGCAAAAGGTATCTCCACCGTTGTTTTTGACAGAGGCGGATTTATTTATCAGGGAAAAGTAAAAGCATTAGCAGACGCAGCACGTGAAGCTGGTCTTAAATTCTAACAGGAGGAAATCAAATGAAGCGTACAATGATCGACCCTAGCCAGTTAGAGCTGGAAGAAAAAGTTGTATCTATCAAACGTGTTACCAAAGTAGTAAAAGGTGGACGTAATTTCAGATTCGCAGCATTAGTTGTTGTTGGAGATAAGAATGGACACGTTGGTGCAGGATTAGGAAAAGCAATGGAAATTCCAGAAGCGATCCGCAAAGGAAGAGAAGCGGCTGCTAAGAAATTAGTGGAAGTACCGATTGACGAAAAAGGAAGTACACCGCATGACTTCACAGGTAAATTCGGAAGTTCATCTGTATTATTAAAGACATCCCCGGAAGGTACCGGAATCATCGCAGGAGGTCCTTCCCGTGACGTATTGGAGCTTGCAGGATATAAGAATATCCGTTCTAAGTCCTTAGGTTCCAATAACAAGCAGAACGTTGTTCTTGCAACGATCGAAGGACTTAAAAACTTAAAAACTCCAGAAGAAGTAGCAAAGCTTCGCGGAAAATCTGTAGAAGAGCTCTTAGGTTAGGAGGAACATGAAAATGGCAGATAAATTAAAAATTACTTTGGTAAAATCTACAATCGGTGCCATTCCAAAGCATAGAAAGACAGTGGAAGCTTTAGGACTCAAGAAGTTAAACAAAACTGTTGAAATGCCGGACAATGCAAGTGTCAGGGGAATGATTCATCAGGTTCAGCATTTAGTAAAAGTAGAAGAAATTTAATTGTAGATTAGGAGGTGCGAAGGATGGAATTATCAAACTTACGCCCTGCAGACGGATCTAAGCACAGCGACAATTTCAGAAGAGGTCGCGGACATGGTTCAGGAAATGGAAAAACTGCAGGTAAAGGACATAAAGGACAGAAAGCCCGTTCCGGCGGCGGAGTAAGACCGGGATTTGAAGGCGGACAGATGCCTTTATACAGACGTATTCCAAAGAGAGGCTTCACTTGCATTAACTCTAAAGAAATCATTGGAATCAACGTATCAGCATTAGAGAGATTTGAAGACGGAGCCGAAGTTTCTGTTGAGACTTTAGTAGAAGCAGGAATCGTTTCTAATCCTAAAGACGGTGTCAAAATCTTAGGCAGTGGGGAACTCACAAAGAAACTTACAGTAAAAGCAAATGCTTTCAGTGCAGGGGCAAAAGAAAAGATCGAAGCTCTTGGAGGAAAAGCCGAGGTGATTTAGTATGGCGAATGCATTGACAAATGCGTTTAAAAACAAAGAACTAAGGAAAAAGCTTACGTTTACGGTGATCATTCTGATTGTCGTGCGCTTCGGGTCACAACTGCCGATTCCAGGAATCGATACTGCCCAGGTGACTGCATATTTAAAGAGTACTTTGGGAGATTCATTCAATCTCCTGAACTCTTTTACCGGCGGGTCCTTTTTGCAGATGTCAGTATTTGCACTGAGTGTTACGCCATATATTACATCTTCCATCATCATGCAGCTGATGACGATCGCTATCCCTGCATTGGAGGAGATGCAGAAAGACGGCGAAGATGGAAGAAAGAAAATAGCTAAGATCACGAGATACGTGACGGTTGTATTAGGACTCATCGAGTCCGCCGGTATGACCATCGGTTTCAGCCGCAGCGGTGCGCTGGGAGCTGAACACACCAATTTTACCATTGTGACGATGATCATTGCCCTGACAGCAGGTGCGATCCTCGTTATGTGGCTTGGTGAGCGTATCACGGAAAATGGTATTGGAAACGGTATTTCTATCATCCTGTTGATCAACATCGTATCAGGAATGCCGAAAGATTTTTATGCGCTCTATAATCAGTTCATGAAAGGCAAACAGATCGGACCGGCACTTATTGCAGGATGTGTGATCGCAGCTGTTGTGCTGTTGACTGTCGTGTTCGTTATCATCCTTTCAGATGCTGAACGCCATATTCCGGTACAGTATTCAAAGAAAGTTCAGGGAAGAAAAATGGTCGGCGGCCAGTCAAGCCATATTCCGCTGAAAGTGAATACAGCCGGAGTTATCCCGATTATCTTCGCCTCATCTATTATGCAGTTCCCGCTGATCATTCAGCAGCTGTTTAAGTATGAGAGCAATGGATTTATGGGAAAAGTTCTGCACAGTTTAAGTTCGTCCACATGGTTTGACGCAAATCATCCGAAGAGATCGCTGGGTCTTCTTATATATATTGTACTTGTTGTTATTTTTGCATATTTCTATACATCGATTACTTTTAATCCTCTGGAAATCTCAAATAACATGAAGAAACAGGGAGGATTTGTACCGGGTATCCGTCCGGGCAAACCGACAGTGGATTATTTAAATAAGATCTTAAAATATATTATTTTTATAGGTGCAGCTGGACTAACAATTGTAGCAGTCATTCCGTTTTTCTTTAACGGTGTATTTAGTGCTCAGGTTTCTTTTGGAGGAACTTCTATCATTATCGTGGTTGGAGTTATATTAGAAACGATCAAGCAGATTAAATCTCAATTGTTAGTGCAAAACTATACTGGTTTTTTAAATGACTAATGTGCGATAAGCTGTAGGGAATTCTACAGCTTATTTGTGCATTACATAATGTAAGGAGGATTCATTATGAAGATTATTATGTTGGGGGCTCCAGGAGCAGGAAAGGGAACTCAGGCAAAGCAGATTGCAGAGCAGTATAACATTCCGCATATTTCGACCGGTGACATTTTCAGGGCGAATATCAAGAATGGAACTGAGCTTGGCAAAAAAGCCAAAGAGTATATGGACCAGGGACTGCTGGTTCCGGATGAGCTGGTAGTTGATCTCGTGGTTGACAGGATTGAGAAAGACGACTGCCAAAAGGGCTTCATTTTAGATGGATTCCCAAGGACGATTCCTCAGGCAGAAGCGTTGGATGCGGCTCTTGTTGCAAAAGATATGAAAATTGATTATGCGCTGGATATCGAGGTTCCGGATGAGAATATCATTGACCGGATGTCCGGAAGACGTTCCTGCAAGGAATGCGGTGCGATCTTCCACGTAAAATATAATCCTCCGAAATCAGAAGGAATCTGTGATATATGCAGCGGTGAGCTGATCCTCCGAGATGATGATAAGGAAGAGACAGTAAAGAAAAGGCTGGATGTTTATCACGAACAGACCGCACCGCTGATCTCTCACTATAAGAGTGCAGGCAGCCTGCATGAGATCGACGGCACAAGGCACATTGATGTAGTATTTGATGAGATCAAAAGTATTTTAGAGGCATAAGATTAAGATGGCAGTGACGATCAAATCAAAAAGAGAAATCGAACAAATGAGAGAGGCCGGTAAGATCTTGGAAGAGACGCATGACCGTTTGGCCGAGATCATCAAACCGGGAATTTCTACTTTAGAGATTGACGAGTTCGGGGAAAAGATCATAAGGGAATACGGGTGTATTCCTTCTTTTCTGAATTACAATGGTTATCCGGCATCCATCTGTGTGTCTGTCAATGACGAAGTGGTCCACGGCATTCCAAAGAAGGAGCGGATCTTAAAAGATGGAGATATTGTCAGCCTGGATGCAGGGGTCATCTATCAGGGATACCACTCTGACGCCGCCAGGACTTATGGCGTCGGGGAGATCTCAGATGAAGCAGCCCGCCTGATCAGGGTTACAAAGGAAAGCTTTTTTGAAGGTATGAAGTTTGCCAAAGAAGGGAATCATCTATTTGACATTTCCGAGGCAATCCAAAGACACGTAGAGAACAATGGCTATTCCGTGGTGAGAGACCTGGTGGGCCATGGGATCGGAACGCATCTCCATGAGGACCCTCAGATCCCGAATTTCAAGGAACGCAGAAAAGGCATGAAGCTCAGGGCAGGGATGACATTGGCTGTAGAACCGATGGTTAACGCCGGAACATGGGAAGTAGAATGGCTTTCTGATGACTGGACCGTTGTGACGGCAGACGGAAGCCCTGCCGCCCATTATGAAAATACAATCTTAATAACCGAAAATGGTTACGAATTATTATCATTATCAAAGTAGAAAAAGGAGTCGGAAAAATGGCAAAGTCAGAAGCAATTGAAGTAGAAGGAATCGTATTGGAGAAACTGCCGAATGCGATGTTTAAGGTAGAGATCGAGGGAGGGCATGTGATTTTGGCACATATCAGCGGAAAGCTCAGAATGAATTACATCAAGATCCTTCCGGGCGACAAGGTTACTCTTGCACTTTCTCCGTATGACCTGTCAAAGGGAAGAATTATTTGGAGGGATAAATAAGAAAAGCCTTGAAAATTAAATAACATGATGATATAATTGAATCCGAACGTTTTGGGAAAGGAGAATTACAAGTGAAAGTTAGAGCATCTGTAAAACCTATGTGTGAAAAATGCAAGGTAATTAGAAGAAAAGGTTCTGTCAGAGTGATCTGTGAGAATCCGAAGCACAAACAGAGACAGGGATAATTTCTATTTCATATAGCAAGGATTCCTATCTTTGTTCTTTGTGTGTTTATATTACTGTATTCAAGGTACCATACAGTAATACTTTTTGTTAGGCGGCTGCAGTATGGAACGCAGATTCCATGCTGATATTTATATAGATAAAATCGTAGTCAGGCAAGAGACATATATATCATTTCACCGTACGCGGATATATGGATTGCCCCTGAACAACATTAAAATGAATAATTTTTGGAGGAAGAAAAAACATGGCTCGTATTTCAGGTGTTGATTTACCAAGAGAAAAACGTGTGGAGATTGGACTTACCTATATTTATGGAATCGGTCTTACAAGCTCTAAACGTATTTTATCAGAAGCAAATGTAAACCCGGATACTCGTGTACGTGACCTGACAGATGATGAAGTTCGCAGAATCAGCGAAGTTATCTCTGAGTCACAGACAGTAGAGGGAGATTTAAGAAGAGAAATCGCTCTTAATATCAAGAGATTAAAAGAAATAGGATCTTACAGAGGAAAACGCCATAGACAGGGACTGCCTTGCCGTGGACAGAAGACAAAGACAAATGCCAGAACATGTAAAGGTCCTAAGAAAACTGTTGCAAACAAGAAAAAATAACAGCATTTACATGGATCATCAAATATTTGATGGTATACTTTGGACGGAAATACATGACACGCCCCGTTGGGTTGTCAGGTTTTCTCGCTGTTTAGTGGATATGGTTTAGTTTAAAGAAAGGTAAAGAGTTAATTATGGCTAAAGTTACAAAAAAAGCGGCTAAAAAACGTGTGAAAAAGAATGTTCAGCACGGACAGGCACACATTCAGTCATCTTTTAATAATACAATCGTTACATTAACTGATGCTCAGGGAAATGCTCTTTCTTGGGCCAGCGCAGGTGGATTAGGATTCAGAGGATCCAAGAAATCTACTCCTTATGCGGCACAGATGGCTGCTGAGACAGCAACAAAAGCAGCATTGGTACACGGTTTAAAAACAGTGGACGTTATGGTAAAAGGACCGGGATCAGGAAGAGAAGCAGCAATTCGTGCTTTATCAGCAGCTGGTCTGGAAGTTACAAGCATCAAAGATGTAACACCGGTACCTCACAACGGATGTCGCCCACCAAAACGCAGAAGAGTTTAATTAGGAGGAATTTGAAAGATGGCAATTGATAGAACTCCAGTCTTAAAAAGATGTAGATCCTTAGGCCTCGATCCTGTATTTTTAGGAATCGACAAAAAGTCTAACAGAACTTCAACAAGAGGAAATAGAAAAAAGAGTGAGTACGGACTTCAGCTCCGTGAAAAACAGAAAGCGAAGTTTATCTACGGTGTATTAGAAAAACCGTTTAGAAACTACTACGCAAAAGCAGAAAAGATGAAAGGTCAGACAGGTGTAAACCTTATGACACTTCTGGAACTGAGACTTGACAATGTATTATTCCGTCTCGGATTTGGAAGAACAAGAAAAGAATGCAGACAGATCGTTGACCACAAGCATGTTCTTGTAAACGGCAAAACAGTCAACATCCCATCTTACAAAGTATCAGTAGGTGATGTGATCGAGATTAAAGAAAAACACAAAACTTCTCCTAGATACAAAGAAATCTTAGAAGTGACCGGCGGAAGAATGGTTCCTTCTTGGTTAGAAGCAAATCAGGAAGCACTGAGCGGAACTGTAAAGGAATTACCTGCAAGAGAAGAGATCGACGTTCCTGTAAATGAGACACTGATCGTCGAGTTATATTCTAAATAATCGTAATAACCCTCAACAAATTCCTAACCCAGAAGGAGGGCTTAAATGTTTGAATTTGAAAAGCCAAATATTGAGATTAGTGAGATTTCTGAAGATAACCGTTTTGGGCGTTTTGTAGTCGAGCCGTTAGTGCGCGGCTATGGAACGACACTCGGAAACTCCTTAAGGAGGATCATGCTCTCATCTCTGCCGGGCGCTGCAGTCAGTGCCGTAAAGATCAAGGGTGTGCTGCATGAGTTCAGTTCAGTCCCGGGAGTGAAAGAGGATGTCCCTGAGATCATCATGAACATCAAGTCCCTGGCGATTAAGAATAACAGTCCTACGGACGAACCAAAACAGGCCTTTATTGAGTACTCTGGAAGCGGTGTCGTGACTGCCGGTGACATCAAGGCTGACAGTGATATCGAGATTTTGAATCCTGATATGGTCATCGCGACGTTGAGCGGAGATGACGCACATCTGGATATGGAACTTACGATCACAAAAGGCCGCGGTTATGTCGGTGCTGACAAAGCAGACAAGGAAGGCAACTCTATCGATGAGATTGCAGTTGATGCAATCTATACTCCGGTAGAGCGTGTGAATTTAAAGGTGGAAAATACCCGTGTAGGACAGGTGACAGACTACGATAAGCTTACTTTGGATGTCTTTACAAACGGAACCCTTTCACCGGACGAGGCGGTCAGCCTCGCCGCTAAAGTATTGTGCGAACACCTGAACCTGTTCGTAGATCTCTCTGAGAATGCCAAGACAGCAGAAGTCATGGTAGAAAAGGAAGACGACGAAAAAGAAAAGGTTCTGGAAATGAGCATTGACGAACTGGAACTTTCCGTTCGTTCTTATAACTGCCTGAAGAGAGCAGGAATCAATACCGTGGAAGAACTGACCAACAAGACTTCGGAAGATATGATGAAGGTCCGCAACTTAGGACGCAAATCATTAGAAGAAGTTCTTGCAAAATTAAATGAACTTGGATTGGCATTAAATTCAGGGGACGAATAAGAAATCATAAAAAGACCCGCCTAGGCTGAAGGTATGAAGTAGGCATGGCGAAAAATCACAGGAGGTCATTACAATGGCAAAGTATAGAAAATTAGGAAGAACATCTTCTCAGAGAAAAGCATTATTGCGTTCACAGGTAACAGATCTTTTATACAGAGGCAAGATCGTTACTACTGAAGCAAAGGCAAAAGAGATCCGCAAGATTGCAGAAAAACTGATCGCTATGGCAGTCAGAGAAAAAGATAACTTTGAGACAGTCACTGTTGATGCTAAAGTAGCAAAGAAAGACAGCGACGGAAAACGTGTCAAAGAGGTTGTGGACGGAAAGAAAGTTACTGTATATGAAACAGTGAAAAAAGAGATTACAAAGGATATGCCTTCCCGCCTTCATGCAAGAAGACAGATGTTAAAGGTATTATATCCGGTGAAAGAAGTTCCGACAGAGCTTGCAGGCAAAAAAGCTAATACAAAGACTGTTGATCTTACAGAAAAGTTATTTAACGAGTATGCACCGAAGTATGCCGATAGAAATGGTGGGTATACAAGAATCGTCAAAATCGCACAGCGTAAAGGTGACGGTGCTTTAGAAGTATTGCTTGAATTAGTTTAAGATTGATCCTATAAAAAGCAGCAGGAGATTGAACGGGCCTCTGTTAAGTACACAGGAAGAATAACTAAAAATTGTATAAGTAAATGCGGCCATGTTGTTGGCCGCATTTTTTATGCAGTTTTTTATGATGAAGGTATTCAGCAAGTGTCTTTCTGCGGACATCCTTGTTAGCAGATTCTGATATTTCCCTTTCTAAACGGAAAAAGACTGTTTGAAGAGATGCACTTATGTTTTGTATATTATGTATATAATAGTTGAGTATATATAAAATAGATGCATCAATTTTACCAACTACACGGTCAAAAGTTATGAAGATTACACTTAAAGTAACTGAGAAACAGTTGATGAAAGAAGTTTGGCAGGGAGAATTAAGTATGGAAAAAAAGCTAATGATAAAAGAAAGCTTCAATTTGGGTAAAGGCTGGAATTTGATGTTTTTTGCAATTTTAGCAATGTTAGTTACAAATGCGGGTGTTAACGATGGATTAAACGTTGCACTTCCGCAAATTGCGAAAGGAGCAGGATTAAACTATGATTTATGTCTGAGTATGGGTACGGTAGCAGGGTTTGTCGGTGTGGCAATGATGCTTGTAATTGCAAAGTTCAGAGATAAATTCGGGGGAAGAAAAGTAAGTTCGGCATTATTTATTATATTTGGATTAACATATTATTTTTTATTCCTAAGAGCAGCAAATATTGTAATGTATGCCATTGCACAGTGCATTATGGTTAGCTGCGGACAGGGATGCTTCTATCTATGTACAGGGCCAATGCAGTCTGATTGGTTCCCTAAAAAAAGGGGAGTTGTCAATGGAATCAGTACAATTGGAGCAAATATTGGTACAGCGGTTTTAGCGCCCCTTATGACTTTTTTATTAACGGTGGCAGAGTATAAAACAAGTTTTTCACTGTTTGCAATCACCGCCATTGTCTTAGGAATCTTTGCGTATATTACATTGCGCGATAATCCGATAGAAGCGGGTATGTATCCGGATAATGTTTCAAAGGAAGTTTATGAAACAGAGTATAAACAATTATCAGAAAAAGATGAGTATGTAAGTGATTGGACCATTCCTAAAATGTTAAAATGCAAAGAGGTGTGGATTGCAGCGATTGTTCCGGGATTTATTACGTTGGGACTTTTGGGTATCATTACACAATTCGTAAAAAGAAATATGGCGTTAGGTTTATCTAATGGAGTTGCAATATCGGCAATGACAATCGCGGGGCTTGTCGGGATTATTGGAAGTTATGCAATTGGATATATGGATACAAAACTTGGTACAAAAAAGGCATGTATGATTTATTGTGCAGTATTTGCGACGGGAATTCTATGTAACCTTCTTGCGTCATTATGGATGCCGTTGGTATATGTTTCAATTATTATTGTAGGTTTTTCATTGGGAGGAAGCACCAATATGTCACTGTCATTTCCAGCGTCTATTTTCGGAGTACTTGATTATCCAAAGGTAAACGGAGTGATTTTTCCAATCAATTATTGTATCGGATGTCTGAATTTTGCGGTGAACGCAGCAGTCATGAAATTTACAGGCAGTTTGACAGGAGCGTACGTAGTATATTTATGCCTTTTCCTGATCAACATTGTGATTGTAGCAATAACGGAAGAAGGAAAGTGGGATAAGCTAAAGCATCCGGAACCGGCAAATAATAAATAGCAATGGATCTGAACCAAAAAAGAGAGAGGATATTCCTTTCTCTTTTTTGGATTTTGAAATGTTAAGAATCAGAACTATATGTCAAGAAAAAATCTAATAATGCTTGTTTTGTTTTTAAAAACTTGGTTTCTTCTATGTCAAATAAATTTCCATACAGCAGATTCAGGAAACTGAAAATAAGTGTGGTATCTTCCGGCCGGACAGCTAATGAAATGATGGTACGAATCTTGTATCCATTCCGGCGAATTCGATGTTTCATTGTGGCAATGGAAAGACAGGTTCTTGTACTTGGAGTTAAAGCGTACATCAGAACAATACTGGGTTTAAATGCAAAAGTTAAAATTGCTTCTCTTTGAAACAACTTTGTAATGTAGTCAGAGGTCACATAACCGTGCCGGATAAAATCTCCAGCTAAAAGTTCCGCTACTTCCAGATAATTATCACTTTCTAATTGTTCATGCCAAAATGCGTCCTGAAGCAGCTTGTGGATAGAAGGAAGTCTGTTAGAACACAGTCGTATGATTTGTAATTTTGAAATATAAGCATCCAGTTTTTCTTCATCCTGAGCGGTCAGAAATGGGGAAATCCTAATCGTTTGGCAATCTTTATTTTCTGTTATATTTTTATTAATCGTTGTCACGATCAAATCCACTTTAGAAAAATCATAGCTGTCTTTTATGTAGACAGGGAGCAGCGCAGTAATTGAAAGATAATCCTGAAATTTGCTCAGAATTTTTTGTTTCAAATACCAAGTGGAAGACAGATTTAAATGTGACATAACAACTGTTTTTAATTTTGGCGCCGTTCTATTGTTATAAGATAAAGCTCCGGAAATACAAAAAGCTAAAAATAACAGTTCGGTATAATCTAAATAATTTTTATAGTATTCGGCGGCAAGCGGCTGAACCAAAAAAGCGATTTCAAAAGAAATAATTAGATTGCTGCGGGCAATATCATAGGGAATATCAACATTATTGAAGTGATGGACCGGAAGAAACATATAACGGAAAAATTGGAGGATGGTAATGAAAAAATCTTCATTTTCCGTTAAGTCTATATGATAAGTTTCTTTGATGATTTGCAAATAGCGATTGCATATCTCAAGGGTATTTTTATTAAAATATGTCCCGGCTGTTGCAAAACTTAGTTTACTTGCGTCTAAGAGCCGTGCACAAGAAATATGTAAGTATACTTCTTGCCGTTCTGCTTCCGGAAATCTGCAATTTAATTTCTTCTCCAATGCATCAAAAATTTCTTTGGCTGCATGAACAGCGGTGGCATCTTCATAGGCTAAAGCAGTTATATCAGTGAGAATATGTCCGTTAATCATTCGATAGTACATAATGGCAATCGAGAGATTCAAAATTACCATATTAATATCTTCAAAAACAATATTGTATTTTTGAAGATATTTCTGTGTAATAGGCATAATCAAATTTACAATTTCTTCTTCCAGATATTGATACTGATAATAAGTATTCCCCCGGGCATTATAATTCCAATTTTCAGTAAATAATTTGTTAAGAATGGCTCTCCTCTTCTGTTCGTCTTTTCCGAAAAAAATTGTATTTTGGGCGCGGTGAAAATCAATGTGAGGGAAGGGAAGAATATATTTGCTGCGCAGCATTTCTAAATCGTGCTCTAAGGTTGTATGGCTGATGTACATTTCATCTTCTAAATCATATAGATTAATTGGATGTTCGGCAAGGCAAAGCCGAAAGGCAATATGCCGGATCCGGTCTTCTCTCGATAAAAAGGAACGCCCTGTCTGGCTTAATTCCTTTAATAAGTTATTGTCTTCCGAAAATAGCAGATACCCACGGCTTCTTTTTGAATGTACTTGAATACCATGGTCTTCAAGGAGTTGGTTCATTTCGTTAATATCATTTCTGATGGTTCTGGCGGATACATTCAGATGTTTTGCAAGCTCTTCTCCAGTTACGTATTCTGTTTTTTGTTGAATATAGTTTAACAGTTTTCTTTGACGCAAAGTTAATGAAGTGTGTTCCATAATTTCCTCCTTGTACAGGAATTACAATTCATTGTTAAGGATATTTTACCTTTATTATAATAATAAATTACTAGTATATAAAATAAATAAAATTTCCGTTTTAAAACGGAAAATCCTTGTTTGAGCATAAACTTACAATAGACTAAGATTTAAATACAAATTTAAAGGAGGATTCAAACAATGAAGTACGAAAAAATCAGAGAACAGGTATTAGAAGCAATTTTAGATGCAGTTGATCAAGGATTAATCAAAGGAACATCAGGAAATATCGCATTAAGAGATGACGAGGACGATGTTGTTGCAATTACACCAAGTGGAGTTCCATATAAAGGAATGACATTAGAAGATATTGCAATCGTTGACTTAAACGGGAAATGGCTGGATGGGAATTTTAAACCATCTTCTGAAGTTCCAATGCATACAGCAGTCATGAGAGCCAGACCAGATGTAAAAGCTACGGTACATACACATGCAATGTTTGCAACAATCATGGCTATGGGAGCAGAAGAGATCAAAGCAACCACACCTCCGCAATGTGAATTTGTACCCGTCAGAGTAGTACCATTTACAATGCCGGGCAGTGATGAAGTTGCCGATCGGGTTGTGGAAGCTTTAGGAGAAAGTGGAAAGTCAGTTCTTATTAAAAATCACGGAATGTTCTGCTGCGGAAAAAATATGAAAGCTGCGATGTCAGCAACCGTATATACAGAGGAAATGGCAGTTACAGAATATTATGCAAGAGTTCTTGGAAACTTTGAGCCAATGCCTCAGGAAGCAGTTGATAAAATGCAGGCATTAATCGCAGCGGATCAGGCAGTCTAGAGTCAGGGGGATTTAAAATGGCAAAAGAATTTTTTGTAAAAAGCAATGTGGTATTTGGAAAAAATGCCGCAAAGGCGCTGCCGGAGATTTTAAAAGAATACGAAGCAAACAACGTTATGGTTGTGTACGATGCCGGAGTTAAGATGGCAGGTATCTCTGAAAAAGTATTAGCTGAAATTAAAAAAGCAGATGTGAATGTAACCATATTTGACGGAGTGATTCCAAATCCGACAAACGAAGTAGTTGAAGAGGCAGCATCCATTGCACTGCAAAATAAAATTGATGTTTTTGTTGCAGTTGGCGGCGGAAGCAGTATTGATTTAACAAAAGCAGTAAATATTTTGATGACAAATCCAGGACCAATTGGACAGTATGGCGGAATTGGCCTTGTAAAAAAAGGAGTACTGCCATTGATCGCAGTGCCAACCACAGCTGGCACGTCAAGTGAAGTTACAAATGTAGTAGCTTTAACAGATATAAAGGCAGTATGTAAGTATGTGATTATTGATAACAAGCTGGTTCCGGACAAAGTCATAGCGGATCCGGAATTTACAAAAACAATGCCCGCAGGTGTTACGGCAGCAACAGGAATGGATGCCATTACACATGCAGTGGAAAGCTATATTTCTAACATGGCAACTCCTTTAACCCAATATCATTCCATCAAAGGCCTTCAGATATTTCATGAGAATCTTCCAAAGGCAGTTGCGGATGGCTCAAACATGGATGCGAGAGAAAATATGATGCTCGGTTGTATAATTGCCGGATTTGGATTTTCTAATGCGAACTTAGGATTGGTCCATGGAATCGCACATACCTTAAGTGCACATTTCCACTTGGCCCACGGAATGGCAAATGCAACGGTACTTCCATATGTTATGGAATACAATGCAGATACATGCCCTGAAAAAATGATCGAACTTGCCAAAGCAATTCAGCTTCCGGTGAGCGGAAACCCAGAAGAAGACAAATATTCTTTATCTAAAGAATTGTTAAGGCTGACAAAAGAATTAAAAATAAAAACATTGTCAGAACAAGGAATCAAAGAAGAAGATTTCGATATGATTGCAAACGATGTATTGAAAGAACCTGTTCTTAATTTTAATCCGAAACAAGGGGTTACAAAGGATGATGTTCTGGCTATTTTGAAAAAAGCCCTGTAATAAGAAAAGGAGACAGTATGGAAGAAAAGAAACTATGCGGAAAAAGATATCCACATTTATTTTCACCATTGAGAGTCGGAAATGTAAAGATGAAAAACAGAATCATCTGTGCGCCAACAAGTCCAAGCATGATTGATTTAAATGGCCATTTTACACCGGAGATGACAGCATACTTAGAAGAAAAAGCAAAAGGCGGGGCAGGTGTAGTTACATACGGAGAGGCGATTGTACACTCTGCAACAGGAAAATCCCATAACAAACAGCTTCAACTAGATGCTTTTGGAGTCAGACAAGGCATGACGGAGGCAGCAAGATTGATTCATAATGCAGGGTCGTATGCAAACATCCAGCTCTCTCATGGTGGTATGTACGGAGGTCTTGCCAGCGTTGGCGGAGATGTGGACAAGGAAAATATTGCGTATGGTCCCAGTGATTTTGAAATGCCGCAAGGACATGTCACAGAGATGCCCCGGGAATTGATCTATGAAATTATTGAATCTTATGGAAAAGCTGCAAAGCTTTGTAAGGAAACCGGTTTTGATATGGTTCAAGTACATGCAGCTCATGGCTGGTTATTTTCACAATTCTTATCGCCCGTTTTCAATCAGAGAACCGATGAGTTCGGCGGGTCTTTAGAAAACCGGGCAAGATTTTTCATGCTTTCATTGGACGCTGTAAGGAATGCAGTTGGACCATTATTTCCGATTGAAGCGCGTATATCCGGGGATGATTTTACCGACAGAGGTTTGGGCATGGATGACTGTGTGAAAGTAGCGGAAATGATCGATGACAAAGTTGACCTTATCAATGTCTCATGTGGAAATCATGAGGATCCGGATATGTTTTGCCGAACTCATCCATCTGCATTTTATAAACGAGGAGTTAATGTATATCTTGCAGCAGAAGTAAAGAAACATGTAAAAACTCCGGTTGCATGTGTGGGATCACTCAACGACCCGGCTCAAATGGAAGAAATCATTGCATCTGGAATGGCTGATGTTGTGGAACTTGGAAGGGCAAGTCTTGCAGATCCATACCTTCCACAAAAAGCTTATAATGATGAAGCTGATGATATTACACCATGCCTTCGATGCTATGAATGTTTTGGTGCAACTGGTGAATTGGAGATGGTAAAATGTGCGGTTAACCCAATTATGGGAGAGCAGCTGCAGGCGAGATATAAAAGACCTCTGCCGGAAAAGAAGAAAAAAGTTTTGATTGTCGGCGGCGGACCGGCAGGTATGGAAGCCGCGATTACAACAGCCAGGCGGGGACACCAGGTTACACTTGTGGAAAAAACAGAAAAGCTGGGCGGAAATCTTCATGCAGCAGGAGCTGCATATTTTAAAGAAGATGTACAAAAGCTGATAAAAGTTTTAAGCAGCCGGGTAAAGAAAGCGGGTGTAAAGGTAATTCTGAATACAGAGGTCACACCAGATTACATTAAAACGTTTCATCCGGATGCACTTATGGTGGCAATCGGATCGGAAGAATTAAGGCCGCCAATAAAGGGGCTTGATTCAGATCATGTAGTTATGGCTATTGAAGCGGAACTTCATCCGGAAAAACTTGGCCAGAAGGTTGCTATTGTTGGCGGCGGTCTTGTGGGGGCAGAAGGTGCAGTTGGATTCAAACATGAAGGCAAAGAATGTGTGATTATCGAGATGAAATCAGAGATCGCAGAAGAAGTAAACTCATTTTACAGAGGCGGTCTTATGGTAGAAGTTGAAAAATCTGCAGCGTGCTATTTGAATACAAAGGTGAAAGAAATCCTTTCCACAGGAGTTTTGTGTGAAAAGGACGGAGAAGATATTATCATCGAAGCAGATACGGTTGTATGTGCCTTAGGTTTTAAGTCACCATTTGAAAAAGTGGATGCACTTACAGATTGTGTTGACGAATATTATATCCTTGGTGACTGCAGGAAGGTTGGAAAAATATACGATGCGATCAACACAGGATATTATACAGGATTACGTGTTTAATATAAAGACGAAATTTATATCACCTGAATATTGGGAGGAAAACGATGAAAAAAAGGTTAGTACTTTGTACTCAGCTTCCTGAAAAGAGAAGACAGGAAATTGAAAAGCTATGTGATGTTACAGAGGCAGGAGAGTTAAAACACGGAAAAGGAAACGTAACAGAAGAGATGATCCGTGAGGAATGTAAAGGATTTGAGATCGTTGTTTTAGGAGATGAAAATGCAAAGGCGGATACAATCAATACATGGATTGAATCTGGAATGAAATTCATTGGAGTTGCCAAAGGAACACCAGTTACAGTTGACAATGAAGTGCTAAAGGCAGCAGGGATTCCACTGTCATACACACCGGGAAGAAACAGGGTTGCCGTTGCAGAATTTAATATGGGATTAATGATTGCGGCAGCACGAAATCTGGCCCTTAGTTCCACAGGACTTTCTAAAGGGGAACATACAGGACCAGCGAAAGAAAATATCTATGATGTTCCGGATGTTAAAAATGTAACATTTGGTCCGTTAGACGAGAACCATCCTTTCACAGATTATGGGATTGGATTTGAACTTTATGGAAAGAAGCTTGGCATTGCCGGATATGGTGCAATCGGACGTGAAGTTGCTGTTAGAGCAAAAGCATTTGGTATGGAAATTTTAGCATATGATCCATTTATGCCAGAGGAAGTAATCACAGCAGATGGCGCCAAGAAAGTTGATTTGGATACGATGCTCACAAAGAGTGATATGGTAAGTCTTCATCTTCCGGTAATTGAAGATACAAAGGCATCTGTTAATAAAGACTGGTTCTCTAAAATGAAGAAATCAGCTTTCTTGATTAACACAGCACGTGCGGCAGTCATTGACCAGAAAGACCTTGTAGAAGCACTTCAAAACGGAGACATTGCAGGTGCGGCGATTGATGTGTACTGGGAGGAACCGGTTCCGGCAAACCATCCGTTATTACAGATGAGAAATGTTGTATGTACACCACATATGGCAGGGTTAACAACAGATGTGGACGGATGGTCTGGTGAAATGATGTCTCAGGAAGTATTAGCTTACTTAAATGGAGAAGAACGAAAATACATCTGGAAAAGATAAGAGGAGGAGTATAAAATGGAAAACACAAAAAATAAAAAATTCATTGCTGCCGGATTGTTGGTGATGTCGTTGACTATGGCGTGTAATAGTGCATTGGCGCCGATTTTAGCGGAGGTTGGAAGATTCTTTCCAGGGGCAGGTGATTCAGCAATTCAGATTGTTTTGACCCTGATTAATTTGACAACTTTACCGGCAATGTTCATAGAACCAATGTTGGAACCGAAGATCACCAAAAGAAATATTGCAGTAATTGGTACAATTCTTATGCTCGTGGGAGCCTTGATACCACAAGTATTAAATACGCAATTATGGATGCTTTATGTAGCAAGTATTGTAATCGGGGTAGGTTTATCTTTTGTTGTTGTAACAAGCTCATCGTTGATTTCTGACTACTTTACAGGACTTGAAAAATCAAGAGTCATGGGATTACAATCAATTTTTGTAAGTATCGGCGGAACTATTATCGCAAAAGGTTCTGGTTTATTAACAGCTATGGCTGGATGGGAACGAGGATACCTCGTATTTTTGATTACGATACCTATCGTATTGATCATTCTGTTTACAGTACCTAAGGGAGAAACAATACCGGCAGTTGTAAAAGGTGAAAACAGCAGGATTTCAAATGAAATGGTGTATTTTGGTGTCTTATGTTTAATCACAGGTATTTTTGTTGCAACATTTAATACAAATATTGCTATGTACATCGACCGAAAAGGAATTGGGGATGCAAGTACAGCTGGTACGGTTGCTTCTATTATGCAAGTTGTAGGTATCGTAGGAGGCCTCTTGTTAGGAACAACTGTTAAAAAGTTCAGGAAATTTACTATTGGTGCAGCGATTCTTTTGATGGCGGTAGGTACCGCAATGGTTGGTGTGTCTACAAATTTCTATGTCATCTGTATAGGAGCATTAGTTGTAGGTTTTGGTTTTGCAATCAGGAATCCAGGTGCAGTAACATTTGCGGCAAATATGGTTCCGGCGGCACAGGCTTCTCTTGCAATCGCTATCGTATCTGCAACCTATAATATTGGTAACTTTATCTCAGCATACGTAGTAAATGCAATGGCAAATGTAATGGGAAATGATATTTCCAACCGTTTTATTGTTTCAGCAATTGGACTGGTAGTCGTTGGTATCATCGCTTGTGTCAAGACACCAACAACGAATGCACAGGCACTAGATTCTCAAGGAGAATAATCTCCGACATCGGAGAAAAACTATAAGGGACGACACCTTCTATTATGGTGCCCGCCATAAAAACGCTCCGCGAGGATGCACACAAAATGCGAAAGGAAAACATTTGACTTCGTCAAATCGCATTTGGCGCTCAAAGTTGTCAAGCCCCTCTTGAAGGAGGGGCTTGACAACTTTGTTCTGTCTGAAGAGCAAAAAAAGAGCATCACCAATACGATGTTAGTTGTCAAATGGATGAAGAACCACTTTAATTGCTTCACCCGTACGCGTAAGTTGAATTCCTTCATTGATCTTATCTAATGGAAGGATGTGTGTAATAAATTTCTCTGTTGGAAATGATGAAGAAATTGCAAGTTGGAATGCGCGTTTTGACTGGCTGTAGGAAGCGCCAAAGTGACCTTTAATCCAGATATTGTTATAATGGATCAAATTACAATCTAATTCGGTCATAGAGCCTTTTGGAACGCCGCCAAAGAAAACAGCCAAACCGCCTTTTCGTACCATATGGATACTCTGTGTTTGTGTTGCGTTTGCAGGTGTGGCGGAAATTACTTTATCGGCTCCTTTTCCACCTGTAAGCTTTTGAACTGCTTCAATGGGATCTTCTTTTGAACTATTGATTGTGATGTCCACTCCAAAGCCTTTGGCCATTTCCAGACGGGTATCATTTAAATCAATCATAATAACTTTCTGTGCACCGCGGATTTTAGCTAACTGCGCCATGAAACATCCAATAGGACCGGCACCGATGATGACTAAGGTGTCAGGATATTCAACCTTTACATTTTCCAGACATGCAAATACGGAAGTTAAAGGTTCTCCGAGACTTGCGGCATCAAAAGATACGTCATCGGGAATCTCATAAATACCTCCTCTTCGGATCTTTTCGCCGGATACAGAAACATACTGGGCAAATCCTCCGGTACCTGCAAGTTTTGCAACCTCGGTGTTTGAACAATTTTCACTGTGACCGCTGATGCATTCATCACATTCCATACAATAGGTTCCCGGGAATAAAAACAGGCGGTCGCCTACTTTATATTTTTTTTCCTCTTCCCCGATTTCATCAACAAAACCTACAATTTCGTGTCCATAGATAAAAGGGTAGTTTCCTTTTCTGGAATCAGTTGTTAAGTTTCGGATATCGGATCCGCATAAACCTACGGACATGACCTTTAAAATCAGACCATCTTCAGGACAAATAGGTTTGTCTGTTTCCTCAACGCGAATATCGCTTGGTCCATACATTAATGCTGCTTTCATTTTCATAAGTAAGTCTCCCTTCTTTATTTGTTATACCTTCTTACAACTCTAGTATAATGAATAAAAACAGAAGAAAACAAACACGTTATTGCCGTTATATTGCGGCAAATGGTATCTGAAATATTTCCGTTTAAATGAGGAAAAAGACCTTTTGAGTGTGAAGAATAAATTTGTTATTCTTACGTTAATCAATATAAAGTCTTAAATACCATTGGAGGAAGCGGAATGAAAAAAGCGGATAATTATTTATTAGGTATGGATTGCGGAACAACAAATATGAAAGCGATTATACTTAGTGAAGATGGAGATGTTGTTGCAGAGGCAGGCAGACCAAGTAAATTTCTGGTACCTGGTCCGGACATGCAGGAACAAGATGCAAACGAGTGGTGGAGCAATACAGTTGCTATATTCAAAAGTCTGGGAGAACAGGCAGGATCTGAGGTTATAAAGAAAATCAGAGGAATTTCCATTAGTTCACATACAGTTACAATGCTTCCATTGGATGAAAATGGAACACCGCTCAGAAATGCTTTAACGTATCAGGACAATCGCTCAGCAGAAGAATTGCATTACATAGTTGATACCATAGGAAGTGATAAATTTGTCCGTATTGTAGGGGGACAGCCGGCGGTGGCCTTTCTTCCGAACAAAATTTTATGGTTTAAAAACCATGAGCCGGAACTTTTTGCAAAGACAAAATATTTTTTACAGGCAAGTTCTTATATTAACTATAAACTGACTGGAAAAATGACATCTGATATTGACCAGGCAACAAGAACGCAATGTCTCGATATCAGTAAAATGGAGTGGTCAAAGGAGATAGGAGATGTCATTGGTGTTGATTTGGAAGCAATGCTTCCTGAATTAAAGTTAGTAGATGAAATTATCGGATTTGTCACAGAGGAAGCAGCCAAAGAAACTGGATTAAAGGAAGGGGTTCCAGTCATTGCAGGATGTAGTGATGCTATGGCATCTATGCATGCAACAGGAATCAGTCGTCTTGGGGAATGTGGGGAGTCATCTGGAACAACATCTCTCGTTTTCATTGGAAGTGATGTTAAGAGTGCGCCGGATGTACCGGTTGTTACGAGACCTTGTGCAGTTGATGGAATGCCATGGGTATTTGATGCACCAATTCAGACAAGTGGAGCGGCGTTAAAATGGTTTATTGACACTTTTGCAGCAGAAGAAAGAGCATACGCCGAAGCAAACAATAAAAATATTTATTCATACTTAAATGAGTTGGCATTGGAGTCAGAACCAGGATCAAATGGTGTGATATTCTTCCCATATTTGCTAGGAGAAAGAGCGCCGTTGTGGAATGAATATGCAAGAGGTATGTTTATCGGAATGGGAATGGATATGACCAGAGCAGATTTGACACGTTCTGTATTTGAAGGTACAGCATACGCTGTTCGCCATGTATTTGAAACAGTAAAAAAATCAGGGGCGGCCGTTGATTGTTTACGAATTTGCGGTGGCGGAGCAAAAAGCCGTACATGGGCTCAGATAAAGGCATCCATGCTTCATATTCCTGTATATTTATTAGACGAAAAATCAGGGGATGTTCCGGTGGGAGACGCATTCATTGTTGGACGAAAAGTTGGAGTATTTCCGGACCTTACAAAGGCAGCCGAAAAAATCGTAAAAGTAAAAGAAATAATTCAGCCGGTGAAAGAATGGGAAGAAGCTTATGACAGGCTGTATCCATATTATGTAGAAATGTATCAGAGCTTAGATCAAGATTTAAAGAGTTTAAAAGAAACAATAGGCGAACTGAGAAAATAAAGGGAGTAAAATTATGGTTAAAAAAACGATTCAATTAGATACTGTAGAGGATGTAAAAACGTTTGCCGCAGCTGCCGGCAGATATGATGGAAGTGTAGATTTAAAGTCAGACAGATATGTGATTAATGCAAAATCGATCTTAGGAATTTTCAGCTTAAATATTTCCCATCCATTAGAACTTCAGATTGAACCGGAGAAAAGTGATTACGGGAAATTTCTAGAAGAAATAGATGAGTATATCATTGGATAAAACAATCTATATGACAGTAATCATAAAGAAGTCCAGGAAAAATCCTGGACTTCTTTGTAGTATAAGGAGCCTAAGATCATCTTCTTAAATGTCTTGTGAGCAGCATGCCCGCACAGATAAGGCTTCCTG
This sequence comes from Anaerostipes faecis, assembly GCF_910574135.1. NCBI lineage: Bacteria > Bacillati > Bacillota > Clostridia > Lachnospirales > Lachnospiraceae > Anaerostipes > Anaerostipes faecis. The sequence continues at coordinate 73,016 of NZ_CAJSYK010000003.1, read as the reverse complement.
AAAGGAGGATCAACAAGGATGAGATATCATACTTCTGATCTCCGGTGGACGCTGTATCTTTATAGGATACAGTGCTGTTGTGCGTTGAAGCTTTCGTACCTTTCTTAGAGCTTGTGTGGCGGGAGGAGGTATTTCGCCTGCCTATGGATGTCTGTTTCTGTTTGGAAGTGGTCTTATTTTTCTCAGTGGAAGAAATTTCAGTATTGTGTTCTGTTGTTGAGGGTGAGGAATCTTGTGCATTCTTGTAGACCAGAGAATATACGGAAAACCGGTCAGTTTCAATTGTAACTTTATCAGGCTCAGGGTTTAAGTCTTTTAAAGTGGATGCAGAGTATGTTCCGTCAGCCTGTTCGTGAAGACGGATCACAAAGAATTCCCGCGTCTCATTGCGGTATTTTTCCGGCACATCAAAGGTGAGTGTGAGTGGAGAATCCACGGTAGGGATTCTTTCTGGTACGCCGTCTGTCATCTTTAACAGATTAATATCCAGAAGAATAGTACGTTCCATCTCCTTATTCAGAAGGTTCTGTGCTTGTTTCGGAGGAGCAGATACCGGCTCTGATTTTAAAGCAATCTCAATAGTGCTTCCGGCTGCAATTTTCTGTGCATCCTCCTCAGTGAGAAGAGCGTCGGCTTCATAATTCTCCACGGTGATGCCAGGCATCCCGGAAGGCTTCTCAATGGCAATAGAGCCGGAACCGTTAGCGGAACCTCCGCCGTTTAAAGGCGGCAGCCACAAGATTGCCCCATTGTTCGGCTACCGGGGAGACAGAATTTATGATTTTCAGAGCGACAGAGCCGCCTGCATAGACTTCACTTACATCGACGTTTTCCAGCGTACAGGAAATGGAACCGGATACATTAGCACTTGCATTGCCTTTGGAAGCAATGGCATAACCGCCCCCGTACACGGAAGATACCTGTACATTCTGGATGACAATGCTGACATTGGATTCCACGGCTTTATTTTTTCCGCCGGTGTCCTTCTTTATTAGAATAGACGTACCCTGGGCATACAGATTAGAGTCTTCGATCAGTATACCTGAATTTTCATTGGAAACAGATTTTTTCTTTTTTGATTCCGTCGAACTGTCAGCGGCAGTGTTGCCGGATGCAGGAACAGCAGAGTTAGCGTCCGGTGGCTGGGACTTCTGTCTGTGACTGTGTGTCTGAAGATGCCGTCTCTGTGATTTTACTCTGTGTCTCTGATGCAGAAGAGGCTTGAACGGCCTCTTTATTGTCTTTTGTTTCATCGGCTGCATAGCTTAAATTGCCGAGCATTGCTAAAATAAATGCCAGAAGCGTTGCCGCCAGCAGGATGGTGTGCCTTTTGTATCGCCTCATAATGATTCCCCCTTTCATGATATAAAACTAAATATACAGTATGTAAACGAAAAAAACTCCGGCAGAATACTGCCGGAGTCTATTTTATCTATAAAGTATACAATGTAAGGTAAACTGCACGAAAAGAGTGCAGTGTAAGATCCATTGACAGGACAGTCAGATCAAATATAAATGATGTCCGATAGGTAAAATGGAGCAGCCGGCTGTCATACCATCTCATGGTTTAGGCCCTTGGCTTTGCGTCACGGGATTTACCCGCAGTAATGTCAATGAATACCTATTGTTTCCAGCCCATTTTATTGATATAATGGAGCATATGTCAAAGGAGAAACCAATGTCAATATTACAGATCAAAGATTTAATTCATCAATATATAACTTACGGGGAAAAGGAAGAGGAAAATCAGACCGTCAATGCCGTAAATGGTGTGGATATGTCGGTGGAAAGGGGGGAGTTCATTGCCATTCTGGGACACAACGGCTCCGGCAAATCTTCCCTGGCAAAACATATCAACGGACTGCTCCAGCCCACATCCGGTTCTGTCTATTTAAAGAGTATGGATACAAGAGACCATGAAAAGCTCCTGAAGATCCGTCAAAGTGCAGGCATTGTATTTCAAAACCCGGACAACCAGATTGTCGGTTCTGTGGTGGAAGAAGATGTAGCCTTTGGCCCGGAAAATATCGGCGTGCCCACAAAAGACATCTGGAGCCGCGTGGCAGGGGCATTGGAGGGCGTCGGGATGACTGCTTACCGCAGCGCAAGCCCCAATCATTTATCCGGCGGGCAGAAACAGCGCGTGGCCATTGCAGGGATCATGGCCATGGAACCCGAATGTATAATTTTGGACGAGCCCACTGCGATGCTGGACCCCAGGGGACGACAGGATGTTCTGTCTCTTGCAGGGGAGCTGAACAGGGAAAAAGAGATCACGATCATTCTGATCACACATGATATGGAAGAAGTACTGCTGGCTGACAGAGTGTTTGTCATGGATCAGGGAAAGGTCGTGATGAGCGGAAAGCCAAAGGAAGTCTTTGCACATGTAGAGGAGCTGAAAGGGTACGGGCTTGAGGTGCCATTTGCCGCAGAGCTTGCCTATGAGCTTAAAAAGGAGGGAATCAGGCTTTCCGATGCGGTAACGACAAGGGAAGAACTGGTGGAAGAGTTATGTCAATTAGTTTAGAGAAAGTAAGTTATATATATGAAGATAATTCGGATATAAAAAAGCCCGCGCTGATCGATGTAGATTTAGAGATCGGAGAGGGAGAGTTTATCGGCATCATCGGACACACGGGATCGGGTAAGTCTACGCTGATCCAGCATCTGAACGGGCTCATGGAACCTACAAAAGGACGGGTATATTTTGAGGGAAAGAATATCCATGCCGAGGATTATAATATCAAGAGTCTTCGGGGAAAGGTTGGCCTCTGCTTTCAGTATCCGGAACACCAGCTGTTTGAGACGACCATACTGGAGGATGTCTGTTTCGGTCCTTTGAACTTTGGGGCCTCCAAAGAAGAAGCCGAAGAAGCTGCGAAGGAGGCACTCAAAGACGTGGGGATCTCTGAGGAACTGTTCGGAAAGTCGCCATTTGAACTGTCCGGAGGACAGAAGCGCAGAGTGGCCATCGCAGGCATTCTGGCAATGAAGCCTGAATATTTTATCCTGGATGAACCGACCGCCGGTCTGGACCCTGAGGGAAGGGTACAGCTGTTGGAACTTCTGAAGTGTCTCAATCAGGAACAGGGGATCACAATCATACTTGTGTCCCACAGCATGGAAGATATCGCATCCTATGTAGACAGGATGATCGTCATGAACCGTGGGCGCCTTGAATTTGACGGGGATAAGGAAGAAGTGTTCTCTCATCAGGAAGAACTGGAGCAGATGGGGCTGTCCGTACCATTTTTCAGACATCTGGCCAACGATCTGAAAGAAAAGGGATTTCCTGTCGAGGGAGAGATCCTGACCCTTGAAGATGCCAAGAGGGCAATCTTAAAAACATTAAAGAAGGAACAAACATATGATTAAAGACATCACCATAGGACAATATTACAGATCAGACTCTATTCTTCACCGGCTGGACCCACGGGTGAAGCTGGCGGGGACATTGATTTTTGTCATAACCTTGTTTTTTTCAAAGTCTTCGCTGACTTATGCGGCTTCTCTGCTGTTTTTGGCTTTGATGATCGGGCTTTCCACCGTACCCCTCTCTTTTATTGTCAGGGGTCTGAAAGCCGTTGGCGTTATTTTGCTTTTTTCCGTTGTCATCAATATTTTCTTTATACCGGGCGAAGCGATCGTACATTTTGGTGTCATCAGGATCACCAAAGAAGGAGTCGTCACAGCCGTTTATCTGGGCACAAGGCTGGTGATGCTTGTATTGGGCACTTCCCTTATGACCTTTACGACCACACCCAATGAGCTCACAGACGGGCTTGAAAAGTCGCTGGGCTTTTTGAAACTGATCAAAATTCCTGTGCATGAGATTGCGATGATGATGTCTATTGCCCTAAGGTTTATCCCGATCCTCACAGAGGAGCTGGACAAGATCATGAAGGCTCAGACCGCAAGAGGAGTGGATTTTAAAAACGGAAGTTTTCTGCACCGGATGAAGAGTATGGTGCCGATCGTAGTGCCGCTGTTTGTGGCGGCCGTGAGGAGAGCCAATGACCTGGCCCTGGCCATGGAGTCCAGGTGCTACCACGGCGGAGAAGGGCGGACGAAGATGAAGCCTCTCAAATACTGCAGAAGGGACCTGCTGGCTTATCTGTTCCTGGCTTTATTTTTGGCATTGATGATTTACCTGGGATTTTTCTGTCCGATTGGCAGATAGGCGTGAGGTGATCTATGAAACGGATAAAATTAGAAGTGGCATATGAAGGGACAAATTACTGCGGCTGGCAGATACAGCCAAAGGATACGACCATAGAAGGGGTTCTCAATGAGAAACTTGGCAGTCTTTTAGGAGAAGAGATCACGGTGATCGGTGCCAGCCGCACCGACTCCGGGGTTCATGCCTTTGGGAATGTGGCAGTATTTGACACGGAGACGGAGATTCCGGGTGAGAGGATCGCCAGGGCTCTGAACCAGAGGCTGCCGGATGATATTGTCATACAGTCTTCCAAAGAAGTGAGGGACGATTTTCATCCCAGGTATCAGGATACGAGAAAAACTTATGAGTATACCATTTACAATTCAGAGTTTGACAATCCGGTCACGGCGAGGCATCATCATTTTGTTTATGTACCTTTGGATGTGGAGCGTATGCGTACAGCCGCCCGCTATTTTTTAGGTGAGCATGACTTTTTAAGCTTCTCCACTACAGGAAGTCCTACAAAGACTACTGTGCGCACGATTTATGAGTGTGAGGTGAGGCAGAACAGCCGGTATATTACAATGAGAGTTACGGGAAACGGATTTTTATATAATATGGTGAGGATGATGGCCGGAACTCTGATCTCCATTGGAAGGGGCAAAAGAGAACCGGAGTGGGTCCGGGAGCTTTTCCTGCATCCGAAAAGAGGAAAGGCAGGTCCAAATGCCCCGGCAAAAGGACTGACACTCATTAACATACGTTATATGAATGAAGAAAAGGAAGCGGATTAGATGAAGATTATGGGACTGCAAAAGTCAACACTCCTGGATTATCCGGGGAAAGTCGCCTGCACGGTATTTACCGGCAGGTGTAATTTTTTGTGTCCGTTCTGCCACAATGCGGAGCTGATCTCAGTGTCAGAGAAAGAGCAGGGGCTTTCACACAGCGGCCTGCTTGCTTTTTTAAAGAAGCGGAAAGGAGTCCTGGACGGAGTCTGCATTTCCGGAGGAGAACCGCTGATCCACGACGGGCTTTTGGAACTGATCGGAGAGATCAGGGAGCTTGGATATCTGGTAAAACTGGATACCAACGGAAGCTTTCCGGAAAAGCTCAAAAGGCTATATTTTATACAGAAAACAGAGAGAAAAGATCCGGAATATGAAGTCTACGATCCTGGACTATAAGGAGCTGGTGGACAGTTATGTGAAAGCCAGTGACTGGAGGGTAAAAGAAAACTCTACCGTGACATATTCCGTCGGAGGACTGATTTTAAGCAACAGCGGGGCTATCACGGCCAATTACTGGCTCTCCGAGATCTATGACGATGAGATTGCCGATGCCCACAGGAATGCGGACATCCATATCCATGATCTTTCCATGCTGACCGGTTACTGTGCGGGCTGGTCTTTAAAGCAGCTGATCCAGGAAGGTCTGGGAGGCGTGCGAGGTAAGATTACCTCCGCACCGGCAAAGCATTTGTCCACACTGTGCAATCAGATGGTCAATTTCCTTGGAATCATGCAGAATGAGTGGGCCGGCGCCCAGGCGTTCTCCTCTTTTGATACCTATCTGGCTCCATTTGTGAAGGCAGACAATCTGTCTTACTATGAAGTTAAAAAGTGTGTGCAGTCCTTTATTTTCGGCGTCAATATTCCGAGCCGCTGGGGAACCCAGGCACCTTTTTCTAACATTACTCTGGACTGGACTGTTCCGGATGATCTGGCTGAGCTCCCTGCCATCGTGGGCGGAAAAGAGATGGATTTCTGTTATAAAGACTGTAAAAAAGAGATGGACATGGTGAACAAGGCATTTATCGAAGTTATGATCGAAGGGGATGCCGAAGGACGGGGCTTCCAGTATCCGATCCCTACATATTCTATTACAAAAGACTTTGACTGGTCTGACACTGAAAATAACCGGCTGCTGTTTGAGATGACCGCTAAATACGGCACCCCGTATTTTTCTAATTATATCAACAGTGAAATGGAGCCGAGTGATGTGCGCAGCATGTGCTGCCGTCTGCGCCTGGATTTAAGAGAACTGCGCAAAAAAGCAGGGGGATTTTTCGGAAGCGGGGAGAGTACCGGCTCCGTAGGAGTAGTTACGGTCAATCTGCCTAAAATCGCCTATCTTTCTAAAGATGAAAAAGAATTCTATCACAGGCTGGATCATTTGATGGATGTGGCAGCAAGATCTTTAAAGATCAAAAGGACCATCATCACCAAACTATTCGATGAAGGGCTGTATCCTTATACGAAACGTTATTTGGATTCCTTTAATAATCACTTTTCTACCATCGGGCTGATAGGAATGAATGAAGCGGGTCTCAATGCAGACTGGATCAAAGCGGATCTGACCGAAGAAAAGGCGCAGGAATTCGCGAGGGAAGTATTGAATCATATGAGAAACCGTCTGTCAGATTACCAGGAAGAATACGGCGATCTCTATAATCTTGAAGCGACTCCGGCCGAGTCCACTACATACCGTCTGGCGAAGCATGACGTGGCAGAGTTCCCGGACATCATCACAGCTTCAGAAGAAGGAGGAACACCGTTCTACACAAACAGTTCCCATCTGCCAGTGGGATATACGGACGATGTTTTCGACGCGCTGGATATTCAGGATGAATTACAGACATTATATACATCAGGGACAGTTTTCCACACCTTTCTGGGAGAAAAGCTTCCGGATTGGAAAGCGGCCGCGGCTCTGGTGAAAAAGATCGCAGAAAATTACCGTCTTCCATATTATACGATTTCGCCGACCTACTCTGTGTGCAGCAACCACGGCTATTTAAACGGAGAGGTTTATGTTTGTCCGGTCTGCGGAGAGAAGACGGAAGTATACAGCAGGATCACGGGCTACTACCGACCGGTCCAGAATTGGAACGATGGAAAGGCACAGGAATATAAGGAGAGAAAGCTGTATGATGTAGAGCACTCAAGCCTGAAGGCCTCCAGGACTCCGAAAAAGGATGTAAGCATTGCCTCTGAGGCAGAAAAGAAGATGGAGGAAGCGGAAAAGATGCTTCTGTTTACCACAAAAACCTGTCCGAACTGCCGCATGGCTGGAGAAGTCCTGAAGGATTCCCAGATCCCTTTTGAGATTGTGGATGCGGAGGAACATCAGGAATTGGTGCAGGAATACGGCATCATGCAGGCTCCATCCCTGGTCGTACTGCGAGGGGAACAGTTCGAGACGCACTGCAATGTTTCCAATATTAAAAAATACGCAGAGCAGAATCACTGCGGCTGATGAGAACATGTTAAAATAAAATTCTTTTATTATGAAAACAGCAGTTTGTAAAAAAAACAAGCTGCTGTTTTCTTGTAAATAAATAGAAAAATATATGTCGATTATCGGAATGTTAAACCTTTTATCAACAATATAATCCAATTACTAGAAATATGATATAAAATAAAAAGAAAATCTAGTTACTCATCATATGAAGCGAAAAAGGGAGGTATTTCAGGAAAAGAAAGGAGAGGGATACCTATGATTGAAAAAAATCCATGTAATACTAAGGCGCCAACCTGTATCTGTACACTGTTGTACAGATTGTATCACATGGATGCTTATATTTTATCAGAATCGTAATAAAATTCAAGAAACAAGAAATGATAATTCTGTAAAATATAGGAGTGATTGAAGATGAAAATATGATTCAAGATCAGGTGCAGAAAACGGATTTGTTAGAAGAAGAACATATTTTGGTATCGAAATTGACAGAAACAGAGGCTGAGATTATTGAAAAAGATCAGCAGGTATTAGCAGTAGAGGAAGATATAAATGTATCTGCATCAGACCTGGATGATGGTTCTTTACAGAATACGGATGAAGGTACTTCTTGGAATTTGAAAAGTATTCATGTTGATGAGAAACAAGAAGTAAATCCAACGGAAAAAGTAAAAGTTGCACTTTTAGATTCAGGAATTGATTATCAGGAGGGTCTTGAGGTTAAAGAGAGAGTAAATCTGATAGCAGAAGGTGAGGAAATTTCACCAATGTTTGAGGATGTTTCCAATCATGGTACTTCCATTGCAAGTTTGCTAGTTAGCAAGAATAATAAAGTAGATGGCATTAATCAAAATATTGAGTTGTATTCTGCAAGAATTTTAGATGAGAAGAAGCAGGCACCAATTAGCCGTGTTGTAGAAGGAATTTATTGGGCAATTGAAAAAGATGTAAATATTATCAGCATCAGTTTTGGTACAAATCAATATTCGCAGGCTCTGCAGCAGGCAGTTGATGACGCAAATAAAAAGGGAATTTTAGTAATTGCTGCAGCAGGAAACCAAGGAGAAGATGGAACTGATAATGTAGAATACCCAGCAGCTTTTGACAATGTTATTGCTGTTGGCTCTGTAAATTCCAAGGCAGAAATTAGTGATTTTAGTTCTACAGGAAAAGAAGTAGATGTGGTGGCACCGGGAGAAGCGGTTCGTGCTACGGGGGCATTTGGAGAGACAATGGTAACTTCCGGAACCAGTATGGCTGTTCCTCATGTGGTAGGTACAGCGAGTCTTTTATGGCAAAAAGATACCTCAAAATCAAAAGAATTTATCAGAGATCTTTTAGAGGAAAGTGCAAGACCACTAGGTGATAAAGAAACTTATGGCAAGGGAATCATTGACTATGAATATGCCGAAAAAGTATATCCTACAGCGGAAGAGCAGTATCAGAAAGGAGATGATATTCAGGTAAAAGAAAATACCAAGAGTGTTAAGAAATATGATAACACTGCGGATGAAGCGAAGGTAGAGGGAACATGGTCCGGAACAAATCATCAAAAGTATTTAACTGATAAAGGTGTGAATTTAACGGCAATGAAGGCAGGAGCAGTATATCCGGATAGTGGAGTTCCTAGAATGTCAGTTTATCCGGATTTCCACGGATATTATCATCGGAAAATATCTGAAAATCCTGATAAATATGAAAGAGTCAATTATCTTGCAAGTTATCGGTTTTTAATTAAGATTGGTAATGCATATGGAAGAGGAGAATCTTATACGGCAGTAAAGAAAAGCGATATTCCGGGATTAACACAGAAAAGTTATGATGCTATTCGTAATGCATTTAAATCAAAAATTCATGCTAAAGCAAAAGGATATTCTTCGAATTCTAATCGAAAAGCATTTGTATTTGGAGTTGCAATGCATTCTGCAACAGATGCGTTTGCACATTCAACTTACAAATATGAATTCAAAGAGAAAGGAAAATGGGGACGCATTGATCATCCTAAGGCAGATGATACTTCGTATCAAAAGCGCCGATTTACAATGGCTTATCGAATTGAAAGAAATAACTTGTATAGATTTCAAGGAAAACGTAAAGAGGTGGCAGTTTGTCATGATTTTCATGCGTCTGGCGATAAGGATGGAACTTATTATGTAGCAGATAGTAGTAAAAAATATTATAGAATTACTTATATTTCTAAAAATGCTACAGAAGTACATATTACAGATTCAAATGTAATTAAACATTATGGAATGATTAACCTAAACTAGGTGTTGGAGAATAAGATTAGTAAAGGAGGAATGTAAGTATGAAACAAAAAGTAAAAAGCATAATGTTGGTTTTAATAACTTTTTTATTTGGTTTGTCAATTTCTGTGCAAACAAAGGGAAATGAGAGCCGATATAAAGATTGTACGGACGTACAGGAAATACAGGCTCCTTTTGTAAAAGAAATGAAAAATGCGACATGGCAGAATCCAGTGAGAGGTAATCCCTATAGGTTTAGTTCTAAAATGGCAGGGAAATATGTGAAAATTATTCCGCAGGGAGAAGGAACTTTATGCCTTCTAGTAGATGGTTGTACGATTTACGATGCTGATAAAAAGATAGTGAATATCTCTGAATCAGAGTGGAATAGTGGTACGTATTATATTAAAAATGTGAACAAAGATAGTGTGTATTACATTAAGATAGGAAACGAATATAATGAGTGGGATCAGTGCAATGCTTCTGTGACCGCATACATATGTCCGGATAATGTATCTCAAATCGAAAGCGGCAAGACATACATTCAATCAGCACAAGGGAAGTATCTGTATAAATACTTTACTTTGAAAAAACGAACGAAGAGTGTGATTACAATGTATCCGGCAGTCGTTGATTATAAGACACATACCTATTTTTATGTTCAACGAAAAGAGAAGGATGGATGGAAGAATGTTACAAAAAGACAGACTGTGGAAGCAGATGAACATGGAAAGCATGGAGCTGTTTTTGGATTAAAGAAAGGTCAGTATCGTATTGCGTTAAAATCGGCAGCTATGACACCTGGTAAGGAAAGTCAGTTTACTATAATTAGTATGGAAAATAGCACTTTGTCCGACAAATATCAGACGAAAAAATCCAAAGCGCAGAAAGTAAAGTTAAAGACGAAAAGGACTAACATTTATACACCAACAGAAAAAGCTTCCCGGTGGTACAGAGTTTACCGGAAAACAACAAAATATAAACGCTATATAACTGTTCGGGTAGAAAATAATTCCGGAAAAGTTAAGGTTGCAATTTATAAAAAAGGCAGAAGTAAACCTGTGAAAACCAGTATATTATTTTCTGATGCGAATGCTCCATATGAAAGGAGTGGAAAGAAAAAGTTGACGTATCGCTTGAAAAGTGGAAAGGGAACCTATTATGTAAAAGTAAGCAAATCAGGTTCTAAGATGAACGGACAGTATTCCATTCAATATAAGTAGTATTTTTTAAAAGGAAAATCAACAGAAAACGCAGCATAAATAAAAGTGCAGTGATAAATGAACCGTATCTTTATTTTCTGCATCCTAAGATAATCAGGACTTACAAAATAACAGGAAACCTCGGAATATATCGGTGATATACTCCCTTTTAGGCAGACAAGTGGAATAATAAACCTGAATTATTCATTTACGATGAAATCACAAAAAGAACAACAAATCCCTGGAAAGTAAAAATGATGTACAGCGCTGAGGGAACTGGGACAAAGGCTTTCTACTGGATTGCAAATGCAAGTTCAAAATCCAAGGTCACAGCTGGAATGACAGTGACTCAGGGATCACATGAGAGAAGGCAGGAACCTTACGCTTCTGCAAATCAAAAGTGGGTCAGGCTTGCGGTGAAGAATAATAATGATTCTAATAAAACTTATTATGTAAGCGGCGTATGGGATGAGGAAATTGATTAAAAAGAAAATAGCAGATTGTATACAATCTGCTATTTTCTTAACTACAATGTGGAAAGAGAATACATTATGTTACACAATCATTTAAAGAGAATTTTCAAAAATAAAGTGAAGCTGTTATTTGTTGTACTGTTTTTTTTGATACCATTATTGGATGGCCTGGAAATACTGAAGAACAACTTTGTTTTCCAACTTACGGGCAGCCAGAAACCTAATCCTCAGTTCAGCACATTTTTGGCTGCCCAGCAGGATCTTAATTTTATTTTTCATACTATTTTAATGTGGTTTCTGCCTCTTTATCTCCTGGTAATTGTAGGTGATGAGGGAACAGAAGATTATAAAACTGGTTATAGAAATATTTTGATAGAAAAAATCGGAAAAAAAGGATATCTTCTTGATAAAGCGGTTTTTTCTTTCTGTTTCTGTTTTGTTTTGTTTTTTGCTGCAATGATGCTAAATTATATTGTTGTAAACGTGGTTTGCTATGGAGGAAAGTCGATGATCCTTGATCCTGCGGATTCCCCATGGAATTTCTTGTACACTTGGGGGTGTCAGCATCCGGTGATTACAAACATTGGATTTATAATCGTAACTTCTTTTTTTGCAGGTTTGAGCGGCTGCCTTGGGAGCATGTTGTCATTGACCTTACATGACCGCAGAATCGTATATCCTCTGGCATTTTTTCTATGGTTTTTTTATGACCTGTTTACAAAGACCTCTTTGTTTTATCTGTTTCAGCCATTTACAGAATATGGATTTGAAACCCTGATTCCGTTATTTATAAGTACATTTCTAATATATGCTGTGCTGATTACAGGAATGTATTTCTGGGAGGTCAAACATGAAACGATATAGAAAATATTTGCTGTGTTTTGCGGTCTGTCTCATCATTTTTGCATTGGTCTGGCATTTTGAAAACTTGAGTTATTTTAAGATAAGGACAAGGATTCCGTCAGAAACACTGTTTCTGTTGGGATTTGCCAGCGCAGGCGGAGGATACCTGGGGCTTGAGCATCACGCACAAGTATATTCTCTGATCTTTTTATTTTTTTTATATAAAATGAAAATTGGAGAATCTTCAATCAGACTCCTTCGTCTTTCCTCTAGAGAAGAATGTTACAAAAAGCATATCATAAATATCGTTATTATTGCGCTGATTTTCAGTACGGCCATGCATCTTATCAATCTTTTGTTCGTTTCGATCCATATGTCATTGGGGCTGATGGAAAAGACAGGATTTTTTCATTATTTTCCTGTGGCTGTATTGATTTCAGCATTTTACTTCATTCGGATAGGGATTATCACCCAGCTCTTCTCTGATCTAATGCAGAATAAAACAGTTCCATATCTGTTGACTTTTGTTTTATGCTATCTGGAACAGTGTCCGGTCGAATTTGTGGAAGAAGTGCCGACGACATGGAGATTATGTGTGGATCTTCAGCTTTTTTATCAATGTGTAAGTGGAACAGCTTCCATAGGCTATATCTCCATTGTTTTTGTAAGACAGATCAGCATTATGGTTGTTTTGCTTATGGTCGGGGCCTGCGTATTTAAGAGAAAGGACTTTTTGACGAGTGAAAAAAAATAGACTGCAGATTTTTGTTTTTTTGATTTTTATTTTTGCCATGCAGAAATCAGCTATTTTAAACAGTGAAGATGCGGCATATGCTTTTCCATTTGCCGCAGGCTTTAAGGTGCCAGAGGACAAAATAACGGATATTGGAGAATTTTTGATTATTGCAATACCTATCTTTCTGCTTATGTTCTTATTTGGAGGAAGATTTGACAATATAAGATCTGGATATGGGAAACTTTTGATCATTAGGGATGTGCGTCGGACAAAGCTCTGCTTCAAACAAGTTTTAAACTTATATTTTGGGTTTGCAGGCTGTGTTTTGATTCAGACTTTGATCTTTCTGAATACGCGGAATGGAGAAACAGGTACTGTTGTAAAAATGTTGGTTTTATATTATTTAACCATTACCGCGGTACTGATGCTCCAGGGGGTTCTGGAACTATATATAGATTCCGTTTATGCCAATATAGCTGTATTAATTTATTTTACAGTATCCATTTTATCGGGGGACAGATTTATGGGGCAGGACAGCGGGATGATTCTTCATTCTGTCTTATTCCCCAATTTGGCCTTTGGCTATCGGAACGGTTGTATTGGGAGCGGTGAGTGCAGTATAGCATTTTTGACAATACTTGTGGTCAACATACTTCTGGTGGGAATTTCAGTGAAAAGATTCAGATCATGTGATATATTTTAAAGGAAGGAAACAGTATGATAGAGTTAATAAATATAAGTAAAAAAATTGGGAAAAAGGACATACTGAGAAACATATCTTACCGATTTGAAGATGGAAAAGTATATGGGTTATGTGGTTACAATGGCTGCGGGAAAACAATGCTTTTAAGAGCTATTGCGGGCTTGATTACAATAAATGAAGGAGAAATATTGTCAGATGGGAAGAAACTTCATAAGGATCTCTCCTTTCCTGAAAATACCGGAATTGTAATTGAAAATATGGAACTTTTACCTCAATACACTGCATTTCAAAACATGCAAATGTTAGCGGATATTAAAAAAATTGCTTCGGATGAAGATATTATAGAAGCGCTGAAAAGAGTTGGTCTGGAAGAGAATAAAGACACAAAAGTAAAGAAGTTTTCGCTTGGTATGAGGCAACGGCTAAATATAGCTCAGGCGATATTTGAGCATCAAAATTTGATTCTTCTGGATGAACCGACAAATGCTCTGGATAAAACTGGAGTGGAACTTATCTATCGGATCATAAGAGAAGAGGCAAAAAGAGGAGCCATCGTCATTATTGCAACCCATCACCAGCAGGATCTGGAAAGTGTATGCGATCATATTATTGAAATAGAAAATGGGATGATTTGTTAAAAGGGGTATACAGCTATGAAGAGAAAAAGAAGATATATAGTTTTTATTGCAATGTTAACTGTTGCCGCAATTTTATGTTCTGGATGTAAAACAGAACATAAAACAACGGAATTAAATCAGGAGAATCAGAGTTTTGAGAAAAAACTGATGAAAAAACTTTCTTCTGCGGAAAAGCAGGCAAGAAAGGATTCTAAGGACATAGAAAAGAATGGGGAACAAATCAGAAAAAGTTTTATCTACATCAGTAAGAATTTGGGGAAAGTAGAGGAAAAAGAAAATCAGCCTGAGATGATGGACTGCACGGCATATATATACAATCTGATTGTTATCAGGAAGGATGTCCATGAAAATAAAAAAAATATGACTCATGAGGATCAGGCTTTTATAAAAAATGTAGAAAAGCAGAATATCACAAAAATGGTTGGTGCATTATACAATTACCTGTTGTCATCCGGAGAAGCAGAATATAAGGATTCTCTCGATGAGGCAGAGAAATACATGAAAGATATAAAAAAGGCGGGATTGGATTCGGAAGTGAAAAAACTTATCGATATATTGGCCGAGAAATAATATAATATATAAGGCTTTTTGGATAAAATTTATTGACACACCCCGGTCAGTGTTATATAATATGAAAATGTGACATAAAAGAAAATGCTTACCCCAATGCCCCGGAGGGAGTATTTTATATAGAAGACACATTGATTGAGAAATTTAGGAGGAAGAACCATGAAGAGCTTTATGGCAAGCCCATCAACAATTGAAAGAGAATGGTATGTAGTTGACGCCACAGGACATACATTAGGACGTTTAGCATCAGAGATCGCAAAAGTTTTAAGAGGAAAGAATAAGCCGACTTATACTCCTCACATTGACACAGGCGACAACGTGATCGTTGTGAACGCAGATAAAATCCAGGTAACAGGAAAGAAATTAGACCAGAAGATCTACTACAATCACTCTGATTATGTAGGCGGAATGAAAGAAACAACTTTAAAAGAAAAAATGGCAAAAAAGCCTGAAGATGTTATCTATCTTGCAGTAAAAGGTATGCTTCCAAAAGGTCCTTTGGGAAGAGCAATGATTAAGAAACTTCACGTATATGCAGGCGCAGAGCACAACAACCAGGCTCAGCAGCCAAAAGCATTAGAGATCAAGTATTAAGAAGGAGGACGATTAAGTGGCTACAGCAAAATATTACGGAACTGGTAGAAGAAAAAGCAGTATCGCTAGAGTATATTTAGTACCAGGAACAGGAAAGATCACAATCAATAAAAGAGATATTGACGAATATTTAGGATTAGAGACATTAAAAGTAGTCGTACGCCAGCCATTGGTTGCTACTGACACTCTCGGAAAATACGATGTATTGGTAAATGTTATCGGCGGTGGATTTACAGGACAGGCAGGAGCAATCCGCCACGGTATTTCCAGAGCTTTATTACAGGTTGACGGAGACTTCCGTCCGGTATTAAAGAAAGCAGGATATTTAACCAGAGATCCTCGTATGAAGGAAAGAAAGAAACCGGGACTTCGTTCTGCACGTCGTGCACCACAGTTCTCAAAACGATAATTTTTGCTATATAAGAGAATTAATCAACCCCATGAAAACTTTTTGTTTTCATGGGGTCTTTTTATAATAAGAGAATATGAATTTACTAAAAAATACAAAATTGGAATTGTAATAAATAAAATAGTATGATAAAATTTGGTTATGGAACAACCGTGTTACAGGGTGGTTTGACCTTCATACATTTGATCAGTCATTAGCTATGCATAGAAAAACCACCCTTGAGAACTTTGGCAAGTAATAGAGTGGATTTTCTGCCTTTATTATTAGGTCAAACCGCTTTGGACGGTTGTTCCTTTTTCTGCTTAAAATATACCACTAATTTGAAAGTTTGTAAAGAATTCATTTTTGATGAAGATGAAACACAATACCTTGATTGATTATATAAATCATGTTAGAAATATCTTCAGAAGCCATCTGAAACTTCGACTTTTCAATTAGGATGTTTGTCCCTGTCATAATATAGGAGGGCATCAGTCGTATATTTTTATAGTAAATTTCGCTGTGGCGCAGTTTGTATGTTGAAACAGCAGGAATTGCATTCCTTTTCGTTGTTTTTTTAGCGATCATGTTCATTGCTTTTTTTGCCACATCCCCCATCAGCATGACTACCTGGACATTAGGAAATAAGGACAGCTCCTTCTCAAGAAAGGGCAGGCTTTCTTCGATCATGCTTCTTTCAACGGAAGTGTGAGATTTTGGTTTCTTTACTGCATTTGTAATATAGATCCCCAAGTCCAGCAGCTCTTTTGCTGTTTTCACTGCTATCCCTGCGTTGTGGAAAAGAGAAATAGCGGCAGAAAGATATTCTCCCTCCTGTTTTCCATAAAAATCGTTATCAGGATCTTGGGGAACGACTTCATTAATAAGTACAGCTTTGATATTCTCCGGGACAACATCAACGTCATTGAAATAAAAATTACTGCCCGAAGCATCTATGGTTTGCAAACTTTTTTTTATATTCATAATCCCGCTCCTTTGTGATGGTTTAGAGCTTTTTCACACCGCTCTATGATTTCTTCTTTTAAGCTTATCGGGTGTACAATTTCAACATTCTCTCCGAAAGATAATAACATTTCGTACAGCCATTCGTTCCGGGGCAGCGACGCCTTTACAACAATCTGTTTATTGTTTTGTATTATCGCCTCTTCACTGAAAATATCTAAAACTCTATGCCCCATGTTCAGTGGAAAGCGAAGTTCTATTTCGCATAATACTTCCATATCCTCAGGCAGCGGCAAAATTCTTGAACTGTCATCAGAAATTTCATCAAACATAATTTCTGTGAGCTCTAGCTTTCTCATTCTTGAGATACGGAATAATCTGTAATCTTTTCTTTTGCAGCAAAATCCAAACAAATACCACGACCTGTCTTTATACAATAATTTTATCGGACGGCACCGCCTTTCACTGATGTCTCCTTTGGAGTTATAATAACAAAATATAATTTCCTGTCTTTTTAAAACAGAGGTTTTCAGCAGAGAAAATATTTCGCTTTCTTTTTGAACGCAGGCTCCCCAGCGAGAAAAATCAATTTCAATCCAGTCTGTATTTGTCTGCTTAAAAAGAGCACGTAATTTTTCTAATGTACTTTCATGATCGGAATACCGGGCAGCGGATAAGCTTTGCAGACCGATTAAGATATCCTGAATATCAGACTCAGACAGCAAGGCTTTGCTGATTATAAAATCATCATACAGTTTAATACCGCCGTCCCTTCCGGCAGCGGCATATACTGGGATTCCTGCACTGTTCATTACATCAATATCGCGGTAAATGGTTCTCACAGATACTTCAAACTTTGAGGCCAGTTCAGGTGCAGTTGCCTGTCCTTTTTCCAACAGATAGTAAATAATTTTGAATAAGCGGCTTTCGTGCAATCGTTTCACCTCCTTGTCCCCTATTATATCAGACAAACCCTGACAACGTGTGTCAGGATAAAAATGGATGTTGACAATATCAATGTCAGAGACTATAATAAATAAAAATGAGAAATGAAATGAGGTGTCTTGGTGTTACGGGTTTCTGGAATGAGCATTGCAGAAAAATAAAATATTGATCAGGAAGGACAGGTATGGATATGCCGGTCTGTCTTTTATCAGCCTGCCTATAACTGCAGTCTGATCTGATATTTTGCCTTACGAACCCGTTTCATACGCTTTATATAGATGGAAAGAGATGTTGGAACATAGCTGTAATGCTGTGTTTTTTTATTATTTTAATTTAGACTTCTTTCGTCAGAAGATCACAGGGAATGTACCGGTTTCGGGGCAATGTATCTGTGATCTTTATTTTATTTCATAGGAAAGTTCTACGACCTTCCCTATGAAATAAAAACGCTCCGCGGGTTGTGCACAGATGCGTAAGGAAATTATTTGCCTGCGGCAAATTGCATCTGGCACGCAAAGTTGTCAAGCCCCTCAAAGAGTGAGGGAGGGGTTGGGGCGTTGAAGTGGGCTTGCCCACTTTGTTCTTTCAAGAAAATGTAATTTTGATATTATAGGCATAATTCTGTCTTGACTGAGAAAGGAATCTATTATGAAAAATGAATCATTAAAGACACTAGGTTATTATCAGATATTAGAGCAGCTCAAAGACTATGCATTTTCTGCGGGTGCAAAGGAACGGATCGGCCGGATGCGGCCTTTACTGTCTGAACTGAAACTGAGGAAGTATATAAATGACACATCCCAGGCCAAAGGAATGGTGGAGGCGTATGGAACACCACCTCTTCCGGCCATGGACCATATGGATGAATATATTAAAAAAGCAGCTGCGGGGGCATTGCTCCTGCCGGAAGAACTGGAAGAATTGTGTATGTTTTTAAATTCTGTCGGACGGCTGAAGATCTACCTTGGAAAAGGGGAGGATGAAAAAATCAGCCTGGCCTTTTATAATCAGAATTTAGAATCCCTGGATGACTTGAAAGAAGAGATCAGGCGATGTATCAGGAATGGAAGAGTAGATGACTATGCATCACCGTACCTGAAAGACATCCGAAAGCAGATTGTTTTGCTCAGTGAGAAAATCGGAGAGAAAGCTGAAAAAGCACTGAAGGCAAATAAAGCTTATTTAAGCGATGCATTTGTTGTGAAGAGAAACGGAAGGTATTGTATTCCTGTTCGTAAAAAATGCAGAAATATGGTTTTGGGAAGCGCAGTTGACCAGTCTTCCACCGGTGCCACTATATTTGTGGAGCCTGCTTCGGTTGCAGGGCTCAGAGAGGAACTGGAACTTTATCAGATTGAGGAGGATTCGGAAGAAAGAAGAATCCTTTACAGCCTGACGAGCCTGGCAGCCCAGAACGAGGAAGCTTTGAAAGAAGA
Source organism: Anaerostipes faecis (assembly GCF_910574135.1). Lineage (NCBI taxonomy): Bacteria > Bacillati > Bacillota > Clostridia > Lachnospirales > Lachnospiraceae > Anaerostipes > Anaerostipes faecis. The sequence continues at coordinate 53,877 of NZ_CAJSYK010000003.1, read as the reverse complement.
TATTCGCGTGATCGAAAAGCTTGACTTTATATTTGCCAAGGGACGCCTGAGTCTTCACATGGATGCAGTTGAACCTGAGATCAATACAGAGCATTATATCAGGCTGAAGAAAGCCAGGCATCCAATGCTGTCAGGAAATACCTGCGTGCCATTAGACTTTGAAATAGGCAGAGAAAACCGTGGAGTCATCATAACAGGACCAAATACAGGAGGAAAAACGGTTGCAATTAAGACCGTCGCCTTAATGAGCGCGATGGCATGCTCCGGGCTTCATGTTCCCTGTGAGCGTGCAGAGATCTGCATGCAAAATGAAATCCTCTGTGATATTGGGGACGGACAGAATATTTCTGATAACCTGTCTACCTTTTCAGCCCACATCAAGAATGTTCTGGAAATATTAAAAAGAAGTCAGAAAGACAGTCTTGTAATATTGGATGAACTCGGTTCTGGGACCGACCCGGCGGAAGGGATGGGAATTGCTGTGGCGATCCTTGAAGAATTGAGGAACAGCGGGGCATTATTCCTGGTGACTACTCATTATCCGGAAGTAAAAGAATACGCTGACCGGTATCCGGAAGTGGTGAATGCAAGAATGGAGTTTGACAGGGAAACTCTGAAGCCCTTGTACCGGCTGAAGGTAGGCGAGGCGGGAGAGAGCTGCGCCCTCTACATTGCAAAGCGGCTTGGTTTCCCGGGGAAAATGCTCAGTGCTGCAGCCAGAGAGGCGTACGGAGATAAAAGCGAGGCTGTCATAGACAGTTTGCAGCTAACAGATACACAGGAGAGACTGCGGAGGGAAAAAGCCCCGTCCATTCAAAAGACAGAGAAGAAAAAGGAAACTAAAATAAGAAAATTTGTTACCGGGGACAGTGTGACAGTCCTGCCGGAAGGAGAGATCGGGATTGTAGTGAAGCCTGCCGATGAAAACGGTCAGGTGTTGGTACAGATTAAGAAAGAAAAGAAGTTCTGCAGCCATAAACGCCTGAAACTAAAAGTAGCAGCAACAGAACTATATCCCGAGGACTATGATTTTTCCATTATTTTTGATACAGTAGAAAACAGAAAGGCAAGACATAAAATGGGGAAAGGCTTTCGGGAGGACCTGGTCATAAAGACAGACGAATAGAGAAAAGAACAGGAGGAATTGAGAATGACAGAGAAGGAAAAAGCGGCTTTGGGAATGCTTTATAATGCAAACTATGATACTGATTTAAAGGAAGAGAGACTTGATTGTCAGGAGCTGTGTGCAGAATATAACCGGCTGATGCCGAAGGAATTGGAAAAAAGGACAGAACTCATGAAGAGGATTCTGGGAAAAACAGAGGGAGAATTCACAGTGGAGCAGCCGTTTTTTTGTGACTACGGCTATAATATTGAAGTTGGTGAGAGGTGTTTTCTGAACTATAACTGTACTATTTTAGACGGAGCCAAAGTTACATTTGGACACGATGTCTTCGTTGCGCCTAATTGTTCCTTTTATACAGCGGGACACCCCTTTGATATTAAACAGAGAAATGAGGGGCTTGAATACGCTTATCCGATCCATATAGGCAGCAATGTCTGGATCGGAGGAAATGTGACAGTGCTTCCCGGGGTGTCTGTCGGTGACGGCACGGTTATTGCTGCCGGAAGTGTTGTGACCAAGGATCTGCCCGCCGGGGTGCTGGCGGCCGGAAATCCATGCAAAATCATTCGGATGCTGTCTGAATAACAGAAAGGAGAAGCGGCGGGAAATTGAGGCTGCATTGCACATTTTTAAGTACAATGCTATACTCTAATTAAAACGAGAGAAAGAAGTGTGGTGCATATGACAGGCCTTATATTACAGCTGGAATACAGTGCAAGGATCCTTCTGGCAGCAGTCTGCGGAGCCTGTATTGGTTATGAGCGGACCAACAGGCTGAAAACAGCAGGTATCAGGACTCATGTAATCGTATCATTGGCCGCCGCACTGATGATGATCATCTCCAAGTATGGATTCAGTGACATTCTCGCTGTCCACAACGTAGGACTGGATCCGTCAAGGATTGCGGCAGGTGTCGTAACCGCCATCGGTTTTCTGGGTGCAGGAATTATCTTTGTGCATAACCAGAGTGTCAGCGGACTGACCACAGCAGCGGGCATCTGGGCTACTGTAGGAGTCGGTATGTCCGTAGGAGGCGGGCAGTATTTGATCGGGATTTTCAGCACGATCCTTCTGATCATCGTACAGTGGGTCCTGCACAGGGATTTCAAATGGATCAGGACGCCTACGGTGGAAGTAATTACCCTGAAGCTGCCCAACGGTCCTGATGCCGTGAAGATGATCCAGGAAACGATCAGGGAGGAATCCATAGAGATCCTGAACATCTCAGTTCAGAAGATAGGGAATGAGAGCATCAAGGTCAGACTGGATGTGAAACTGACGGACAGCTTTGATATGTACGATGCGATCCAGCGGCTGCTTGAAAATGAAAATATTGAATCTATTGATATTTGAAGGAGAAAGGGCCGGAAAGGGATAAAAAGTCATTTTACAGGGGTATTTATCTGCTGATTGTCAGAAATTTATAAGAAACTTGAAGCTTTTTTTTCTATATTGTATGATACCCTAATAGAAAGAAAAGGGGGTGCTTTATGAGAAATCATAGGAACAGGAAGCTTCGGGATGGAATATTTAACGGCGTCTTTATTTTTTATCTGGCATTTCTGTTGGAAAATATTCTGTTTAAATATGTACAGCCGTGGCAGCTATTTCAGCATGGAAGATACTTTTCAAGATCTTTAAATTTAGTTCCGTTTCGGCAAATCATTGGTTCTTCAGGAATCGGTGACCTGAATATTTATGGGAATATCATTTTATTTGTCCCGCTGGGAATTTATCTGATGTTCTTTATAAAAAGAAGAAAAGCGGTCAAAAGTCTGCTGGCAGTCTTTGGCATCAGTTTGTTCTTTGAAGCTTTTCAGTATGCAGCAGCCATCGGAGCCACAGATATTGACGATATTATTTTAAACTGTGCCGGAGGAATTTTGGGAGTTATATGCTATAAAGTTCTGCTTTTTGTCTGCATGGGAAAGGAAGAGAAGGCAAAGACTGTGATTGCCTGTATTGCGGCCGTGGTCGGAATGATCACCGCAGTTCTTACAGGCTTGCTTATTGCCTTTAATTAAGGCTTTACAAGATATAAAAGATATTTTATACTCTAATTAAGAAAAAGAAATGAGGTGTGGAAGGGTGATGATTATTTCTTGCTAAGATTAAAACGGCATAAGATGAGAAGGAGGTTTCCTTCTGGTTTTATGCGCTCTGCAAGAAAGATCATCCGAACTGCTTCTATATAGATTGATATTAGTGTACGCTTGGCGTGCGTGATATTTTTGTATGCGAACCTGCGGGGAGAGTCTTTCCTGCGGGTTTTTTGTTTTGTTAAAGATCTTATCACGGTCAGGAGGTACATTTATGTCTATGATTCAAATTTCAGATTTAACGTTTTCATATGATACCAGTTTTGATTATATCTTTGAGCATGTCTCGTTTCAAATTGATACGGACTGGAAGCTTGGATTTACGGGAAGAAATGGAAGGGGGAAAACCACATTTTTAAAATTATTGATGGGAGAGTATGAGTATAGGGGCTCTATTGCGGCGAGTGTAAAATTTGATTATTTTCCGTATCCGGTAAAGGACCCGACGGCGCTCACAGTGGATGTGCTGGAGTCTGTGGACCCGCAATATGAACTTTGGAAGGTCATGAAAGAGATGTCACAGCTGGGTGTTCCGGATGAAGTCCTGTACCGTCCATTCCAAACGTTATCAAACGGAGAGCAGACGAAAGTGCTGCTGGCTGTTTTGTTTGGCAAAGAAAACAATTTTCTGCTGATCGATGAGCCTACCAATCACCTGGATGCCGAGGCCAGAAGAAAGGTAGGAGCGTATTTAAACTCCAAGAAAGGATTTATTCTTGTATCCCATGACCGGGCGTTTCTGGATGAGTGTACGGATCACGTTTTATCTGTGAACAGAACGGAGATCGAGGTGCAGAAGGGAAATTTTTCTTCCTGGTATGAAAATAAGCTTCTCAGAGACCAGTATGAACTCTCGGAAAATGAGAAACTGAAAAAGGAGATCGGAAGGCTTTTAAAATCTCAGAGAAGGACTGAGGGATGGTCAGATCAGGTGGAAAAGACAAAAAGGGGCACCAGAAACTCCGGCCTTCGTCCGGACAGGGGATTCATCGGCCATAAGGCGGCAAAAATGATGAAGCGGTCAAAGGCGGCAGAGACAAGAAAGGAAGATGCAGTCAAAGAGAAATCAAAGCTGTTAAAGAATATCGAGACTTCGGAATCCTTAAAAATATCTCCTCTGGAACACCATGCGAAACGGCTGGCAGTATTGGAGGATGTGTCAATTTCCTATGGAAGCAAAATTGTAACCGAAAATCTGTCCTTTGACATTGAGAAAGGGGACAGGATTGCCCTGGTTGGGAAAAATGGCTGCGGAAAATCCAGTGTGCTGAAACTTTTGCTTGGAAAGGCGGTGGATCACGAAGGTTATCTTTATACAGCCAATGGTCTGAGGATATCTTATGTGCCCCAGAACACGGACGGATTGAAGGGGGATCTCAGAGAGTATGCATATAACTGCGGTATTGATGAGAGTCTGTTTAAGACCATCTTGAGAAAGCTGGATTTTTCCAGGATTCAGTTTGAGAAAAAAATAGAGGAATTCAGCGAGGGACAGAAAAAGAAGGTGCTGATCGCAGGAAGTCTGTGTGAGCAGGCACATCTGTATTTGTGGGATGAACCCTTGAACTATATTGATGTGTTTTCCAGGATACAGATTGAGGAATTGCTGAAAAACAGCGGAATAACCCTTTTATTTGTGGAGCATGACCTGGCATTCTGCAATCAGATTAAAACAAAAGAAATTTTAATGCAATAAAACAGTGCTCAGAATGAAGCCTCCTTCAAATGGAAATAATAATTCCATAAGAGAAGGAGGCTTTTATGATTCGCTGGATAGAAAAAAAATTTAAATTAAGAGAGCATCATACAGATATCAGAACAGAATTCCTGGCAGGTATCACAGTCTTTATTACCATGGCCTATGCCCTGGCTACGGTGCCCAACATGCTGGAAGCCACGGGAGTGGATAAGCACGTGATGATGACGGTTATGGTGCTGCTCATCGCCGCTGCGACACTGGCGATGGCACTTTATACGAACCGGCCCTTTGCCCTGGCACCGGGACTCAGCAGTGCAGGGATTGTGGCTGCTATGATAAGCGCCGATCACGTACCGGTAAGGATTGCAGGAGGCATTGTTTTCTGGAGCGGTCTGCTGTTTCTCGCCATTACATTTTTGGGTCTCAGGGAGGCGATCGTAAGAGCTGTCCCTGCCAGTTTAAAATATGCGGTCAGCGCCGGTATCGGTATTTTCATTGCTCTGATCGGAGCAAGGGGAGCGGGTATTATTGCGGCGAATGAGGCAAAAAACAGCCTTGTATTTGAAAACCTTGGATCGCCGGAGGTGATTACGGCAGTGTTTGGATTTGTCATTCTCCTGATTCTGAGGGCAAAGCGTGTGGCTGGAGATATGGTTCTGTCTATACTGGCGGCTGCCATAGCCGGAATACCGCTGGGAGTGACGAAACTGCCTGAAAAGATTATTTCCATGCCGGCTTCTGTCGGGGGACAGCTGTTTCAGATTGATATCCTTGGAGCGCTTCAGGTGTTCTATCTTCCGTTTCTTTTAGCCCTGTTTGTTCCGGATTTCTTTGCCACCGTGGGGACAATCCTTGGGGTTGGTGCACGCGCGGGTTACCTGGATGAGAACGGGAACTTTGACGGCATTGATCAGTGTTTCCAGGTAGATGCAGCTGCAACGAGTCTGGGAGCACTGTTTGGAATGCCGGGCATGACCACTTATCTGGAATCTTCTGCGGGTATCGAGTCCGGGGGAAAGACGGGACTGACCGTAGTGTTTACGAGCATATGCTTTCTGTTTGCACTGTTTTTTGCCCCGGTGGCCCTCATCATACCTTCTGCGGCTACGGCCCCGGTGCTGGTCTATATCGGCATCAGCATGCTGGAGGCCATGAGCCATATCAAGTATGATGATGTGACGGAGAGTATGCCGGCCTTTATGTGCGTGGTTTTCACAGTTCTGGCCGGGAATATCGCAAACGGGATCTGCACCGCCATTCTGACGTATCTGGTCATGAAAACCGCGGGAGGGAAAACAAAAGAGATACATCCGTTCATGTATCTCTTAGGTGCGGTGAGTTTGCTTTACTTTTATACGCTGTTTTGACGAAAAATATTTTAGCGTTTCCTGCGGAATTCTGTATATGAGTATACAAACGGTGTGATGACCATGACCGCCAGGACTGTCAAAAAGACAGGCACCTGAAACGATTCGGGTGCAAGAGCGGTGAGTGTGACTGTCAGTCCTCCCAGTACCCATATTTTTGCGGCCAGCCGGTGCGTCAGAAACCAGTTTTGTTCATCGGCCAGGGTCCATGGGGTTCGGATGCCAATAAAATAATTATGTTTTGTTTTGGGCAGCAGGTTTCCAAGAAAAATAAATAAGCTGCCCATGCCCAGACAGAAGATTAGGTTGACATCAAAATCAATTTTAAAGGCTGACGCAATCGTCATGATCTGGACAACGAAGAATACTAGGCCTATGACGAAGGTGTACCGGTGATATTCTTTCTGAAATTTATCATAGTTTTCAGAATTGGGATCTGTACGCCGCATAAACTGAAAAAGTATGGTGATCAAAAAGATGACAGCCGGAAATATAAAGATCGCAAATTTGGGAGCGTAACGGTCGATGGCTCCATGCGTGTTCCAATGGGCAGGGATCTGTTCGGGCAGGGAAGAGAATACTGCCAGAGAAAGCAGCAGGGAGACCGCTGTCAGTAAAATACTTGATCTGGATTGTTTCATTTATATGTCCTCCTTAAAGCTTTGAAACCAGTGAATCACTTCTTCAAATACAGAGAGATTCAATTCATAATAAATATATTTTCCTTGTTTCTTGTCAGTTATGAGATTTGCCTGTTTTAAAATGTTCAGATGATGGGAAATCGATGCTCCTGTCATATCGAAATGACTGCATATTTCTCCGGCCGGCATGGAACCGTCTTTCAGCAAGTCTAAAATTTCACGTCTGGTGGAATCCGACAATGCTTTGAATGTTTCCTGAAAACCCACAGTTCCTCCTTTCTGATACATTTAGAAGTTTATCTAAATGTATTATACCATTCTGTTCATACAAAAGCAAGAACATTTAGAAGATTATCTAAATAAATATGAGTTTTTTACCACTATTTTTGTCACACTTTGAAATGCGTTCCTCCAATAGTGATAAAAAACTATGGTTGAATGGTTCCTTTTATTGGTGGAATACCTTTCCGGCAGATGTCATACCCACAGGGTACCCCGTATTTTATGCCCTTCAGGCTTGGCGCGCTTCGCGCGATAAGGTATGCAATATCATCCAAGATTTTCTCAGCACATTTATGTTAAACTTAGTATTATGAAAGAAATAAGAGAAATATTTTATGACGAACAATTAAAGATTGAAGCCTATGGCTTTTACGGACTCAAACAGAAGTTTCCTAATCATTTTCACGATCATTACGTGATCGGATGCATCGAGAGCGGTATGCGGAAAGTGACTTGCCGGGGAGAAGAATTTCTTATTGAACCAGGAGACCTGCTGTTTTTTAATTACAGGGAGAACCATGCATGCGAGCAGGTGGGGGATTACCCTCTGAACTGCAGATTTATTAATATCAAGAGAGAAAGGATGAAAGAAATTGCAGAAGAGATCACGGGAAAGTATGAATATCCCGAGTTTGAAAGACCGGTGATCCGGAAGTGTTCAAAATCTGAGCTTCTCCGGGAAGTGTACCGGATGGTGGCAGTGGGGAATCAGGAGTTTGAAAAGGAGGAGTTATTTTATCTTCTCATGGAGCAGCTGCTCTCCGAGTATGCGGTATTTGAACAGAAGAAAGTACAGGTGCCTGACACAGAACGGCTCAATGCTGTATGCAGTTATATGAAGGAGCATTACAGTGAGAACGTTTCACTGGAACAGCTCTGTAAGATTGCAGGCGTCAGCAGATACAGCCTGATCCGGTATTTTACAAAGTATAAAAAGATTACACCGTACCAATACCTGGAATCCATCAGGGTAAACCGGGCCAAATTATATTTGGAGGAGGGAACAGAACCGGCAGAGGCGGCGGCTCTGACCGGATTCTCAGATCAGAGCCATTTTACAAATTTCTTTAAGCGGCTGTTTGGCCTGACACCGGCACAATATCAGAGAATTTTTACAGAAAAGAAAGGTTATTAATTATGGAAGACAAAAAATACATACAGGGTCATTTGTTTGCACTGGCTACTATTTTTTTATGGGGCACAACGTTTATCTCCACGAAGATTCTGCTCAGGCAGTTTCAGCCGATTGAGATTTTATTTTTCCGTTTCCTTCTGGGCTTCTTGGTGCTGATTCTTATTTATCCAAAGAGGCTGAAGACAGAAGGCTGGAGGGAAGAAAAATATTTTATGGCAGCCGGCCTGTGCGGGATCACCCTGTACTATTTATTTGAAAATATTGCCCTCACATACACGATGGCTTCCAATGTGGGGGTTATTATTTCCGTATCGCCGTTTTTTACGGCACTCCTGGCAAGAGTGGTGACGGGAGAAAAGTCTCTTGGAAGACGTTTTTTTCTTGGATTTTTGCTGGCCATGTGCGGTATTTGCCTGATCTCTTTCGGCGGCACAGCGCTGCATCTGAGCCCAAAAGGGGATTTTCTGGCAGTGCTTGCAGCCTTCGTATGGGCGGCTTATTCCATGCTGACAAAAAAAATCGGAAACTTCGGACACAATATCATGCAGTCCACAAGGCGCTGCTTTGCATGGGGACTTTTGTTCATGTCTCCGGTTCTGCTGTTTACGGATATTTCCTTGGGGAGACAGAGATTTGCTGATCCTTTAAATCTTGGGAACCTTCTGTTCCTTGGGATAGGCGCCTCAGCCATCTGCTTCGTCACCTGGAATACGGCAGTGAAAAGGCTGGGTGCAGTAAAAACTACTGTTTATATCTATATGGTTCCGGTGGTGACCATCATTACATCGGTCCTGATCCTTGGTGAAGAACTGACGGTCAGGGCGGCGTGCGGTGCTTTTTTGACGATCGCGGGCCTGTTTTTATCAGTGGAAAAGAAGAAAAAGAGTGAAAAGTGTGACTTACTCACAGAAGTATTATAGAAAAGCGATATAATGGACTCAGATAGTTAATGATGATTTAGAAAAGGAGTGACCATTATGTCAGTTTTAAAAATAACAACAGCAAATTTTGACGAGGAAGTATTAAACGCAAAGGAGCCGGTTCTGATCGATTTTTGGGCAGCCTGGTGCGGGCCGTGCAGGATGATGTCGCCGGTTGTGGATGAGATCGCGGAAGAACTTTCCGGAGTGAAGGTCGGAAAGATCAATGTGGATGAGGAACAAGAACTGGCCGTAGGATTCCGTGTCATGTCCATTCCTACACTTTTGATCTTTAAGAATGGAAAAATAGAAAAGAGCTTTGTGGGAGCAAGGGATAAAAAAGAAATCGTCGATGCTCTGAAAATGCAGGAGACAGAATAAGATGCCGAGGGAATGTGTTATAATAAGAAGCAAAGACAGTAAAGTAAAAGAAAGGGGTTTTCCTTATGAAAATTTATGATTTGATTATCATCGGCGCAGGACCTGCAGGAATGTCCGCAGCCATTTACGCCAAGAGAGCTATGCTTGAAGTTTTGGTTTTAGAAAAAGAAGCCATGTCAGGAGGACAGATCGTACAGACCTATGAAGTCGATAATTATCCCGGACTTCCAAAGATGACGGGAATGGATCTGGGAGACCAGTTCTATAACCATGCATCTGACCTGGGAGCAGAAGTCAGGACAGGAGAAGTCTCAGAGATCAGGCATGATCAGCCGATCAAAGAGATCGTTTTAAAAAACGGTGAAGTCCTGAAGACCAAAACGGTTATGCTTGCCACAGGGGCTACTCACAGAAAGCTGGGTGTCCCGGGAGAGGAAGAACTCACCGGTCTGGGAGTTTCTTATTGTGCAACCTGTGACGGAGCGTTTTTCAGGAACAAAACTGTGGCAGTCGTAGGCGGCGGTGATGTCGCTCTGGAAGATGCATTGTTCCTGAGCAGAATATGTGAGAAAGTATATCTGATTCACAGGAGAGATGAATTCAGGGGCGCAAAGATTCTTCGGGATCAGGTGACGAGAAACGACAAAATACAAGTAATCTGGAATACGGTTGTGACGAGAATTGCCGGAAATGAGAGGGTTGAATCTATTTCCATCAAAGATGTGCATAACGATGTGGATAAGTCGCTGAAAGTCGATGGAATTTTTATCGCCGTAGGCACGGCTCCGCAGAGCACGCTCTTAAAAGATGAGCTTAAAACGGACGAAAGAGGCTACATTGTAGCCGGGGAAGACGGAGTGACAAATATTCCAGGAATTTTTGTAGGTGGGGACCAGAGGACCAAAAATCTGCGCCAAGTGGTGACTGCTGCCGCAGATGGGGCAAATTGTGTGGTGTCAGTGGAGAGTTACCTCCAAAAGTTAGAATTGCCAGACAATTAACGAAACAGGCAAAAAACTTAAAAATCAAGTGTAAAAGTCTGTTTTGTCATATTTGTATAAGAGTCGTATTTTCAAGTATCAAATCGAAAAATACAGAAAAAAAACATCACATTTTATCCACAGTACAAAATCACGGTTCTCCGCGATAATACAGTTATACACAAAGTTATCCACATTATCCACAGCCGATTAAGGTCGAATTGTGGAAATAAAATTCGACAAAATGAAACATTTGTTTTGTGTAGATTTTATAAAAAGATTTGTTTTCAATGGAAAAGCTATATGATATAATAATTAGTATCAAATAGTAAAGGAGTTGGAAGCCATGAATTTCATTATTAGCGGTAAGAACATCGAAGTAACAGAAGGAATCAGGGCAGCAATAGAAGAGAAATTAGGCAGGCTTGACAAGTACCTGGCTGATGACATTGACATCATCGTTACCTTGAGCGTTCAAAAAGAGAGACAAAAGATTGAAGTAACAATTCCTATGAAGGGGCACATTATACGTGCAGAACAAGACAGTGCGGATATGTATGTATCCATTGATTTGGTAATTGATATTCTCGAACGTCAGATCAGAAGATATAAAACCCGTTTGATGAGTAAAAAATATGAAGGTGCAGGACTGAAACAGGAATTCATCGACAAGGACGAGGATGTGGACGATGATGAGATCCGCATCATCAGGAGCAAGAAGTTTGCGATCAAGCCGATGGATGTGGAAGAGGCATGTATCCAGATGGATCTTTTGGGACACAATTTCTTCGTATTCCGTAACGCCGATACTTTTGAAGTAAACGTAGTATATAAAAGAAAGGGCAATACATACGGACTGATCGAACCGGAATTTTAGGAATAAGGATTTTTTCAGGAGGCTTCGGCCTCCTTTTTGTTTACGGTAAAAATAACGTTGTTTGCGGCATTTCCGTGTATTTTTCCGCAAGAGGGGTATGATGAGCGCTGGGGCTGCCTTTTTTCTTGCCTACATTTTATAGAAGTGTTACAATATCATAGATTACATGTGAATTTAATTGTTTGGGAGTAAAACTATGAGTTTGTTAGGAAAAATTTTTGGTTCGCACAGTGAAAAAGAACTGAAGCGGATCAGTGGGATTGTGAATAAAATTGAATCTTTTGACGAACCGATGCAGAAATTATCCGATGAGGAACTGAGAAATAAAACTGCTGAGTTTAAGGAGCGTCTGAGCAACGGAGACACACTGGACGACCTTTTGCCGGAAGCTTATGCGGTTGTCCGGGAAGCGAGTGCCAGGACTATTGGGCTCAAGCACTATCGGGTCCAGCTGATCGGCGGTATTATCCTTCACCAGGGAAGGATCGCAGAGATGAGGACCGGTGAAGGTAAGACCCTGGTCTCCACTCTTCCTGCCTACTTAAACGCCCTGGAAGGGAAGGGCGTGCACATCGTTACGGTGAATGACTACCTGGCAACCCGTGATGCGGAGTGGATGGGAAAGGTTCACAACTTCTTAGGCGTTACGGTCGGTGTGGTTACCAATGAGATGGAAAACGACGAGCGGCGGGCAGCCTATAACTGTGATATCACATATATCACCAACAATGAACTGGGATTTGATTACCTGAGGGACAACATGGTCATCGAAAAAGAAGATCTGGTTCAGCGCGACCTGCACTATGCCATTGTCGATGAGGTCGATTCTGTACTGATCGATGAGGCCAGAACACCATTGATCATTTCCGGTCAGAGCGGGAAATCCACCGAGCTCTACCGTGCCTGCGATATCCTTGCAAGGCAGATGGAGCGGGGAAGCTCCGACGGGGAACTTTCCAAGATGGATATCCTGATGAACGAGGACATTGAAGAAGACGGCGACTTTTTGGTCAATGAAAAGGATAAGCACGTGCTTCTGACTGCCCAGGGCGTGAAAAAGGTGGAGGAGTTCTTCCATATAGATAACCTTGCCGATCCTGAGAATCTTGCGATCCAGCACAATATTATCCTGGCGCTGCGCGCCCATAATCTTATGTTTATTGACAAAGATTATGTAGTGAAGGACGATGAAGTGCTGATCGTCGATGAGTTCACCGGACGTATCATGCCGGGCAGACGGTATTCAGACGGACTTCATCAGGCGATCGAGGCGAAAGAAGGCGTGAAGGTTAAGAGAGAGTCCAAGACCCTCGCTACTATCACATTCCAGAATTTCTTCAATAAATATAATAAGAAATCCGGTATGACCGGTACAGCCGAGACCGAGGAACAGGAATTCCGTGAGATCTACGGCATGGACGTTGTAGTCATCCCGACCAACAAACCGGTTGTGCGTGTTGACCACGAAGATGCCATCTATAAGACGAAGCAGGAGAAGATGAGGGCGGTTGTTGAGGACATCGCGGCATCCCACGCCAAGGGACAGCCAGTGCTCGTAGGTACGATCACCATTGATATGTCCGAGGAACTGAGCCGCATGCTCAAAAAACAGGGGATCAAGCACAACGTGCTGAATGCCAAGTTCCATGAAAAGGAGGCGGAGATCATCTCCCATGCAGGCGAGATCGGTGCTGTCACCATCGCTACCAACATGGCGGGCCGTGGTACCGATATTGTCCTGGCAGACGGTGTGGCCGCTCTGGGCGGTTTAAAGATCATCGGTACAGAGCGTCATGAATCCAGGCGTATTGACAATCAGCTCCGAGGACGTGCCGGACGGCAGGGAGACCCTGGTGAATCTAAGTTTTACCTGTCCCTGGAAGACGATCTGATGAGACTGTTTGGATCTGAGAGGATGATTTCTGTATACAACGCCCTCGGCATACCGGAAGGGGAAGAGATCCAGCACAAATCCATCAGCAGGACGATCGAAAAGGCCCAGAAGAAGATCGAGAATAACAACTTCGGTATCCGTAAAAATCTGCTGGATTATGACAGGGTAAACAACGAACAGAGAGAGATCATGTACAAAGAACGCCGCCGTGTTCTGGACGGGGAAAACATGAAGGATTCTGTGATTCATATGATGGAGGAAACCATCGCAGACTATGTAAACCAGTGTGCCAGTGAAGATGCGGCACCGGAAGAATGGGATATGGATACACTGAATGCAGAGCTGCGCCCAATCGTTCCGTTCGGAAAGATCGAACTGACCCAGGAAGAGATTCAGGCAGGGAAACCTGAGATGCTCACAAAGCGTCTTCAGGATGAGGCTGCCCGGCTGTATGCCGAGAAGGAAAAGGAATTTGAAGACTATGACCTCCGGGAGATAGAGCGTATCATTCTTCTAAAGGTCATTGACCGCAAGTGGATGGATCATATCGATGATATGGATCAGCTTCGGGAGGGCATCGGTATGCAGGCATACGGACAGAGAGATCCGGTAGTAGAATACCGCATGGCCGGTTTTGAGATGTTCAATGTGATGACAAAGGCAATCCAGGAGGAGACCACCGGAGCGCTGTTCCACGTAGAGATTGAACAGAAGGTGGAGAAAGAGCAGGTTGCCCAGGTGACAAGCACTAATAAAGACGACAGCAGTGTAAAGACTCCGTATAAGAGAAAAGGGGAGAAGATCGGGAGAAATGATCCATGCCCATGCGGAAGCGGAAAGAAATATAAAAACTGCTGTGGAAGAAATTAAGGAGTTTTTGGAGTGATTGAATTAGATCAGTTAAAATATAACCTGAATTCCTACCGGGAGCCACTTGAGAAATTAAGCGGTTCTCTTGGCTTGGAAGAAAAGAAAGAGCGGATCGAGCAGCTGGAGCTTGATATGGAAGCTCCGGGATTCTGGGAGGACCTGGAGGAGTCCCAGAAGGTGGTCAGAGAGGTCAAAGGGCTGAAGGATCAGGTGGTAGGATATGAAGGGCTGAAAGGACAGTTTGAGGATATTGAGACTTTGATCGAGATGGCGTCGGAGGAAGAGGACGAAGAACTGGCTGCGGAAACTCAGGAGGCATTTGCGGAGTTTGAGACAGCCTATGAAAGCCTGCGGATTTCAACTCTCCTGAGCGGGGAATATGACAAGAATAATGCGATCCTGAGCCTTCATGCAGGGGCTGGCGGAACTGAGTCCTGTGACTGGGCCGGTATGCTGTACCGGATGTATACCCGTTGGGCCGGGAAAAAAGGATTCGAGACAAGAGTCATTGACTATTTGGACGGGGACGAGGCAGGAATTAAATCAGTGACGGTAGAAATCAAAGGTGAAAACGCCTATGGGTATTTAAGGTCCGAGAGAGGCGTTCACCGGCTGGTGAGAATTTCTCCGTTTAACGCGGCGGGAAAGAGGCAGACCTCCTTTGCATCCTGTGACGTGATGCCGGAGATTGACGAAGACCTGAATGTGGAGATCGCCGATGAAGATATCAGGATCGATACTTACCGGGCCAGCGGCGCGGGAGGCCAGCATATCAATAAGACGGATTCTGCCATAAGGATCACGCATATCCCGACAGGGATCGTTGTCCAGTGCCAGAATGAACGGTCACAGCATAAGAATAAAGACCAGGCTATGAAGATGCTCAAGACAAAGCTGTATCTGTTAAAAGAGCAGCAGCATCTGGAAAAGCTGTCTGATATCCGGGGAGACGTGGGAGACAATGGATGGGGAAGCCAGATTCGGTCTTATGTCCTGCAGCCGTATACTATGGTGAAAGATCACAGGACAAATAAAGAAAGCGGCAATCCATCCGCTGTCCTGGACGGAGATCTGGACGGTTTCATGAACGCATACCTGGCATGGAGCAATGATTAAGAAGACGCTGCGGTATACGGCCGGACAATAACTGTTTTGGTGCTGTCCGCGGCGTTGTTTTTTTATTCTGCTTTTGGCAGGTGACATCCTCGGATGATGTGCTGTATATGGAAGACAGAGATACTATCCCAAGAGCAGATGCAATTAGGGCAGTGGATAAAGACCCGCTGCATACAGATGCCTCACCGGTCACTATAGGACAGCATCTGGACAGGTACAGGTCTTGATATGCTGACGGCGGAGGTCACGAATGAAAAGGGCAGCACCGGAGACCGGACCTACACGGCCAACTGAGAAGAAGTAAAGACTACATTCACTGAAAAGAGCACGGAAAAAGAGCAGGAGGCAGACACTTCAGAAGAGACAATAACTGCCGGCAAAATACATTTCTCTGTCCGCGGCCGCGCTGCTGTGTATTATATGGCTGATGTTAAAATGTCTGAAGAAATAGAGTAAGAGATTTGCAGGACATACAATCTGCATGGTTGTATGTCCGTTTTTTATTTAAACAGTTGCTTAATTTATAAAAATATGATAGTATCGTCTGGAAAAACAAATGTGTTCAGCAGACGCACAGAGGTGGACTATGTTAGAAGATTCAAAGTATTATGTCATTAAAAAGAAAGCAGTTCCGGAGGTTCTATTAAAAGTACTGGAAGTGCAGAAGCTTCTGGATGCAGAACAGGCCAAGTCCATTCAGGAGGCCACAGAGACTGTGGGGATCAGCCGGAGTTCTTATTATAAGTACAAAGATGATATTTTTCCTTTTCACGCGAGCAAAAAGGGACGAAATATCACGTTTGTGATCGAGGTGGAAGACCAGCCGGGAGTTATGGCGACAGTGCTTCAGGTATTTGCAAACTACAAGGCCAATATCCTGACGATCCATCAGAGTATTCCGATCAACGGAAAAGGAGTGCTCACAGTCAGCGTGGATATTGTTGATATGGAGACCGATGTTTCTGCCATGATCGAGAGCGTAGAAAAGCTTGACAACATTACATATGTAAAAATAATTGCAAAGGAGTAAAACAGATGATAAACATTGCGGTATTGGGATATGGAACCATTGGATCAGGAGTCGTGGAGGTAATCGAGACAAATCACGAGAGCATCAACCATAAGATCGGGGAGCCGATCCGGGTAAAATATGTTTTGGACAAGAGGGATTTATCCGACACACCGGTGGCGTCAAAGGCAGTCACAGACTATGATATTATTTTAAATGACGACGAAGTGAGCATCGTTGTGGAAGTCTTAGGCGGAGTGGAGCCGGCATACACGTTTGCAAAACAGGCATTGGAGCACGGGAAGAGTGTTGCCACTTCCAATAAGGAATTGGTGGCTGAAAAGGGTGCGGAACTACTGGCCATGGCAAAGTCCAAGAATCTAAATTTCCTGTTTGAGGCGAGTGTGGGAGGCGGAATTCCGATCATCCGTCCGTTAAACCAGTCTCTGACAGCCGATGAGATCAATGAAATAACAGGCATACTGAACGGAACTACAAACTATATCTTAACAAGGATGGCCGATGAAGGGGCTGACTTCGATGAGGTGTTAAAGGAGGCTCAGGACAAAGGATATGCGGAACTTCATCCGGAAGCGGATGTGGAGGGATATGATGCGTGCAGAAAGATCGCGATCCTGACTTCACTGGCATTCGGCATGCAGGTAGATTATGAGGATGTACATACCGAAGGCATCACAAAGATTACAGAAACCGACATGAAATATGCAAAAGCCCTGAATAAGAGCATTAAGCTTTTGGGAACAAGTAAAAAAATCGGAGATAATGTATATGCCATGGTATGCCCGATGATGATTGGCAGAGATCATCCGCTGATCGGCGTCAACGATGTGTTCAACGGCATTTTTGTAAACGGAAATGTAATCGGCGACGTGATGTTTTACGGAGCGGGGGCAGGAAAGCTTCCGACAGCCAGCGCGGTTGTGGCAGACGTGATCGATGCGGCAAAGCATAAAGAGAGAAATATCATGCAGATCTGGAGTGAAAAGAAGCTTCATCTCGCAGATATCGGCGATTTTGAACATAAATTCTTTGTGCGTCTTCCGAAAGACTGCGACAGAGAAAAAGTAAAAGAAGTTTTTGGCGATGTAGAAGAAGTTTCAGCAGAAGGGGTGACAGATGAATTTGCATTTGTTACACTGACAATGAAAGAAAAAGACTATCAGGATAAGATCAAAGCGTTTAATTCCGTTTTGGGCATGATTCGTATGAATGTTAAATAGATTTGGAGGACTAGTTTATGAAGTATATTGTTGTGTTGGGAGACGGAATGGCCGATGAACCGATCGGTGAGCTGGGCGGCAGAACACCGCTTCAGGCGGCCAGGACTCCGGTCATGGATACCATGGCAAAGGTATCGGAACAGGGAATTGCTTACACGGTGCCAAAGAACCTTCCGGCTGGAAGTGACGTGGCAAACCTTGCTATGCTCGGCTATGACCCGCAGAAGTATTATTCCGGGAGATCGCCTCTTGAGGCGCTTTCCATCGGTGTGGATATGAAGGATACTGACATTGCTCTGCGCTGCAACATTGTCACCTTATCAGAAGATGAGACCTATGAGGAAAAAACTATCATCGATCACAGCTCCGGGGAGATCACAACAGAAGAGGCAAGGGTTCTGATCGATGCGGTGAAAAAGGAATTAGAGACAGATGAGTTTCAGTATTATCCGGGAGTCAGCTACCGCCATCTTACGATCTGGGATCACGGAGAGACGGTGGAACTGACGCCGCCCCATGATATATTAGGAAAGCGGATCGGGGAGTATCTTCCTGAGGAGACAAAGCTCCGGGAGATGATGGAGAAGAGTTTTGATATTTTAGACCGGCATCCAATCAACGAAAAACGCAGGGAGATGGGATTGAATCCGGCGAACAGCATTTGGTTCTGGGGTGCGGGCACCCGTCCTGCGCTGGATGATTTTGAGGAAAAAACAGGAAAGAAGGGTGCTATGGTATCCGCTGTGGATCTGCTGAAAGGCATCGCGGTCGGTACGCACATGCTGAATTTAGATGTGGAAGGAGCCACAGGCGGACTCGATACCAACTATAAAGGAAAAGCAATGGCAGCCGTGGATTCTCTGACGAAAGACGGGGCGGATGTGGTTTATATTCATGTGGAAGCTCCCGACGAGATGGGGCACCAGGGAAGTGTGGAAAATAAAGTGAAGGCCATTGAATTTCTCGATGACCAGGTGATCCGTGTCGTCGCAGAGGAGTTGAAGAAGCGCGGAGAAGATTTCCGTATGCTCATCGGGCCGGACCATCCGACACCCATTTCGATCCGGACCCATTCCAAAGACCCGATTCCGTTTATGATCTATGACAGCACGAAGGAAATGAAGGGACAGAAGGAATACAGCGAAGAGGCAGCAAAAAGTACAGGACTCGTCCTGGAACACGGACATGATCTGATGGGCCGGCTATTACAAAAATAAGAGAAAATTTTAGGAGGCAGCAATGTTAATTGTTAAAAAATTCGGAGGTACATCCGTAGGAAATAAAGAGAGGATTTTAAATGTGGCAAAACGCTGCATTGAAGAATACCAGAAAGGAAATGACGTGGTTGTTGTCTTGTCTGCAATGGGCAAGATGACAGATGAACTGATCGCGATGGCGAAGGATATCAATCCGAATCCGCCGAAGCGGGAGATGGATATGCTTCTGACTACAGGAGAGCAGACATCCGTTGCCATGATGGCGATGGCGATGCACTCCATGGGGATTCCGGCTGTTTCCCTGAATGCATTCCAGGTAGCCATGCACACGACCCACGCTTACAGCAACGCCAGGATCAAGAGAATCGATACGGACCGCATTTTTAACGAGCTGGAACAGAGAAAAATCGTCATCGTGACAGGATTCCAGGGTGTGGACCGTTACGACAACTATACGACTTTGGGCCGCGGCGGCTCAGACACTACTGCCGTTGCCTTGGCTGCGGCCCTGAATGCGGATGCCTGCGAGATCTATACGGATGTAGACGGTGTTTACACCGCAGATCCAAGAAAAGTCACTACGGCGAAGAAACTCCAGGAGATCACCTACGATGAGATGCTGGAGATGGCCACACTCGGTGCGGGAGTTCTCCATAACCGTTCTGTGGAACTCGCCAAGAAGCACGGAGTACAGCTGGTTGTCCGTTCCAGCCTGACGAAAGAAGAGGGAACGGTTGTCAAAGAGAGGATCATGATGCCTCAGGCAGAGATCAGCGGTGTTGCCGGAGACGATGATGCGGCACGGATCTCTGTGACGGGACTCGAGGATGAGCCGGGAGTAGCATTCCGCCTGTTCAATATCCTTGCAAAGAAGAATATCAATATCGACATCATACTCCAGTCCGTAGGACAGAACGCAAAGAAAGATATTTCTTTTACGGTGAAAGAAGACGATGCGGATCTGGCAGTCAAAACGATCAAAGAGCATCTGCCGCTGGGGTCCTATGCGGATGTGGATGCTACCACCGACGTGGCCAAAGTATCCATCATCGGAAGCGGACTGATCGGACACTCTGGAATGGCTGCCCGCATGTTTGAGGCACTGTATGAGGTTGGAGTTAATATCCGGATGATCTCAACATCTGAGATCCGTGTGACGGTTATCGTGGACCGGGCTGATATGGTGAAGGCTATGAATGCGGCACACGAAGCATTTGAATTATAACAGAAGGTGAAAGGGAACACCGCCTGCAGTCCGGGCGGTGTTTTTTGACCCGGAAGGAAAGGAGATCGGGATGAAGAGAACAGATTATTTATCATGGGATCAGTATTTCATGGGGGTTGCGCTTCTTTCTGCCCAGAGGAGCAAGGATGACCACACGCAGGTCGGGGCATGTCTTGTCAATGACCAGAATAAAATATTATCCGTGGGCTACAACGGGATGCCGACCGGCTGCCATGACGATGACATGCCGTGGGAGCGGGAGGGAGAACCTCTCGATACAAAATACTTTTATGTCTGTCATGCAGAACTCAATGCCATTTTAAATTACGGGGGAGGCTCTCTCTATGGAGCGAGAGTCTACGTAACTTTATTTCCGTGCAATGAGTGTGCCAAGGCCATCATTCAGAGCGGAATGAAGGAAGTGATTTATATGCAGGACAAGTACGCCGATGACGACATGACGGTTGCGTCCAAGAGGATGTTTGATATGGCCGGTGTGAAGTACCGGAAATTTGAACCAAAAGACCAGATAATAGAACTGCACTTATAAGGAAATGGAAAAATGGATATCATCAATATTTTAAAAGACGAGCTGGGAATCAAAAGAGCACAGGCGGAGACGGCAGTCAAGCTGATTGACGAAGGAAATACGATACCGTTCATTGCTCGCTACCGAAAAGAGATGACCGGCTCTTTGGACGACGAGACACTCAGGAACCTGGACGAGAGACTGAAATATTTAAGAAATCTTCAGGACAGAAAGGATGCGGTTTTAAAGAGCATTGAGGAGCAGGGAAAGCTGAGTGAGGAGCTGAAAAAGCAGATTGAGGAGGCGGTGACCTTAGTCACTGTGGAGGACCTGTACCGGCCGTATAAGCAGAAGAAGCGGACCAGAGCCATGATCGCAAGAGAAAAGGGACTAAAACCTCTGGCTGATCTGATCTTTTTACAGGCTTCTGACGATCCTGCCAGAGAGGCTGAAAAGTTTATTGATCCGGAAAAAGGAACAGAGACACCGGAAGATGCCCTCCAGGGAGCCAAAGATATTCTCGCGGAGATGATCTCGGATGATGCCAAATACCGTGAATGGATCAGAAGATCCTATAAAGAACATGGAAGGATTCTGTCCGCTGCTAAAAAGCATGGAAAGAAATCTGTCTATGAGATGTACTATGACTTTGAAGAACCGGTAAAAAAAGCCGCCGGATACAGGATATTGGCTATGAACCGCGGGGAGAAAGAAGGGTTCCTTTCTGTAAAGATCGAGCCTGACAATGAAAAGATCGCGGCTTATTTGGTCAGAAATGTGGTGAAGAAGCAGAAGCATCCCACTACAAAATATTTGCTGGAAGCGATCGAGGACAGTTATAAGAGGCTGATCGCACCTTCCATCGAAAGGGAGATCAGAAATGAATTGACGGAACAGGCAGAGACGGAGGCTATCAAGCTTTTCGGCAAAAATCTGGAGCAGCTCCTCATGCAGCCGCCCATCGCGGGACAGGTCGTCCTCGGATGGGACCCTGCGTTCCGAACGGGATGTAAATTGGCTGTGGTGGATTCGACAGGAAAAGTCCTGGACACGGTGGTGATCTATCCGACGGCGCCTCAGAACAAAGTGGAAGAGGCCAAAAAGACAGTAAAAAAACTGATCAAAAAATATGGGATTACGCTGATCTCGATAGGTAACGGGACTGCCTCCAGGGAATCAGAACAGATTGTAGTGGAACTTTTAAAAGAGATAAAAGAACCGGTACAGTATGTGATAACCAATGAAGCCGGTGCTTCGGTCTATTCTGCGAGCAAACTGGCGACGGAGGAATTTCCGAACTTCGATGTGGGTCAGAGAAGCGCAGCCTCCATTGCGAGAAGGGTTCAGGACCCGCTCTCGGAACTGGTAAAGATCGAGCCGAAAGCGATCGGTGTGGGACAATACCAGCATGATATGAACCAGAAACAGCTCTCCGGAGCTCTGGCAGGAGTCGTGGAGTCAACCGTCAACAAGGTGGGCGTGGATTTGAATACGGCATCTGCTTCGCTGCTGGAATATGTGTCTGGTGTTTCCAGGACGGTGGCAAAAAATATTGTTTCTTACCGGGAGGAAAACGGGAAATTTACCAGCAGGAGAGAACTTTTAAAAGTTGCCAAGCTGGGACCGAAAGCCTATGAGCAGTGCGCGGGCTTTCTGAGGATTTCGGGAGGAAAGAATCCGCTGGATGCCACCGGAGTGCATCCTGAGACTTATAAAGAAACTGACCAGCTGTTACAGAGGCTGGGATACTCGGTAAAAGAGCTTTCCAGCCAGGGATTTCAGGACATAGGGAAAAAGATTACGGATTATCGGAAACTTTCCGGGGAATTGGGAGTGGGAGAGATCACACTCCGGGATATTGTGAAAGAACTGGAGAAGCCGGGGCGTGATCCGAGAGAGGATATGCCGAAACCGATTTTAAGGACGGACGTCATGGAGATGGAGGACCTGAAGGAAGGGATGAAGCTGAAAGGCACTGTGAGAAATGTCATCGACTTCGGAGCCTTTGTGGACATCGGAGTCCATCAGGACGGGCTGGTGCACATCTCCCAGATGGCCGACCATTTTGTGAAACATCCTCTGGAAGTGGTCAGCGTGGGCGATGTGGTGGAAGTGACCGTACTGAGTGTGGATCAGGAGAAGAAGAGAATACAGCTTTCCATGCGAGAGTCTTAATTTACCAGCCTCCGGAGAAGGTGATGACCTCTCCCGTCAGATACCGGGGTGCGGTGCAGGTATGATAGATCATTTCTGCGGCTTCCCTGGGATCGGCAATCCGGTCTGCCGGTATCTCCTGCCGGATCATGTCTTTTTCTTCTTCGGTGAATCCGGAGTTCATTTCTGTGTCGATCATGCCGAATGCCACTGCGTTCACGGAGATATTGCTGGGTGCAACCTCCTTGGCCAGGGCTTTCGTAAACGTGTTGACGGCGCCTTTGGCGGCAGAGTACAGCACCTCACAGGAGGCGCCTGTGTCACCCCACACGGATGATACGTTGAGGATCGTACCGGATTGCCGGCGGATCATATGAGGGAGGACACTTTTGCAGGAGGCAAACATCGGCATCACATTGATGTGGAATATTTCCTGCCAGTCTTTTTCGGTGGTATCAGTAAACAGGCCCACTCTGGAAATTCCTGCATTGTTTACAAGGCAGTCCAGTTTTCCAAAATGAGAGATTGTCTCCCGGATCATCCGGTCTACGAAAGAGGAACTGGATATATCACCTGTAAAAGAAAGGCATTGGACGCCGAACCTTTTGATGTTTTGTTCTAGGGATGCGAGGCATTCGGGATGACGGTAACCGTGGATTGCCACATTCCAGCCGTTTTGGGCAAAGACCAGAGCTGTTTCTCTGCCGATGCCTCTGGAACTGCCTGTGATGAGTACTGTATTCATAGCTTCTCCTCCTGGATTTAAGAAAACTTTAAGGAGAGTATAGCATATAGTTTTGTTGAAATAAATCGATTTATTTGGTATACTGAACGGAGTTTCAAGGGAAGGAGCATGAGAAATGGCCAGAAGAGCAAGGAGAAAAGCAGGAGCCGGGGCGATCATCCTGCGCATATTGGTAGTCATCGTATTATCAGCTGCGGTAGGTATCGGTTCTTTTGCAGGGAGTAAAGCATTTTTTCTGAATAGATTTAAAAAAGACAAAAAAGATAAAATAGCGGAGGCGTTAAAGGCAGAGAGCCAGGAAAGGGTGGATATCTCTCTGATCAGAGTAAAAGATGCCTTATCGATCCGCATCTATCATAACAAGGATAAACAGATGGTTTTTGTACCGATCAGAAAGGACACCATACTGACTCTGGACAACGACGGAGTCAAAGCCATGGGCGGAGACACGAAGACAGCGACTGTCGAGCAGCTGGCAGAGAAGGTCAAAGACATCAAAGTCATCAAGGCACAGGTGGAAAAGACTCTGGGAATTACCATTGGCAGCTATGAGAGCTTGTCACAGAAGAACTTCACAAAGGCAGTGAACAATGCCGGAGAAGTAGAACTGGATCTCGAAAAAGAAGTGGCTTACAAAGACCAGAACAAGATGCTGGTCCATATTCCTGCGGGGAATAACACGATCAATGGGAACCAGGCACTGGGAATGATCCTTGACAGCAGCCAGTTCAGCGACGAGAATGAGCACATCGCTCTGGTCGGGGAACTGACGGTTAAAATAGCGCAGAGTATCAACAAGAAGTCATTAAACGACTATAAAAAGTTTGCGAAAGATTATTATGGCAGCTATGCAAAGAGCAATGTGTCATATGACAGCATCAAAGACAATCTGAGCAGGATGCATGAGGTCAGCGCCAAGGACGTTACCTATCTGATCCTTACCGGTACCGACGAAGGGGAAAGCTTTAAGCTGGATACAAAGAAAACGAAAGAGATGTTTGATGAGCTTCTCTCAGAAAACGGGGGAGTTCCGAAATCATCCGGTTCAGAAAAAACAACAAAAAAGGAAACAACAACAACGACGGAAAAGAAAGAAGAGACAGAAGTATCTTCAAAGGGAATCTCTATTGAGATCCAGAACTCCACGAGGATCAGCGGTCTTGCCGGAAGCTGGAAAGACAAGCTTTCGGGAGACGGATTCACGATTGGAAGCATCAAGACGAACCGACAGGGAACTCTGACCGACACAAAGATCATAGTTGCGAAAAAGGGTATGGGCGAAGACCTGAAAAAGTATTTCAAAAATCCAATCATTGAGGTCGGAAGTGTTGACAGCGGTGCACAGATCTGCATCATCCTTGGAACCAACGATGATATTTAGCAGGGCAGAATAAAGGGTTTAAAAGAGGCCATACTAACATTAACGATGATGTTTATGTTAGGAGGCGTCCGGTGAAACGAAAAGAAGCATTTAGTATTATTATCGGAACATTTTGCATGGCGGCAGCTACCAATACAGTATTCCAGCCGTTCGGGATCGTCACAGGCGGTTTCGGCGGCCTTGGGATCATCTTTGACAAGCTGTGGGGCATCCCTCTGTGGATGACGAACGTTACGCTGAATGTTCCTCTTTTTATATTTGCATTCCGCTATAAGACAAGAAAATTTATGCTGAGAACTATATGCAGCGATATTATGCTGACCGTCTTTTTAGGCGTGCTGCCCAGATTCTCATTTTTTCCGAAAGATTTTTATGTCAATCTGATTCTGGGGGCCATCCTGATGGGGATCGGGCTGGGGCTGGTGATGAAAGAAAGGACGTCCACGGGGGGAACGGATCTGTTGGCGTTTTTGCTGCACGTTGTATTTCCGCATATGAGCATTCCCATGCTTCTTGGTATGCTGGACGGCACGATCGTACTGTTCGGCGCTTTTATTTTCGGAGTCGAGAAAACAAGTTTTGCGCTTCTTGTCATATATGGGATCACGAAGATCACAGACAGTGTGGTCGAAGGCTTCCAGGTTTCCAAGCTGGTGTTTGTGATCAGCCGGCATCAGGAACAGATATCGGAACAGATTTTGTTCCGCATGGGCCGCGGAGTGACCAAGCTTTCTTCTATGGGAGCCTATACCGGGCAGAGTAAAGAGACTCTGATGTGCATCGTATCAAAGAAGGAAGTGCCTGTGTTAAAGAAAATCGTCATGGAAACAGACCCGAAAGCATTTGTGATTATATCTGACACAAGAGAGACAATAGGGGAGGGGTTTGTGGATTATACACAATAAAATAAAAAAGTTACTATCTTTCTCTTTTTTTTTTGTATATTTTGCTATATAGTATTAGAAAAGGTCGGTAATAAGAAAGGGCGTGTAAATATGATTTCAAATCAAATCCTGCAGGAGACATTAGATGGAATCCACAGTATTTCCAACGTGGATCTGTATGTGATAGATTTAAACGGAAAGATTCTGGCGAAAACAAAGGAGACGGAGGCAGAGGACGAAGACACACTGAAGGGCTTCATCAATTCCGTGGCCGAGAGCCAGGTTGTGGGCGGCAAGCAGTATTTTAAAATTTTTGACGACAAACGTCTGGAGTATGTGCTTTTAGCTGACGGAGAGAGTGAGAGCATGTATATGGTGGCAAAGATGGCGGTATTTCAGATTGAAAGCCTGCTTGTCGCCTATAAAGAGAGGTTTGACAAGGATAATTTTATAAAAAATCTCCTTCTCGATAATCTTCTCCTGGTGGATATTTATAACCGGGCCAAGAAGCTGAATATCGATATTGAGGCCACAAGAGTTGCCTATCTGATCGAAGCTGCCTACGGCAAAGATCAAAATCTGGTGGAGACAGTGAAGTCGCTGGAGAATACTACAGATGATGACTTTATTGCCGCCGTCGATGAAAAAAGCATCGTTTTGGTGAAGGAAGTCTGTGTAAATGCTCAGTCAAAGCAATTTGTCAAGACGGCTGAGAAGCTTTTGAAAAACCTGAAAAGTGTCGGGATCAATGACGCAAGAATTGCTGTCGGGACCATAGCCAAGGGGATCAAGGATGTGTCCCGGTCTTACAAAGAGGCACAGATCGCTCTTGAGGTAGATAAGATTTTTTATGAAAACAAAGAGGTGGTAGCCTATGACCAGCTGGGCATCGGAAGGCTGATCTATCAGCTGCCCCTGCCGCTATGCAAAATGTTCATAAAAGAGGTGTTTGGGGATTATTCTCCGGAGGAGATCGACGATGAGACATTGGCAACGATCTATAAGTTTTTTGAGAACAATCTGAATGTTTCCGAAACGTCCAGGCAGTTGTATATACATAGAAATACTCTTGTGTACCGCCTGGATAAAATACAGAAAAGCACAAACCTGGACCTGAGGAATTTTGAGGATGCCATTGCTTTTAAAATTGCTCTGATGGTCGTACAGTATATGAAGCATATGAATACACTTGGATAAGCGTGTGAGAGGGGAGTTATTTCTATGATTACACTGCAGAATGTGACGAAAGAGTACCAAAAAGGCAGCATAGGGCTGTACAACGTGTCACTGGAGGTAAATAAAGGGGAATTTGCCTTCATAGTGGGTAAGAGCGGGTCCGGCAAGACGACACTGATCAAGCTGCTGCTAAAAGAACTGGAAGCGACCTCCGGGGACATCGTCGTCAACGGTTATCACTACCAGAAGATGAAGCGGCGGCAGATCCCGTATCTCAGGAGACAGATCGGCGTTGTTTTTCAGGATTTCCGGCTGCTTAGGGACCGGAGTATCTATGAGAATGTGGCGTTTGCACAGCAGGTGATCGAGGTGCCTAAAAGAGCCATGAAGCGGCAGGTGCAGAACGTCCTTGAGTTGGTGGGGCTGGGGAACAGGCTCAGGGCCCTGCCGGACGAATTATCCGGAGGCGAGCAGCAGAGGGTCGCCATTGCCAGAGCTTTGGTCAATCACCCGGCGCTTTTGCTGGCGGATGAACCTACGGGGAATCTGGACCCGCAGAATGCACAGGAAATTATGGAGCTTCTGGTGGAAATCCAGAAGAGAGGAACGACGGTGATTGTCGTAACTCATAATAAAGAAATTGTAAACCAGATGGGAAAACGGGTAATCGCCTTGAATGAGGGAGCAATCCATCACGATGAGAAAGGCGGTACATATGATATTTAGACGGCTGGCCTATGGATTTAAAGAAGGGCTGAAAAACATTTTCAGAAACAAAATATTTTCTTTGGCAACGGTAGGGACGATCATGGCCTGTATTTTCCTTCTGGGAGTGACATTTTCCGTGCTCCTCAATGTAAGGGCTACGGTAAAACAGGCAGAAGATTCAGTGACCATTTCCGTATTCTTCGATGAAAAGCTGCCGGAGGGCGGGAAGTATGCCATCGGAAAGAAAATCAAATCTTACAAAGAAGTCCAGTCTGTCCGGTATGTATCGGCGGAAGAAGCGTGGGCAAAGTATAAAAAAGAAGTATTCAAGAATAATGAAGATCTTCTGGAGGGATTTGAGGGCAAGAACCCATTAAATGAATCGGACTCCTATGAAGTCATGCTAAAAGACGTAAAGTATCACGGAAAAATGGTCAAGCAGTTTAAAGGCCTGGACGGAGTCAGAAAAGTAGAGTATGCGAAAGGAGCAGCAGAGGGTATTTCCAAAGCAAATCTCCTCGGAGCCTACGTAGCAGGGGCTATTATCCTGATTCTTTTGCTTGTGTCGGTCTTCCTCGTGAGCAACACCGTCTCTATCGGTATTGCGGTGAGAAAAGAAGAGATCGCCATTATGAGACTGATCGGTGCCACCAACCGGTTTATCAGGGCTCCATTTATTGTGGAGGGAGCCGTCATCGGGATCGTCGGCTCCCTGATCCCGATGGGCGTCATTTATATAGGATATAAGGTGATTGTCAACTATATTATAGACAAATTTCATGTGCTGACAAATTTTATGGAGTTTGTTCCCGTAAATCAGATCATGATTTATCTGATTCCCGCGTCTCTGTTAGTGGGGCTTGGCATCGGCTGTCTCGGAAGCAGCTTTACGATTCGCAAATACCTTAGAGTGTAGGAGGATTCCTATGAAGAGAAAATATTTTGGTGTAATAGCATTTTTTTTGGCCGTATGTCTTTGTTTTGGGAGTATGCCGGGATTGGCAGTGAAGGCTGACAGCAAGACAGAAGACTTGAAGAATAAGGCAAAGAAAAAAGAAGAGGAAAACAAGGAGCTGGAAAAGAAGGTTTCCGGGATGGAAAAGGAAATCGAGGCCATGGATCAAAAGATCGAGAAGGCTTCCGATAAAGCGGACAAGCTGGAAAAAAAGCTGAACGAAACGAAGAAGCAGGTGAGTGATACAAAAGAAAAGCTCAGTGAGGCAAAGGCATCTAAAGAGAAGCAATATAAGATTATGAGCAAACGGATAAAGTATCTCTACGAAAACGGGAACACAGGTTATATTGACGTCATCGTACAGGCGAAATCTTTCAATGAGTTTCTGACAAGGCTTGACTATGTATCAAAGATCTCTAATTATGACAACAACATGTTTTACAAGCTCAGAAAGACTCAGGACAAGATTGCTTTAGCTTCAAAAAAGCTGGAAGAAAGCTACAAGGAGATTAAAACTGTGACGAATGAGGCGAAGGCTGAAGAGGCCAAGATCGTCAGCCTGGCCGACAGTAAGAAATCGAAGCTGATACAGTTCCAGCAGAAGATTGCTTCCAACAAGGATCTGATGCGGAAGTATCAGGACCGCATAGATTACTACGATACTGTCGCAAACAAGCCGTCCGGAGGAAACGCAGGGAACAGTCCTTCGTCCGGAAGTTCCAAACCCGGGGGCAGTTCTTCTTCACTGACATGGCCGGTCCCGTCCTGCCATACAGTCACTTCACCGTTTGGGAACCGGACACATCCGGTCCAGGGGGGAACGAAATTCCATGAAGGCATTGATATCGGAGCGCCAAAGGGTTCCACGGTAGTAGCAGCGGGAAGCGGCACTGTGGAAGTGGCAGGATACAGCCCGTATAACGGAAACTGGGTGAAGATCGACCACGGAAACGGATTGGAAACGCTGTATCTGCATAATTCTTCTCTGAAAGTCTCAGCCGGACAGAGGGTCAGCAGGGGGCAGAAGATCGCATCATCCGGCTCCACCGGCATGTCCACCGGGCCGCATCTTCACTTTGCAGTAAAGAAAAACGGCAGCTATGTGAATCCGATGAATTATATGTGACAGGAACTGTGGAATCAGGGGTATGAAAAAAAGTCATACCCCTGTTCTTTTAATATATGAAAATTTCATAGTATAATTGATTTAAAGGGATATCATGGGAAAGGAGTGGAGTATGAATTTAAAACAGCTGACTTATTTTGTCGCACTGGCAAAGAATCAAAATTTTACCACTGCCGCAAATGAATTGTTCATATGCCAGTCGGCGCTGAGCAAGACGATAAAAGCCATGGAAGAGGATTTGGATGTACAGCTTGTTGACCGGACTGCAAAGCGTTTTTGCCTGACGCCGGAGGGCAGGATGCTCTACCAGGAAGGCAGGGACGCGCTGGAGAACATCAATAACCAGATGGAGCATTTAAGAGACTGTATCAATGCAAAGAACGGAGAAATTTCGGTGGGGATACCTCCGGTGATCAGTACCATTTATTTTGCGTCTATTATCCATGGGTTCCGGAAAGCCTATCCGGGAATCCGTCTTGTTATTGCGGAAGAGGGAGCAAATACTGTGAAAGAGAAGGTTCAGTCCGGAGAGATTGACATTGGTGTAGTCATACTTCCTTTTGCCTCGGACGATTTTCATATCCTTCCTGTATTTAAGTCGGATAATGTGCTGACGGTCAGCACGGATCATCCTCTCGCAGGCCGTGAGAAAGCAGCCTTCCGGGAATTGAGAAATGAAGAGTTCATCTCGCTTGACAAGACGTTTATGCTCCACAGCCGGACCAGGGAGCTGTGCCATATGTCGGGTTTTGAACCGAACATCGTCATGGAGAGCTCCCAATGGGACTTCATAGCCGAGATGGTTTCACTGAACCAGGGAGTGGCCATCCTTCCGCGGCCGATTTTATCCCGTTTTAATTCAGATAAAATAAAAATTCTTACACTGACAGAACCGGAGTTTCCATGGGATATAGCATTGATTATAAGAAAGGACAAATACGTTTCAAATCCTATCAGACATTTTCAGACGTATGTAAAAAAACACGGGAATATTAAATAAAGAAATTGCAAAGAACTAAACCTGAGATAGAATACAGGCTTAGTTCTTTTTTTTCATGCCGTCTATGAATTTTATATATTTTACTGTGAGAATCAACCAAATATATAATGGATTTATAGAAGTAATTATACAAGATAATCAATGAATTGCATCAGGGAAGGAGTAATCAATGGGGAATTGTTCATTAAAAGTCGGAGATGAATGTTCTTTTTGTAAACAAATCAGCAATGAGGATGTCCTGGCATTTGCAGAGGTGACGGGGGATAAAAATCCGCTGCATCTGGATGATGACTATGCGAAAGGTACGGTATTTAAAGAAAGGATAGCACACGGGATGATCAGTGCCGGAGTCATCTCGGCGGCCATTGCCATGAAGCTTCCGGGACCCGGTACCACATATCTGGGCCAGTCGCTGAAGTTTACGGGACCTGTGAAGATCGGAGACACAGTCACAGCCAATTTGAGGGTAAAGGAATTAAAAGAAAAACCCAAGTTTACGATCGCCACAATCGCCACTACTTGTGTCAACCAGGAAGGCAAGGTTGTCGTGGAAGGGGAAGCAACCGTTATCCCACCGGAGCATAAGGAGGATACAGCATGTCAAAATTAAGCAGTGCAGAAGAGGCAGTAAAACAGATCAAAGACGGCGACACGGTAGCGTTCAACGGATTTGCCTTTGGGTTCGGTTTCGCTGAAGAAATAGCAAAGGCTTTGGGAAAACGCTACGAGGAGGAGGGACATCCAAAAGATTTGACGCTCCTGTTTGGATCAGGCTGCGGAGACGGAGGAGCCCTCAAAGAAGATTTCGGCCTGGACCATCTGGCGAAAGAAGGAATGGTCAAACGGATCATTGCCGGGCATGTGGGACTGGCAAAGAAGCTGAGCAGAATGATCAATGAGAATAAGATCGCGGCTTATAATTTTCCGCAGGGTGTCGTTGCACATTTATTCAGGGCCATTGCAGGGGGCAAGCCCGGGGTGCTGACTCAGGTGGGATTAAAGACATTTGCAGATCCAAGAGTGGAAGGCGGACGGATGAACCAGGCTGCCCGGAGCGAGAGCTTTGTGGAGGTTATGGAGGCAGCAGGGAAAGAATATCTTCTGTACCGTTCCATTCCTGTGGACGCTGCCATTATCCGCGGGACGGTGGGAGACGAGAAAGGCAATATGACGGTCGAGGAAGAAGGGGTGCTTTTGGAAACACTCCATATCGCTGAGGCAGCTAAAAATTCCGGAGGGATCGTGATCGGTCAGGTAAAAGAGGTGGCAAAAGAGGGGACTTTGGACCCAAGAGATGTATATGTCCCGGGAATCATGGTAGATACATTGGTAAAGGCCAAACCGGAAAATCATCGGATGACTTGTATATTAGACTATGATGCTTCTTTTACGGGGGAAGTGAAAGTGCCGTCTGACAGCATTGCGCCTATGGAAATGGGAATACGGAAGGTCATCGCAAAGCGGTGTGCGAAAGAGATTCAGCTGGATACTACGATCAATCTGGGGATCGGAGTGCCGGAGGGTGTCGCTTCCGTCGCCCTGGAAGCAGGGATTGCAGACCGTCTGACAATGACCATCGAGGCCGGGGCGATCGGAGGAGTGCCTCAGGGAGGACACAGCCTCGGAGCCGCAGCCAATGTAGAAGTACTGATCGGCCAGCCCAATCTGTTTGACTTCTATGACGGCGGCGGGCTTGACCTGACCTGCCTCGGGCTTGCACAGGCAGATGCCAAAGGAAATATTAATGTAAG
Organism: Anaerostipes faecis; assembly: GCF_910574135.1. Classification (NCBI taxonomy): domain Bacteria; kingdom Bacillati; phylum Bacillota; class Clostridia; order Lachnospirales; family Lachnospiraceae; genus Anaerostipes; species Anaerostipes faecis. The sequence continues at coordinate 21,389 of NZ_CAJSYK010000003.1, read as the reverse complement.
CAAGTTTAACGGCAGGATGGTTGGCTGCGGAGGATTCGTAAACATTTCACAGAATACGAAAAACGTCATTTTCTGCGGTACATTTACGGCCGGAAAGTCGCTGATCGAAGTAAAAGACCGGGGACTTCAGATCGTACAGGACGGAGAGTTTACCAAGTTTGTGGACCAGGTGGAGCAGATCACCTTCAGTGGAGAGTATGGTGTGCAGACAGGACAGAATGTGCTGTATGTGACGGAACGGGCGGTGTTCAGACTGACGGAAGGCGGCCTGGAATTGATTGAGATAGCACCTGGAATAGATCTCGAAAAGCACATTTTAGACAAGATGGATTTCAAACCTTTGATTTCCCGAAATCTAAAAGAGATGGATGCAGATATTTTTGACAACACCCCATTAAAGATCGGAGGCAGATAGTATGGTTGGAATTGTTTTAGGGCTCGCATTGCTTGTGTTCCTGGCGTACAAGGGATATTCAATTATCTGGGTAGCTCCGGTATCCGCCATGGTTGTGGCGCTGACCGGGGGACTTTCTCTGCTGCCTGCATACACAGACACTTATATGCAGGGGCTTGTGGACTTTGCCAAATCCTGGTTCCCAATGTTCCTTTTGGGAGCAATTTTCGGAAAGGCAATGGAAGTTACGGGGGCAGCCCATTCTGTGGCGAAAAAATTATCCTCAATGATCGGAGCACAGAGGGCAATCCTGGCTGTTATTATCAGCTGTGGTATTTTGGTCTACGGTGGCATTTCACTGTTTGTAGTTGTGTTTGCCATTTATCCGATTGCCGTATCCTTATTTCGGGAGGCCGACCTTCCGAGAAGGCTGATCCCAGGCTGCATTGCCTGCGGCGCATTCACATTTTCCATGACCGCATTTCCTGGGAATCCCCAGCTGAATAATATTATTCCCACAAAGTATTTCGGAACCAACGCAATGTCAGGACCTATCATGGGAATCGCAGGGGGACTTGTCATGCTCGTGGGAGGATATCTGTGGCTGTCTTACCGCGCAAAGAAAATGACTGCCGCGGGAGAGCACTTTGATGAACCTGACAATATAAAGGAGAGTACTTCAGAGGATCTGCCCAATCCACTGCTGTCGGTCGTGCCATTGCTGATCGTCGTCGCATCGCTGAATATCCTGCCAATGTGGATAGCGTTTCCGGAAGATAAGAAGTCCACTTACGCTATCATCATCGCCCTGCTTTTGGGGATCGCCGCATCTATCCTGTTAAATCTTCGAAATTTGAAGGATATCATCGGCGCTGTCAGTGAAGGTGCCAACGGATCTGTCATGGCGATTATGAACACATCTGCAGCCGTGGGATTCGGAGCAGTGGTAAAGGCTGCTCCCGGGTTTGCCGTACTTACAAAGGCTGTCCTGGGCATCAAAGCAAGCCCTCTGATTTCGGAGGCGCTGGCTGTAACACTTCTGGCAGGAGCTACCGGATCTTCCTCCGGAGGCATGGGCATCGCGCTGGAAGCATTGGGGCCGAAATATATGGAAATGGCTGCATCTTTGAACATTGATCCAGGCGCTTTCCACCGTGTCGCTTCCATCGCATCCGGGGGACTGGATTCTCTGCCCCACTGCGGAGCTGTCATCACGCTGCTGGCCGTAGCAGGAATGACACATAAAAAATCTTATGCAGATATCGGCATGGTTACTTGTGTGATTCCCATTGTGGCAACCATTGTTGTTGTGGCGATGGGGATGATGGGCATAGTTTGACATTTTGTACGTGATTTCCGTTCGGCTCTTAGAATGCCTCACTCCAATCATGTACAAAATGGACGTAATATCTGCCGGATAAGTATTTCTTTAGCAAAAGAAGCTATGCAACGATACTTTATTTGCCCACATTGTCCGTTTGCATCATGTTATAGTTTCCATAGAGTATGAAAATTATGAAGTAAGGAGGGTATAACATGAATTTTTGGCAGAACGCAGTTGTGACGGACGCGGGTATCGCGCTGCAGTCCAGAATAATCAACGGTCATACATTGTGTAAGGGCTGTTACAGGGGCCGGTACTGTCCCGCCTGTAAATCTGAGGCAGCAGACAGAAGTAACGTCCCCGAAGCAGGCAATCATGGAATAAAAATTAAAGTAAATGCAGAGTTTAAGAAAGCCATGATGAAAAATCATGGTTTTTCTTTTGAGAAAATTAGCCGGATACGGCGGTTAAGTTTATATATTGCTAATTAGTTGAGGGTTGTAGCGGCTTTTTCTCAGTGTTATAATGGAACACATATTTGGAGGATGCTCTTTATTTATAAAGAGATATCCGGACGTGGAGGTCGATATGAAAAAACAATTCTCAAAAATCCTGATCGCAATTCTTCTTGTGATCTCTCTCGGAGAGGGATTCCTTTTATACAGGACGTATTCGGTATCGGGGGAAAATCTGGAGATAGCAAATAAACTTCAGCGCCTTAAAAAGACCGTGGATCAATATTATACCGGCGATGTGGATCAGGAGCAGCTGGAAAATTACGCTTATAAAGGATATCTGGCAGGTCTGGGAGACCCATATTCCACTTATTATTCAGAGAGTGAATTTAAAGAACTGATGGAAGCGACGAACGGTGTATTTTCAGGTGTAGGAATTTATCTTTCCCAGGATACTGTCACAGGTGAGATAAAGGTGATCAGGGTCATCAAGGGAGGTCCAAGTGATGGAAGAGGAATCAAGGCCGGAGACGTTCTGATCAAGGTGGACGGCAAATCTGTCGGTGACAAGGATCTGGATAAAGTCGTGGCAGAAGTAAAAGGAGAAGAAGGCACTAAGGTAAAACTTTCTTTTCTGCGCGGAAAGGAGAAGAAAGCAAAAAACTACACAATTACGAGAAAAAAAGTTGTGACTCAGACCGTTGAGACAAAAATGCTTGATAACAGTATTGGCTATTTGTCTATCTCTGAATTTGATGAAGTGACCGTTGGCCAATTTAAGAAAGGTATAAAACAGCTGCAGAACAAAGGAATGAAGGCTTTGATTCTGGATGTTCGGAATAATCCGGGCGGACTGGTGGATTCCGTTGTGGATATCTGCGACGAACTGCTTGGTGAAGGCAGGATTGTGTCTATAAAGGATAAACAGGGCAAGGAAAAGGTATACCGTTCAGATGCAGAGCAGTCGGTAAAGGTTCCGGTCTGTGTCCTTGTGAACGGAGAGAGCGCCAGCGCTTCTGAAATCTTGTCAGGAGCTGTCAAAGATCATAAAAGGGGAACCTTAGTAGGTGAAAAGACCTTCGGAAAAGGGATTGTGCAGGGATTCTTTAAATTGGGAGACGGTTCCTATGCCAAATTAACCTATGCGTCATATTATACGCCTTCAGGAGCCAATATCCATAAGAAGGGGATAAAACCTAATATAAACATAAAAGATGACACCAAGACAAAAGTGGATGAACAGCTTTTAAAAGCACAGCAGCTTTTAAAGAAGAAGCTGAAGAAATAAAATTTTACAGGAGCCGGAAAAGCAACGAAAGCATGAGAGCGAAAAAGGATGGATTTACCTTAGTGGAACTGATTGTGATTTTGCTGATCCCTTCACTGACAGGGTATAGACTATTAAGAGGACTTCTTGGGCAGTATTGCCCTGGGGGTCTTTTTATTTGCCTTTGGATCAGAACTGTGATAAAAATTATTAATATATATATGAGCAGAGTTTAGAACTGCAGAGTCTTTCATAATCTGCCGTCGATATCGAAAATCTGCGCTGTATTTCACATGGCCCCGGCTACGGTCCGTGTGGGCTTGTCGGCTTTGGAAAAACAGGGGTACATAAAAATTGATGCCAGAAAAGCATCGGAAGTGATCTATAAGTCAGATCCGGCAATGCAGAGAAGGAGTGCCGCCGAATATTTTGTACCGGGAAAGAAGGCAATACAGGATCTTCTTGTGTCCAGTGAACTTCTGTTTGGAGCGTGCTGGGCACTCAGATTGAATCAGTTAAGCGCCGGGGAATGGGAAAAATTCAGATCCTCATCCGAACAGAACACTGACCATACGGTATCCGTCACCTTCCAGTTCTGTCTGATGGCACTGCGTGCCCTGGATAACAGTCTGATTCTGAATCTTTATTGGGAGGTCCTCCGTTTTCTGAAGTTTCCATATTTAACGGAGGACGAAACGTGAAATATTCCGCAGGAAAATTCTGAGGGAAAATCTAAATCCGAGAGTATTGTTATGCTGATGGGTTATTTTAAGGACTGCTTTTATAAATTGGTAAAAAGACTGTTTGATTTTATAGACGAAGTCCAGAAAGAGTTTGAACTGGAACAGGCAGAAACATTTTCTTTTCAGTGAAATATTTTCCGGCAAAGACCGCAGCTTTGCTATACCTTAGTCTGCAGTGTGATAAGGGATATCGAAAAAGGCATATATGCAAAAAGAAGCTTTCTGCCGTCTCTGCCGAAGATGGCAAAACATTATAAGGTCTCTGTCAGCACTGTTCGGCGGTCGTTAAGTATTCTAAACAACGCCGGACTCACAAAATCTTTCCAGGGTAAGGGAACTCAGGTTCTTCCGAAAGTTGTGCAGGCAGACATTGGACTGCCTTGAGATGCTGTTTCAACAGGAAGAACAAGATATAAAAGAAACTGCTGTAAATTGATAAAGATAAGGGTTCCCATGGAATAAAAATGCTCCGCTGGGCTGTGCACAGATGCATTAGGAAAGGGATTTGTATGCTATCTCAGAAAAAGATATTAGTAGTGGAAGATAATGAACTGAACCGGCAGCTGCTGTGCCAGATACTGGGTTCTGAGTACGATGTTCTGGAAGCGGAAAACGGAAAGGAGGCCCTGAAAGTATTAAAACAGTATGGGGAGGGTATTTCACTGATTCTTCTTGATATTGTCATGCCGGTCATGAACGGGTATACATTTTTGTCTGTTATGAAAGAGAATCCGGAGTATTCCTCAATTCCGGTGATCGTAACGACTCAAAATGATGCAGAGTCCGACGAGCTGGCAGCATTATCTCATGGGGCTTCTGATTTTGTGACCAAGCCTTACAGACCCCGGATCATACTGCACCGTGTGGCCGGGCGCTTCTGGCTGCCCGCAGTATTAAAGGTCAGTATGGAAAATATTTTGCGTTATACGACGATAAACTGCGCAGCAGTCTGCTGCATGACCAGGCCATCGCGGACAGTATGGAGGACGCCCTGGCCGAAGAACAGTTTCAGATCTATCTCCAGCCAAAATACCGGATCATAGACGGAGCCCTGGCCGGGGCAGAGGCATTGGTGCGCTGGGAACACCCGGAGTGGGGAATTCAGTCGCCGGCAAACTTTATTCCTCTTTTTGAGAAAAACGGATTTATAACGAAAATGGACCAATATGTTTGGGAGAAGACCTGCGGGGTGCTTCGGGAATGGGAAGACAAAGGATATCCTCAAATCCCGGTATCCGTCAATGTTTCCAGGGCAGATATTTTTAACGCAGATCTTTCCTGTATTCTTCAGAGAACCGTGAAAAAATACGGACTGCACCCTTCCAGGCTGCATTTAGAGATCACAGAGAGCGCATACACAGACACCCCTTCCCAGATCATAGACACCGTTGCACGCTTAAGGGAGATGGGATTTGTGATCGAAATGGATGATTTCGGGAGCGGCTATTCTTCACTGAACATGCTGAACAATCTGCCCATCGATATACTGAAACTGGATATGCAGTTTATCCAGAGCGAAACGGCCAAGCCAGTCAGCCAGGGAATCCTGAAATTTATTATCAGTCTGGCGCGATGGATGCATCTGAGTGTTGTGGCAGAAGGGGTTGAGACGAAGGAACAGCTGTCCAGACTGGAAGAGGCAGGATGCGATTATGTGCAGGGCTATTATTTTGCAAAGCCTATGCCGTGCCATGAATTTGAAAAGCTGCTGGCAGAGTAGCTGAAGAGAGACAGGGATCTTGAGAGTATACCGGTCATTGTCTCCTCAGAGCCGGACCCGGAAGCAGAGGAGAAAGCCCTGGAGGCCGGAGCAGATGATTTTATCGGCAAGCCATTTGCTGTGAAAAGTTTGCTGAAGAGGCTCAAAAGAGCCAGTGAGGTCATTGACCTGCGTGCCCGTGAGGAGATATTGTGAGCAGGCCAGAGAGAGCTGGCTTGTGAGGTGCATTCATTTTTCGGAGTTCGCGGTGAGCCCACTGATGGTGGAGAATTTGTCTTCCCTGCGCCAGCAGATTTTGAACGATTCATTTGCAGGAGGGATGACGGCGATGAATATACGCTGGAATACCGTATGAGAAAAAAGACGGTTTTTATATATGACTGCACGATGTGGCATACAAGGTTGTGACAGAAGATGAGCGTGATGCCATTATATCGGTCTGTATTGATGTTACGGTACAGAACGAGATTATACATATTTACAACAATATCCCCGGCGCCGTGTTTCGCTGCCGGTTTGATGAAAAATTTTCTGTCATAGCGGCGAATAACGTGTTGTTCGACTTCATCGGTTATAAACGGAAATAATATGGCAGCAGTGATCCATCCGGATGATATAGTGGTGATGAAAGAGAACCTGCAGGAACAGCTGAAATGCGGCAACACGATCCACAATGAGAACAGGCTGATCCGAAAAGACGGTGAGATCGTATGGATTTCGATCCAGGCGCAGCTGTTCACGGAAGAGGATGGGGAACATCATTTTTACTGTGTATTTGTTGATATTACGGAAGAAAAGCTTTTGCAGGACAGAGTCAGGGAATTGCACGAGAAGGAGCTGACTTATTTTGCCGATATGTCATTGAACGGAGGCAGCATCAGATCCGGTCTACGGCGACAAAATCAGAGAAGAAATGAGACGGAGCAGAAGATGCAGGAGATCCGCGGTCTGATTTTATATACGGTGGTGAAGAATATTCACATTTTAAAGTACAGAACAAACATTCGAATTTGTTCTGTACTTTTTTAGTGGGGTCTGATATAATCAAGGCTGATACACAGAGTATGATATTTCAGAGAATGGGAATCATAATTATGGGAATTTCTATTCCGTTTTACGATATACGGAGGTGTATATTTATGGATCATTTTGAATTGGTATCTGAATTTGAGCCTACTGGGGATCAGCCGGAAGCGATTAAACAGCTGGTTTCTGGATTTAAGCAGGGGAATCAGTTTGAAACGCTATTAGGGGTTACAGGGTCAGGCAAAACGTTTACAATGGCAAATGTCATTCAAGAATTAAATAAACCTACATTGATCATTGCCCATAACAAGACCCTGGCAGCACAGCTTTACAGTGAATTTAAAGCATTTTTTCCGCATAATGCCGTGGAATATTTTGTTTCCTACTATGATTATTATCAGCCGGAGGCCTATGTACCGTCCACAGATACCTATATTGAAAAAGACTCTTCCGTCAACGATGAGATCGATAAACTGAGGCACAGCGCCACAGCCGCCCTCATAGAGAGGAAGGATGTGATCGTGGTATCCAGTGTTTCCTGCATTTACGGGATAGGAAGCAAGGAAAATTACTCTGAGATGATGATTTCCTTAAGACCCGGTATGCAGAAGGACAGGGATCAGGTTATTGATGAACTGATCAATATCCAGTATGTCCGAAACGAACTGGACTTTAAACGGGGAACCTTCCGGGTGAAAGGTGATGTCCTGGAGATCCTTCCGGTCTCTACATTTGAGGAGGCTGTCCGGGTAGAGTTTTTCGGAGATGAGATTGACAGGATCGTGGAATTTGATGTTCTCACCGGAGAAGTCAAGAGAAGCATTAACTTTCTCGCCATATTTCCGGCATCCCACTATGTAGTTCCGCAGGAACAGATAGAGCAGGCGATTGTTAATATCAAACAGGAGCTGGCCGAGAGGGTAAAGTATTTTCAGGAAAATGACCAGCTGATCGAGGCACAGAGGATTGCGGAACGAACGAATTTTGATATTGAGATGCTGAGGGAGACCGGGTTCTGTTCCGGTATTGAGAACTATTCCAGGCATCTGACCGGGGGTAAACCAGGGGAACCGCCGAGTACGCTGATCGATTTCTTTGGGGATGATTTTCTGGTGATCGTGGACGAGTCCCATATCACAGTGCCCCAGATCGGGGGTATGTATTCCGGAGACCAGTCCAGGAAGTCTACCCTGGTGGATTTCGGATTCCGTCTGCCGTCGGCAAAGGATAACCGCCCGCTGGAATTCAGCGAATTTGAGAGTAAGATCGATCAGATGCTGTTTGTTTCCGCAACGCCGAACAAGTATGAAGCAGAGCATGAACTTCTCCGGGCAGAACAGATCATACGCCCGACCGGACTTTTAGATCCGCCGATTGATGTGCGTCCGGTAAAAGGACAGATTGACGACCTTTTATCTGAAGTGCATAAAGAGACAGAGCAGGGACATAAGGTTCTGGTTACCACCCTTACAAAGCGGATGGCGGAGGAGCTGACCGATTACATGAGGGAGGTTGGAATCCGGGTTAAATACCTGCATTCTGATATTGATACCCTTGAGCGGACAGAGATCGTCAGGGATTTGAGGATGGACGTATTTGATGTGCTTGTCGGCATCAACCTGCTGAGAGAAGGTCTGGATATTCCGGAGATCACGCTTGTCGCGATCCTGGATGCAGATAAAGAAGGCTTTTTAAGATCAGAGACTTCTCTGGTGCAGACAGTGGGTCGTGCGGCCCGAAACAGTGAAGGACATGTTATCATGTACGCCGACAATATGACAGATTCCATGGAAGCCGCCATCAGTGAGACAAACCGGAGACGAGCGATTCAGGATCAGTACAATAAAGAGCATGGCGTCACACCGCAGACGATTCAGAAGGATATACGTGATCTGATCAAGATTTCTGAGGAGGAAGAAGCAGAGCAGACCAATGAAAAGGATATTGAGTCTATGAACAAGAAAGAACTGAAGGAAAATATTGAACGGCTCACCAAGAAGATGAACAGGGCGGCGGCAGAGCTGAATTTTGAGGAGGCCGCAACGCTGCGGGATGAACTGAAAGAATATAAGATTGCTTACAGAGATTATGATAAGTAAGGAGATACTATGAAGAAGGATGTTATTCGGATCAGAGGAGCGAAAGAACATAATTTGAAAAATGTAGATTTAGTAATACCCAGAAACGAGTTCGTTGTTCTCACAGGACTGAGCGGTTCCGGGAAATCGTCCCTGGCATTCGATACAATTTATGCGGAAGGGCAGAGAAGATACATGGAGTCTTTGTCCTCCTATGCAAGACAGTTTCTCGGACAGATGGAAAAGCCGGATGTAGACAGTATTGAAGGTCTGTCCCCCGCTATTTCCATCGACCAGAAATCCACCAACCGAAATCCCAGATCCACAGTAGGTACGGTGACAGAAATTTACGACTACTTCCGTCTGCTGTACGCCAGGATCGGGATTCCGCACTGCCCTAAGTGTGGGAAACCGATCAGCAGGCAGACGGTAGACCAGATGGCAGACCGGATCATGGAATTTAAAGAGGGAACAAAGTTCCAGCTTCTGGCGCCGATTGTCCGCGGAAGGAAGGGAAGGCATGAAAAGATTTTCTCAAATGCCAGGAGAAGCGGCTATGTCCGTGTCAGGGTGGACGGAAACATTTATGATCTGGAGGAAGAGATCACACTGGACAAAAATAAAAAACACAACATTGAGATCGTTGTGGACCGGCTGGCAGTGCGTCCGGGGATTGAAAAGAGACTTACAGATTCTATTGAGACGACTCTGGACCTGGCGGATGGATTGATGACTGTGGACATCATCGGGGGAGAACCGATGAATTTCAGCCAGAGTTTCTCCTGTCCCGACTGTGATATCAGCATTGACGAGATCGAGCCGAGGAGCTTTTCTTTCAACAATCCGTTCGGAGCCTGCCCGGTCTGTCACGGTCTCGGATATAAGATGGAGTTTGATGTGGATCTTATGATTCCCGATCCGAAACTGAGCATTGCGGAAGGTGCAATCCAGGTGATGGGCTGGCAGTCCTGCACAGACAAGAAGAGTTACACTCGGGCGATCCTCGACGCTCTTGCAAAAGAATATAAATTCGACCTGAACACACCTTTTAAAGACTATCCGAAAAAGATCAGAGATGTGATTCTCTACGGAACAAATGGAAAAGAAGTGAAGGTTCATTATACCGGGCAGAGGGGACAGGGTGTCTATGATGTCTCCTTTGAAGGTCTGATCAGAAATGTAGGCCGGAGATACCGGGAATCCTCTGAATCTATGAAGGCGGAGTACGAAAATTACATGACAGTTACCCCATGTGAGGAGTGCCACGGACAGAGACTGAAGGCAGAGTCGCTGGCTGTGACTGTGGCCGGAAAAAATATTGCGGAAATGTGTGATATGTCTGTGGGAGAAATTTCTGCCTTTTTGGACGGGATGGAACTGACAGACCGCCAGCAGTTTATCGGAAGCCAGATTCTAAAGGAAATTAAGGCCAGAGTTGGGTTCCTCAACAATGTGGGGCTTGAATATCTGACACTCTCCAGGGCAACCGGCACACTTTCCGGGGGAGAAGCCCAGAGGATACGTCTTGCAACCCAGATCGGATCGGGTCTTGTGGGTGTGGCATATATTTTGGATGAACCGAGCATCGGTCTGCACCAGAGAGATAATGACAAGCTGATCAATGCCCTGAAAAATTTAAAAGATCTGGGAAATACCCTGCTGGTCGTGGAACACGATGAGGATACGATGCTGGCGGCGGACCATATTGTGGACGTAGGACCCGGAGCCGGAGAGTACGGCGGTGAGATCGTAGCCCAGGGAACTGCCCAGCAGATAATGAAGAATAAAAAGTCCATCACCGGTGCATATTTGAGCGGAAGGATTAAGATCCCGGTTCCAGAGGAGCGCAGAAAGCCTACCGGCTGGATGAAGGTGATTGGTGCCAGAGAAAATAACCTTAAAAATATTGATGTAGATATCCCTCTTGGGGTCTTTACCTGTGTGACCGGTGTGTCCGGTTCCGGGAAAAGCTCTCTGATCAATCAGATTGTTTATAAGAGACTGGCGAAAGAGCTGAACCGTGCAAAAATCAAGGCGGGGAAACACACAGACATCGAAGGTTTTGACCAGCTGGATAAGATCATAGATATTGACCAGTCTCCGATCGGACGGACGCCGAGATCAAATCCGGCGACTTACACGGGTGTATTTGATCAGATCAGAGATTTATTTGCCATGACAAAGGACGCAAGGAGCCGTGGATACAATAAAGGAAGGTTCAGTTTCAATAAAAAGGGGGGAAGATGTGAGGCATGTGCCGGGGACGGTATCATTAAGATCGAGATGCATTTCCTTCCGGATGTTTATGTTCCCTGTGAAGTGTGTCAGGGAAAGAGATACAACAGGGAAACACTGGAAGTTCTCTACAAAGGAAAGAGCATTTATGACGTCCTGAACATGACGGTTGAGGAAGCCTGTGAATTCTTTTCGAATATTCCGAGCATCAGTCGGAAGATGGAGACGCTGAGAGACGTGGGTCTTTCCTATATCCGCCTGGGGCAGCCTTCCACCCAGCTTTCAGGCGGAGAAGCCCAGAGAATCAAACTGGCTACGGAACTGAGCAAACGGAGTACAGGAAAGACAATCTATATTCTGGATGAACCGACCACAGGACTTCACTTTGCAGACGTCCATAAGCTGGTAGATATCCTGGGCAAGCTGACGAAAGGCGGCAATACGGTTATTGTCATCGAACACAATCTGGAGGTCATAAAAACCGCCGATTATATTATTGACATTGGACCGGAAGGCGGCAGCAATGGGGGAACTGTCGTTGCTCAGGGGACTCCTGAGGAGATATGTAATGCAAAACAGTCTTATACTGGAAAATATCTTAAGAAATACCTGGATTAATAATAAACTGCCGGACATGCGGTGAGCATGCCGGCAGTTTTTGCACGGCGGTTTCGGTGCGATTAATCTTCCATTTGTTTTCCCAGGAAAGAAGCACCTATTTTTGCGATGGTCAGATCCTGTTCATTCATTTTGTTTTCATTGGAAAGTATACAGACCAGTCCAATAGCATCTCCTTCGGCAATAATAGTAGCCACAGCCTGATTTGTAAACTCATCAGGGAAATCGGAGATGATTGGAACAAAATTCTGATCTCCTTTGACTGCACTGAACTGTCCGCGGTCAATGATGATCTGTTCTGCCTGCTCATGCAGGAGCTTTCCGGACAGCTTTTTTCCATTTGGACCTGCCGCTGCGATAACAGAATCCTGATCGCAGATACAGATTGTATGAGGAAGGGTGGCAGCTATGGACTCAGCATACTGTTTTGCTATCTGCCCCATTTCCCCGATCGGAGAATATTTTTTAAGAATGATACTTCCGTCATGTTCTGTAAATATCTCCAAAGGATCACTTTCTCTGATATGCATTGTCTTGCGGATTTCTTTCGGAATTACGATCCTTCCCAAATCGTCAATACGTCGTACTATTCCTGTTGCTCTCATGTGTTTACGTCTCCTCTCACAAACATATATTTTCCCATGTGGATATTGTTTGCATCGGGAGAAAAAATATACCAAAACTCTTTTTACTATGATATAATTAAAAACTAGAGCGAGATGAAAAGCATAAATTCAATGATAAAAGATAAAGGAGTAAGAGATGAATTTTAATATTAGATTAACCGCAAAAGATCTGTATCAGTTCTCTATGACCCATGCGTATAATGGACAGTCGGGAATTTTTACAGCCATCTGTGTTCTGGTCGGAATTATGATGGTATTCCGCGGCACAGCGGCCGGAGGCGGAATGTATTATGCAATGCTTGGAGTATTAATGATCGCACTTTTCACGATCGTCACACCGCTTACTTTATATATGAAGGCAAAGAAACAGGCTGCAGGGAATCCAATGTATCAAAATGAAACGGAATATGATCTTCAGGAAGACGGAGTTCATGTGACAATGGGAGATCAAACGGGAGTCATTCCTTGGAATCAGATCGTTAAGATCAGACACAGCAGAGGAATGTATATTTTATATACAGGAAAACAAAGTGCATTTATTTATCCTGATGTAGCGCTCGGAGAACAGAAAAACGAAATCATGAATTATATTTACCAGCATGTACCGGCCAGTACAAAGCTTCCAAAGTATGCAAAGAGGTCTTAGTATGACAGAAAGCTTAAGTTATGGGGATACATTTCGTACAGGCTTTCTGCTGGGAGAAAAGGCCGAACCTGGAGATGTGTACTGTCTCTGCGGAGATTTAGGAGTAGGCAAGACAGTCTTTACCCAGGGATTTGCAAAGGGTCTCGGAATAGAGGAACCCGTGCAGAGTCCTACTTTTACGATCGTGCAGGAGTATGAAGAAGGACGTCTGCCTTTTTACCATTTCGATGTCTACCGCATCGGGGACGTTGAGGAGATGGACGAAATCGGGTATGAAGATTATATTTACGGGCAGGGAGTTTCCCTGATCGAGTGGGCCAACTTGATTGGGGAGATCCTGCCTGAGCATTATACGAAGATTACGATTTCCAAAAACCTGGAACGGGGATTTGATTACCGGGAAATCAAGATTGAGGAGATATAGATGAAGATTTTAGCATTGGATAGTTCAGGGCTTGTAGCATCGGCTGCTTACCTTGTGGACGGCGTAATGGTCGCTGAATATACGGTCAACGATAAACTGACTCATTCACAGACACTGCTTCCCATGCTGGATGTGATGAGAAAACAGGTGGGATTTGAACTGGCTGAACTGGATGCCATTGCAGCAGCCATGGGTCCGGGTTCGTTTACCGGGCTTCGGATCGGGGCAGCCACAGTGAAAGGGCTCGGTCTGGCTCTTGACAAGCCGGTCATTCCGGTCCCGTCCGTGGACGGTCTGGCTTTTCAGCTGTACGGAGCACATGGAATCATCTGTCCCATTATGGATGCCAGAAGGAATCAGGTTTATACCGGATTTTACCGTTTTGAGCATGGAAAGTTTACTGTGATAAAAGAACAATGCGCCCAGAGTATGCAGGATACGCTGGATCAGCTGACGGATTTTGAGGATACGGTAATTTTTCTGGGGGATGGGGTTCCTGTCCATAAGGAAGCGATCTCAAAGCAGATGGGTGATAAGGCTTTTTTTGCTCCTGATTTTGCAGGACGGCAGAGAGCCGGTGCTGTAGGAGCGCTGGCCGGCATCTATTACCAACAGGGAAAGTTTGTCACGGCAGATGATTTTGAGCCTGAATATTTACGGAAATCCCAAGCAGAAAGGGAAAGAGAAGAACGACTGAAACATGAAGAAACCAATATTTGAGGTAAGAGAAAAAGATCTTGCAATGATTGCTGAACTGGAAAAGCAGTGTTTTTCAGATCCATGGTCTCTCCGCACGCTCGAGGATGCCTTCAGACAAAAGGATTACTTTATATATGTGTGGCGTGATATGAAACGCGTCAGCGGTTATGTCATAGGCCGGCTGGCGGCAGACGAGGGAGAACTGCTCAGAGTCGGTGTCCTGCCTTTCATACGGAATTTCGGTATCGGAGCACGGCTGGTTCGTGTTTTGCAGGAGGAGCTCGCAAAAAGATTTGTCTCCGCCATTTATCTGGAGGTGAGAGAATCCAACAAACCGGCGATCCGCATGTATAAAAAGCAGGGATTTATTGTTCAGGGCCGAAGACCCAAATATTACCGGAATCCGATGGAAGACGCTGTTTTAATGCGCTGGGACGTGCCGGCCCAGTCATTACCAGTAGTATCGGAAGAAGAACCTTCTTATAATGAGACCTATAAGGAGGAGAATGAGATGAAGTGCAACTTATGTGGTCGAACAATCAAAGAGAAGGAAGATTTTTTTAAAGGTGAGAAGGAGTGGGGATATTTTTCAGGCAAAGATCTGGAATGCCATGAATTTTTCCTTTGCGAACACTGTTATGATGAACTGGTAAAAAAATTTAAAATACCGGTTTCTGTGAAAGAAAAGAAAGAAGTCTTGACTTAGAAAAAGGATGAAAAATGTTAGATGTATGTTTATTAGGTACCGGAGGCATGATGCCTCTTCCATATCGGAAATTGACGGCATGCATGACCAGATTCAATGGTCATGATGTGCTGATCGACTGCGGCGAAGGGACACAGGTGGCGATCAAAGAACGGGGGTGGAGTGTGAAGCCTCTGGATGCTATCTGTTTTACACATTTTCACGCAGATCATATCAGCGGGCTTCCGGGCCTTTTGCTGACTCTTGGAAATGCCGAGCGGACAGAGCCGTTATTGATCATCGGGCCGAAAGGCGTGGAGCGGGTCGTACAGTCTCTGAGGGTCATTGCTCCGGATCTGCCATTTGAGATCGAATTTCTGGAACTGTCCGGGAAACAGCAGATAATCCCTATGGACGGATATCAGATCGAGGCGTTCCGTGTACAGCATAACATTATGTGCTACGGATATAATATGATTATACCGAGAGCCGGAAAATTCGATCCGGAAAAGGCAAGACAGAACGACATCCCGATGAAGTACTGGAGCCGTCTTCAGAAAGGTGAGACGATAGAAGCCGATGGACGTGTCTTAACCAGTGATATGATTCTCGGTGAAGCCAGAAAAGGGATCAAACTGACCTATTGTACGGACACAAGGCCTGTTCCTTTCATAGCAGAAAATGCCCGTGGTGCAGATCTGTTCATCTGTGAGGGCATGTATGGAGAAGAAGGCAAAGAGAAAAAGGCAAAAGAATATAAACATATGACATTTTATGAAGCTGCAAGGCTTGCGAAACAGGCAGATGTGGGTCAGCTTTGGCTGACCCATTACAGCCCGTCTTTGGTAAGACCAGAGGAATTTATGGGGAAGGTCAGAGAGATCTTTCCGAGATCCAAGGCCGGAAAGGACGGAAAAACGGTTACTTTGGATTTTTGTGAGGAATAGGGAGCAGACAATGGATAAAAATATTAAAATACTGGCAATTGAATCTTCCTGCGATGAGACTGCCGCGGCAGTAGTGGAGAACGGGAGAAGTGTTAAATCCAATATTATTTCATCACAGATAGAACTACATAAGCTGTACGGAGGAGTCGTACCTGAGATCGCATCGAGAAAGCATATCGAAAAGATTAACTATGTGATCAGAGAGGCATTGAACGAAGCGGATGAGACCCTGGATTCAATCGATGCAGTGGCAGTTACCTATGGTCCGGGACTCGTAGGAGCTTTGCTTGTGGGAGTTGCGGAGGCAAAGGCGATTGCTTTTGCCAAAGATAAACCCCTGGTAGGAGTTCATCACATTGAAGGACATATTTGTGCCAATTATATAGAACACCACGAGCTGGAACCTCCGTTTTTATGTCTTGTTGTATCCGGCGGACATACTCATCTGGTGGATGTAAAGGATTATGGAGTCTATGAAATCATCGGGCGTACGAGGGACGATGCTGCCGGAGAAGCATTCGACAAGGTAGCCAGATGCATCGGTCTCGGTTATCCGGGAGGTCCAAAGATCGAAGCTCTGGCCAGAGAAGGAAATAAGGAAGCAATCAAATTTCCAAGGGCAAAAGTGGACGATGCACCGAATGACTTCAGTTTCAGCGGACTGAAGTCCTCTGTACTAAATTATCTAAATAAGTGTGAGATGAAGGGGGAAGAAGTGAACCGGGCAGATGTGGCGGCATCTTTTCAGGAAGCTGTTGTGGATGTACTCAGTACCCATGGCGTAGAAGCGGCAAAGAATCTTGGATACCGGAAACTTGCGATTGCCGGAGGAGTCGCTTCCAACGGAGCTTTCAGGGAGAAGATTCAAGCCAGATGCCGAGAAGCAGGAATTGAATTTTATCACCCATCACCCATATTATGTACGGACAATGCGGCAATGATTGGAGCCGCAGGGTATTATGAATATATGAACGGAGCCAGAAGCGGCTGGGATCTGAATGCGGTTCCGGGATTGAAGATCGGCCAGAGATAAATAATTAGGAGATGCCATGAAGGAGAAAATCGTAGCCATAGTACTTGGCGCGGGAGAAGGAAAACGCATGGGGAGCGGGATTCCCAAACAGTATATGATCATTAAGTCAAGACCTCTGATCTACTATGCCCTGAAAGCCTTTGAACACAGTCCGGTGGATGAAGTCATATTAGTAACCGGAGAGGATGAGATCGACTATTGTCAGAAATATATTGTAGGCAAGTATCAGTTTGAAAAGGTGAGCAGAATCGTAGCCGGCGGTCGGGAACGGTACGAGTCTGTCTATCTTGGGCTGAGAAGCATTGAGGAGGCAGACTATGTTCTGATTCACGACGGAGCGAGGCCGATGCTGAATGCCGATATTATACGAAAATGTATTATCAATGTGCGCAGGCATAAAGCTTGTGTGGTTGGCATCCCTTCAAAAGATACGATCAAGGTTGTGGACAATGACACTTATGCGGTTTCGACGCCTCCGAGAAGAAAGCTTTGGCAGGTCCAGACTCCTCAATGTTTTGATTTTGATCTGATCTATGATGCCTATCAAAAGCTGATGGACAGCGGAGATACTACCGCAACCGATGACGGTATGGTGCTTGAAAATTATGGAGACCAGAGAGTTAAAGTAAAGCTCATTGAAGGAAGTTATGACAATATTAAGGTGACAACTCCCGAGGATGTGAGGATCGCAGGAAGTCTTGTGAAGGCCAGAAAGCTGTTCCGGTTCCTGCACAATGTACATGATAAGATTATTTATCTGCAGATGAAGATACTGCAGAAGCGGTTTTTTACGAAGAAATAGGAAGAATGTACCAGGGGTAGTGCAGTGCATTGTTTGGCAAATGGAAAAATGTTATAGATAGTCTATGCAGAAATGCATAGGCTTTTTTCATTTCATAGGAAAGTTCTACGACCCTCCCTATGAAATAAAAACGCTCCGCGGGCTGTACACAGATGCATAAGGAAATTATTTGCCTGCGGCAAATTGCATCTGGCACGCAAAGTTGCCAAGCCCCTCAAAGAGTGAGGGGTTGGGGAGATGAAGTGGGCTTGCCCACTTTGTTCATTGGTGTACTAAAACTTCCTTAGAGCTAGAGTAGGAGTTTTGTATTTTTAGAAGAACAATTGGGTGATATAGTTTGTTTAAAGAGGAAGGAAACAATCCTGAGAGGTAACATATCAGATATCATCCCAGAGGGAGAGAACATGAAGAGTTTAAGTAAGAGACAAAAGAATTTTATAAGGATGATGATGCAAGAGGATTGCTACAGGTCAGTTCATTATTATGCCGACAAATTAAAGGTGTCAGATAAGACATTAAAGGATGATTTGAAAATGATACGGCAGGTTTTAGAAGAAGAAAAGATTCAGGTCATAGGCAGGACAGGAAGAGGGATTTTGCTGGATATGGAAAACAGAGACCGCATCAAAATGACAGACATTTTGGGAGCATATGGACCGGAAGACAGCAGCGGTTCGGTAGAGTGGCGGAGGGGCATTATTCTCAAAAATCTGCTGATTCATTCCGGCAAATCTACATCGCTTCAAAAATTATCAGAGGAATATTATGTCGGAAAGGCAAGTATTGTAAATGATCTAAAGCTGATTGAAAAATGGCTGGCAGATTTTGATTTGAAGTTGGTCAGGAATGTGGAAGGAACCCGGATTGAAGGTGAAGAAATTAATATCAGAGAAGCAATTGCATCACTGATCAACGGAGAGGGAACAGCAGGCGGTCTCAATGACGATATACAGCCGGACGGGATATGTAGGCTGAATATGCCGACACTGCGGGGACTGCTGGAAGTGTTTTCGCTGGAAGAAATCATTTTTGTGGAATCTCTTCTTGTCAGTTTGGAAGAAGAAGAGGGAATCGACATCAATGATATTTACTATGTAAATATTCTTACTCATATTTTAATCTGCATCAAACGTGTCAGGGATGGCAATAAGATGGATTCACTAAATGATGATTTGTCAGAGACGGACAGGAACAGAGTTTATCAAAAAGCAGATCAGATTGCCCGGAGTATTTGGGAGAAATACGAAATTAATATTGGAGAGGAAGAGATTACTTATATATACCAGTATTTAAGCTCGCTGAGTACGATTGAGGGAGTAAAAAAAGAGATAAAACAGAAGAGAAGCATCGGTGAAAAGGTGGCGATGGCTTTGACTGATTATATGTCCGGCGTAATGGGCGTTAACTTCTTTAAAGAAAAAACCTTACTGGAAGGACTGATGCTCCACATAAGGCCGATGCTGAACCGTCTGGAATACAATATTCAGATTACAAATCCATTGCTGGAAGAAATGCAGCAGTGGTACCCGCAGATGCTTGGGATTTGTAAGATTGCCTGTACGGTTGTGGGGAAACGTTTTCATCTAAAAAAGATAAGACTCGATGAGATTGCTAATATTGCTACATATTATCAGACAATGATCGTCAAGCTGTCATCCAGAATCAATGTTTTGGTAGTCTGCCACAGCGGATTTGGAACTTCTCTTCTGCTGAGCGAGAAAATCAAACAGGAATTTCCTAAAATCCGTGTGATTGATACGATTTCTTCGCGGAAGCTGAAGGAGAGGGAGCTGGGAGACACAGACTTTATTATCTCCACAGTTCCGGTAAACCCGGGGAATATTCCGAACCTGATGATTTCCGCACTTCTGACCAAACAGGATATAAAGGCTATCAGGAATTATATATATGATATCTGCAAAAGCCAGGAGACCAATAGTGCAGGCGTTAAACTGGGGGAAATGATCCGGGAAAGTCCGTCTGACGCTGAAAGGGAAATGATATGTAAAGCGGAGCTGATATCCGGTTTCTATGTGAACTTATGGTACCAGGAGAAGTCAGAAATATATCTGGATATGGATGCTGAGACATCTGCACTCACGATTGATGTGTGTACGAGTTCAGAAGAAGAACAGCAGAAGATTCTTCATGAATTATATTGCCTGTCGATGGACAAAAGAAGGACGGAAAGGCTGAAATCCGCTAAGACCAGAGAGGAAGCCCTGGATGTATTAATGAGAGGAGGGAGAGCAGAACAATGAACATAGAGGATTTGATGCCGGAGGAAAAAATTCTGCTACATGCAGATATCCACACGAAGGAAGAAATGATAGAACAGCTGAGCGGCCTGCTGACCGGTGGGACAGATTCTAAAACGAAGAGCAGACTTATGAAAGAAGTGTGGAAAAGAGAAAAGGATGGATTCACTGCGATCGGAAATTCTGTCGCACTGGCTCATGCTGTATCGGATTTTATTTCTGAGGTCAGCATAGTCTGCATCAGATCCGAGCATGAGATTGACTGGGCACCGCAGCAGCATGTAAATAAGAATAGGATGGTCCGGCTGGTATTTTTATTCGTCATACCCGAAATTATGGTAGATGATGAAGACAGAGAAGAGCTGGAAGTATTGAAACAGGTGGTGCTTAAGGCAGGGAGAACAGAAATTGTTCAAGGACTGCTGAAAGCTGTGGATAAAGAAGAGTTCAGGAATATTATCAGTGGATAAAAGGAGTGTGTATGAATTATTATTCAATGTTTCTGTCAGATGTTGACGGAACTTTAGTGGGAAATGATTTTCATCTGCATGATGATGTGATCCAGGCGGCAAAAGACTATGAGGCTTCCGGAGGCCGCCTGATCCTGTGTACCGGAAGATCTGTGGAGGCATTAGAGGAATACAGCAGAAAACTGAATCTTAAATTTCCAGCAGTCGTCTATAACGGAGCCGGAATTTATGATTTTCAGAGGAAGAGGCTGATCTGGAAGAAGCCACTAGGGAAGGATATCCTGCATGATATTCAGTTTATTTATGAACATCTGCCTGAAATATGTATCCAGATCTTTACTGAAAAAGGAATCTACAGAATGAGAAGCAACTGGATGATCGAGAATCACGGAGTGAAGGAGGAGATGGGAAAAGAAATTTTCTCAGCCGGACAGGCACAGGGTGATATTTTGAAACTGTCTTTTACGGCAAATCATAGAACGATACTTGAAAAGTGTAGGAATCTGCCTTTGTGGAAGGGGAGAAGATACGAATATTCCAGCAAACATTTTACGGAGGTAACTTCTGAGCAGACTGGCAAGCACGTGGCAGCAGCTCATTTGATGGAAGTTCTCGGAGCAAAAAAAGAAAAAATATTTGCTGCCGGGAATGGAATGAATGATTTGAGTATGCTGAAGATGGGGCACTTCTCCTTCGCACCGAAAGATGCTGCCAGACAGGTACTGGAGATAAGCGATATTTTGATTGATTCTCCTGCCAGCTGCGGAATGAAACAGGCATTCAGGCTGGCGGATCAATATAATCTGCAAATTTCAATAACTTCTCGGAATCTCAATGAATGAGATTCTAACTGAAATTTGAAAACTGAATATCGTGCAGGAATAGAGATTTGGCAAAAAAGGGCATAAACGTTGGACATAGAGGAAGCTATGCCTTGAA